>JBCBZH010000273.1:0-5737 GCA_039815415.1 Bacteroidota bacterium
ACCGCGCCAGCCCGCTGCCCGTCGGAGGCACGGTCGTGCTGGCGAATGATCGGGGCGATGTCGTCGCCCGGACGGCAGCGACGGGAACGCAGTTGTGGAGCGCCAGCGTCGAGGAGCCCGTATACACGTCCATGCTGGCGGGGCAAGGACGCGTGCTGGTGCCGACCACGCGCGGATCTCTCGTTGCGCTGGTGGCAGCCACCGGCGAGATGGCGTGGCGAATCTCTCTCGGGGAGGCGGTTCGTGTAGGAGCGCCTCTCATCGTTGGAGATCAGGTCATCGTGGGGACCTCTACGGGAGGCGTCTTCGCGCTGGATCTGGACACCGGAGCTGAACGCTGGCGGACCCAGGTCGAGGGCGTGGTGCGGGCCCGCCCCGCTGCAGGCGACAACGTTGTCTACATCGGCACGATGGCGCGAGCCCTCTTGGCGCTGGATCTGGACACCGGCGCGGTGGTCTGGGAAACCCAGGCCCGAGGACGAATCAAAACGGATCTAACGGTGGCAGGTGACCTCCTGATCGTCGCCACAGAGCCCCGCCATGTCGTTGCGTATCGAACCGTCCGGCCGAACTCATGAAGGGACTTCTGCTCGTGCTGTTGGGACTCGCCAGCGCGCAGGCGCAGCCTGTGTCCACACTCATTGTGGAGGCACGGGAGGGGCTTGTCGTAGTTGACGGAGCGGAGGTGGGCACGCCGGGCGATCCTGTCACCCTGAATGCTGGGGAGCACGAGGTCTGGCTGGTGGATGAGATTGACGCTTGGAATCCGCGAATCGACTCGGCGCGCGTCGAGCTGGTGGAGGGCGACACCCTTCGGCTTTCGATGGCGCTTCCGATCCGCACTCGGATTGAGACGAATCCTGTGGGTGCCGAGCTCACACTCCTCGCCGCCGATGGGAGCGCTCGCGCGCTGGGTGTCGCACCTGTGACAGTGGATCTGCCAGAGGGGACGCTGGCTGAGCTGGTGGCTGAGCTGGACGGGTACGTGTCTCAACAACGCGCGATGGAACCCACAGAGCTGCTTCGCATCGATCTGGCTCCAGAGGCGGGCGTGCGCGTGGAGCCCATGGTGCAGACCTTCGCCACGCGACGGGCTGCGCGCAGACGCACGCTGATCGACATCGGCATCGGCGCGGCGACGCTCGCGGCGGGGGCTGTCGCGGTGTACTACAAGTTCGAGGCCGATGAGCTGGATGACCGCTATCGCGACCCCGAGAGCCTGCAGCGAGGGGACGAAACGCTCCGCCAGGAGGCCCTGAGGCTGGATCGGAGGTCGGGCGTCGCCCTCGGTGCCATGCAGGCTGGCATTGGCGTGCTCGCTCTGCGGTTCGTGCTGCGGTAGCGCTGGTCGCCGGCTCGTGGGCATGGAGCGCGGAGACGCCCGTACCTTCAGGCATTGCCAGCGCCACCCATGCTCAAGGATCGACTCAGCCAGGACCTCAAGGACGCCATGCGCGCGAAAGACCTCGTGCGCCGAGACACCATCCGCATGGTGCAAGCCGCGATCACCGAGAAGGAGAAGGCCGCCGGAGCCCAGCCGGTGACCGAGGAGGACGTGCTGGGGATTCTGACCAAGCAGGCCAAGCAGCGCCGCGACGCCATCGCGCAGTACACCTCTGCAGATCGGCCCGATCTGGCGGACCAGGAGGCCAACGAGCTGGCGGTCATCGAGAGCTACCTGCCCACCCAGCTCACGGACGACGAGATCCGCGAGGCGGTCCAGGCAATCGTCGAGCGCGTCGGCGCCAGCTCGATGCAGGACATGGGGCGCGTCATGGGCGCAGCCATGGGCGAGTTGAAAGGCAAGGCCGACGGATCCCGGGTTCAGGTGGCCGTTCGGACCGCGCTCGGAGCCTAGCGCCAGCCCGACTTCACAGGCGCTTGCTATGGGATCTCTCGACCTGTTTCTGGCTGCTGTTCTGGGCATCGGCGTGTGGCGGGGAATGCGGACTGGAGCGCTGCTCCAGCTCGTCGGGACGGTAGGCTGGGTGGTCGCGTTTGTCATAGGGACCGCGTTGATGACGCCCATCGGGCTGGCGATCTCGGCCAGCCTGGGGACGAGCGAGCGGACCGCTCCGGTCATCGGCTTCATCGTGACGTTCGGAGCTGTCGTGGCTGGCCTGATGGCGGTCGCGCACGTCGTTCGCAAGACCCTCGAGGCGATCAAGCTGGGAGCGCTAGACAAGCTCGGAGGGGGCGCTGTGGGGGGACTCCGCGCGGCGTTTGGGCTCAGCGTGGTGCTTCTTGCCGCCGCTGTGGCTCCCATTCCGGGCGGAGGCCCCGTTCTCATCGCCGAAGAGACTCGCGAGGCCTCGTTGCTCTACCGACCCATCGAAGCCATTGCACCGGAGCTGTGGGACGTGGTGCGGACGATCACACCCGGTATGCAGGAGGCCGTCGTGGACAAGTTCAATGCGTGGCAGGAGGGCGGCCCTGAAGAGGGCGAGGCACCATTGGAGTGATCAGGGGGGCAGGAACAGCCGTCTCCGGATAGGTTCCGCCAGCTCGTCGTGCGGACCCCATCGAGCTGGCGAGCCCATTTGACGGCCCCGTCACGGTCTGACGGACGGACGACACCTGCCGCCGGTACCTTCCGCGCGGCCCGCTCCTTGCACATGGTCCCGCTCCGGCTTCAGCTCCGCAACTTCCTCTCCTACGGCGAGGCGGCTCCGCCGCTGGACTTCGGCACGTTTCACATCGCGTGCCTATCGGGTGGCAATGGGCAGGGCAAGAGCGCGCTGCTGGATGCGATTACCTGGGCCATCTGGGGCGAGGCCCGGAAGTCCTCGGATGCTCGAAAACCCGACGAGGAGCTGCTTCGGGTGGGGGCACGGGAGATGTCCGTGGATCTCCAACTCGATCTCGACGGCGAAGTGTACCGCGTCGTGCGGAGCTACACGCAGTCGGCGAGTGGCAAGACCTCCAAGCCGGGTCTCGAGTTGCAGGTACGTGAAGGCGAGGATGCCTGGCAGCCGCTGACGGCAGAAAGCATCCGCGCCACCCAGGCCGTCATCGACGAGCGGATGGGTATCGACTACGAGACCTTCATCAACTCGACATTTCTCCTCCAGGGGCGCAGTGACGAGTTCACCAAGAAGAAGCCCAACGAGCGCAAGGAGATCCTGGGCAAGATCCTGGGGCTGGACCGGTACGACCGCCTCGCTGCCGCTGCGGGCCGCCGATGGTCGGGTCTGCGCGAGAAGGCCTCCCGGCTGGAGGCAGAGGCCGAACGCCTGAGCGAAGCCCTCGGTCCGGTTGACGACTGGACCGCGAGCCTCGCGAACCTCGATACCGACATCGAACGACTGAACGTCGAGCTGGCGGAGAAGACAGCAGAGGACGCGCAGCTCGGAGAGAAGCTGGCGGCCTTTGAGGCGTTGCAGCGGGAGGCCCAGGCGCACCGCGACGCGCTAGCGTCTCTGGACGACCGTGCGACTCGCATCGACCGAGACACCTCTGCACTTGCGGAGCGGATCGCGGACGCTGAGACACTCGTTGCTCGCGCTGACGCCATCGAAGCTGATCATGCACTGTATGAGGCCCTGCACGTGGAGCGCAGCGCCTGGGATGAGAAAGCCACGCTGGCGCGGGGGCTCGACCAGCAGCTGCACACGCTGCGGTTGGATCTCCAGAAGCAGACTGCAGACGTAGAGACCCGGATCGCCCGTCAGGAGAGCGATCTTCGGGCCTTGCGAGAGCGGGTCGTGGACGACCGGCGTCGCGTGGAGGACCAGAAGGGAGCTGAACGCAAGCTCGAGGCCTCCCGGAAGGCCGCTGCCGAGCTGGCGCGTCTCGAGTCGATCCGGCAGATGCGTGGGCAGGCCACGGCTCAGATCGATAGCATCGACAAGCGATTGTCTGCCGATGCTGGACACTTGCAGGGCAAGCTGGCTGGGCTGAGCGAGCAAATCCGGGAGACCCGTGACAGTCTCCTGTCGGTGCCCGAGGCCGACGCCAGCGCGTTGCAGGCGACCATCCAGACCGGAGCCGACGCAGCGGCAGAACAGGAACGGGTTCGTGAGGACGGATCCCAGGCGAGCGCGCGGGTACAGTCGCACGACGACGCCCTCGCTCGCATCACTGCCGATACCGACGCCACACAGAATCGAATCGACCGCATTCGAACCACGGACGAGGAGACCTGCCCAACGTGTGGAACTCCGCTCACAGACGACCACCGGAAACAGGTGGAGGCCACCTATGCCACCGAGCTGGCGACCCTCCGGGAGCGTTCTGCAGCCCTCGTCGCCGAGCGAGACGCCGATGTCTCCCGACGGGATGCCCTACGCCATCGGTACCTGGAGCTGCGTCCGGCTGTAGAGGCGGGGGCGGCTGCGGAAGCCCAGCTTGCGGCGCTCGTGGAGCGCACAACACAGCGGGAGCAGGCGCAAGAGCGCCTCCAGGCACTCACGGAGGAGGCCCGTCAGCTCGAGACCGTCCTCAAGACGCAGGCGTTTTCGTCGGAGCTGCGCGCTCGACGGACGGAGCTGTCAGACACCCTCGAGGCGAATCCACTGGACACCGGGCGGTACGAGGCGGTGAAGCAGGAGGCCGCGCTCGAGTCTCATTGGAAAGAGCAGCTCCGGTCCGTAGAGATGCTACATGAGCGCGTGGCTCAGTCACAGGCAGAGATCACCCGCAAGGAGGCTGAGCTGGTGACGCTACGAGAGACGCTCTCCATCGGAGCGTTTGCCCAACCGCTTCGGGGGCGGCTGAACGCGCTGGAAGACCAAGTCCGCGCCGTCGGCTACGACGCTAAAGCGCACGAGGTGGCGACCACGGCACTCGCCGCCCTCGCTGACGCTCCCCGCGCGCTCTCCCGCCTCCTCGATGCTCGCCGCAATCAGGCTGACTGGACTGAGAGGCGGTCTGCGCTCGCCGACGAGTCGAAGCAGATTCGTGAGGAACGTAGCCAGCGGACCGATGCGCTCAACGCGCTGACGGAGACTCTGACAGGTCGCGGGGCGCTGGTCGATCGTCGCCAGCTCGTTCAGGAGGAGCGAGATGTGGCACGGAAGACGCTCAGTGAGGCGCAGACGCGTCGCGGCGCGCTGGCGGAACGGCTCGAGCGGGCAGCGCGAGACCGCAAGGCGCTCAAGCAGGTGCGCGCGGATCTGAAGGTGACCAAGAAGGACCGCGCGCTGTACAACCATCTTAAGCGCGCCTTCGGGCGCAACGGGATTCCATCGCTGATCGTGGAGGAGACCCTCCCCGAGGTGGAAGAGCGGGCCAACGCCCTGCTGGAGCGTCTGAGCGGCGGGCGCACGCGCGTCGTGCTTGAAACCCTGAAAGACAAGAAGGCGGGAGGCACCAAGGAGACGCTCGACATCAAGATCACCGACGCGCAGGGCGTCGCTCGAGCGTACGAGACCTTCTCCGGGGGCGAGGCCTTCCGGGTCAACTTTGCTCTCCGCATCGCGCTCAGCCAAATGCTCGCCGAGCGATCCGGCACGCGCATCCGGACTCTCGTGATCGACGAGGGCTTTGGAACTCAGGACAAGGAAGGCCTCCAGAGTCTCATCCAGGCCATCCAGGCCATCCAGGACGACTTCGACAAGATCCTCGTCATCACCCACCTCGACGAGCTGAAGAACGCATTCCCAGTTCGAATTGAGGTCGAGAAGCGCCCAGTCGAGGGCTCGACGTTCGAGATCGTCGGCGTGTGACGCAAGTGGGAAGGAGGCGTCGGCAGCTCGAGAGGCTCCACGGTGCGCCCCTTGTCGGCTGAAGTTGCTAG
>JBCBZH010000218.1:0-7660 GCA_039815415.1 Bacteroidota bacterium
CGCTGGACGCTGGCGAGCGCCTGACCGACGCCTCAGAACAGTGAAGGGGCCGGGGTTACGGCCCCGGCCCCTCCTGAGTCGCCAGATAGCGCGTGCCGATCCTCGGCTCGAGCTGGCGATGAGGATCTAGTTGTTGTTCCCGCGGCGCCGAGGGCGATTGCTGTTCTCGGTCGATGAGCGGCTGCTTCGCCGGGCGTTCTCGCGCTGGGACTGACGGCGAGTCTGAGCCCGGCTGTTCTCCCGCCGGTCCTGACGCCGATCCGCTTGACGGTTCTGGCGGTTGTCTCGGCGATCCGCGCGGCGGTCCTGACGGTTGTCACGCCGGTCGGCACGACGGTCACGCTGGTTGTCACGACGGTCGGCACGCCGATCCTGTCGATTGTCTCGACGATCTGCTCGACGGTCACGCTGGTCGTCGCGACGGTCCGCTCTACGATCTCGGCGGTCGTCCCGGCGATCTGCGCGGCGGTCCTGACGGTCATCGCGGCGGTCTGCGCGGCGGTCTGCGCGGCGGTCCCGGCGATCTTCTCGACGGTCCTGGCGGCGCTCCGCGTTGTCCCGCTGGTCGCGACGGCGCTCGCGGGCACGGCGCTCGCCATCATCCCGGCGCCGGTCATACCGGTCGTTGTAGCGACGGTCCCGGCGGTCATACCGGCGGTAGTCATACCAGCCGCGGTGGCGGTCGTAGCGGCGGTAGCGGTAGTAGTCGAAGTACCGGTCCGAGCCGTAGCGGTTGAGATAGCGATACGGTTCGCGGTAGCGCCGGTCGAGAATGCGATCGATGTCGCGGTCGATCCGATTCCAGAAGCCGCGTGCACGCCCATCCCACCGTGGGAATGGATACACCGCACCGTGGCGGCTGTACCGGGTCCGCTCCAACAGGCGGTAGGTCCGGTTGATGATCAGCCGACGGATCTCGCGCTCCTCGCGGTTGGAGATGCGAAGGTGACGGTCGAGGTAATTGACATACGCACGGGCATCGCGCTCCACGCTCCGGTAGTAGCTCGACGTCCGGTAGTCCCGGCCATTGTCATAGTGGCCGTTGTCGTAGGTCCCCCCAGGGTAGCTGGCCGGACGGTAATCGCCATAGTAGCCGCCGTAGTCGGCGCACCCACTTAGAGCAACGAGCGCCGCCAGCGCAGTAGAGAATAGAATCGATCGGGTCATGGGATCGGGAGAGAAAGTGGCGGAATTACCTCTCAGCCGCAGGTGCAACGGCTCGGGTCACATCTCCCCTTGCAATGGCTGTTCCTGGACCCGAACGGCCTCCTATTGCAAGAATCGGCCATCTTGACCGTCCACATTGGTAGACATGCCGCATACAATCCACGTCGAGCTGGCGACACACGGTCAGCTCGAGCCTCCACTCCACAGTTCCACCTTCCCCAACACGCTCAGCACACTCTGCACATCAACTCCGACAGCTTCACGGAAGCCGTGAACGCGCACAAGGACGCCCTGGATTTCGTCGCGAGTACCTCGACTCGGCCCCTGTCGCTCGGGGTTCTCTACGTGGCTCGGAACCTATGGCTCATCCAGATCTTTCAATAATTACTGAATATCAACAGAACGCCATGCTCGACTCCCTCTCTGCTTGGGCCGATGACCGCCGTGATCTTGCCATTGGCCTCATTCGCCTGTACCTGGGCGTTGGCCTGTTCTTCCGAGGCGTTGTGTTTCTGAATGACGTCGACGCCTTCTTTGCGCTAGCGAACGATACCGGTGTGTTTTCGTCCATGCTTGCTGCGTATTACGTGGGCATGGCGCACGTAGCTGGCGGGCTACTGCTCGCTGCGGGGGCCTTTACGCGGGTCGCAGCCTTGATTCAGCTCCCGATTCTGCTCGCTGCCACATTCATCGTTCACTGGCCCGATACCCTGCTGCTGGCGAACCAGTCGTTCGCATTCTCCGCACTTGTTCTGGCTCTGCTCACAGTGTTCGCAGTCTGGGGCGGAGGCCGGTGGTCGCTGGACCGCGCCGTTGAGCGCTGGACCGCGGCTCGCGCCGCCTCCGAGGAGGAACGCCGAGACGCCAATCTCGAGGTGATCCGTGCGCGCTCACGCGCGCGCCTTGCTCGAGCCGCTGAGCGCCCTGCCGTAGCCCCGTTGTCCAAGCGGCAACCGTGCTCATGCCAAGGGGCCTCTGGCGTCCGAGTCCGTCGCGAATACAGCGCCATCTCGCGTCTCCGGTTCGTATTCGGAACCCACCCACGGCCGGCGCGGGTCATCCTGTCTTGCCGCGAATGCGGCGGCATCGTGGAGGTTCTGACAGGCGTGGAGGAAACCGAACGCTACAGGTTTGTTCGTCCGGGCGAGGTATAAACCACGTTCGAACCGCCCAAGGTCTCGGGAGACGGAGAGGGGCCGCACCCACTACGCCGCGATGGCCGGGCTGGCCATCGCGGCGAACGAGAGCGAGACGCAACCGTTCAGCGATTTACGGGGGTACACTCGGACAGAAGAACAGCCTTGTCGGCTCCCCAGAACATGGAGTCGCCTCCGATGGTGCCCTGGAAGATGACGCTCTGCCGGTCGGCAATCTCGGGTGCGGTGCTCCCGGCGGGCATCTGGCACCGGGCGACCTGCTCGGCGACGCCTTCGGTCCCGTCGTCTTGCACTCGGAGATCGACCACATCGCCATCGCGAAGCGACGAGGTGGTCGCCCCATTGTACGTTCCGACGATGGCGACCTCGGTTCCAACCCAGCCGGCGATTCGGTCGGCGAGATCCGAGACGGACATGGCCTCCGAAGCCGTCTCGACGACGACGCAGTCGGTCATGGTGAGCTTCTGCTGCCCGGCTAGGTTGGGCGGTCCAACGGTTCCGCGCACGATCGCCTCCCCACTCGGCAACGAGCCCTCGGCTTCTGAAGGAAAGACGCACTCGACAAACGGCGCATCCACGTTGCCAGGGTTTGCCGACATGCGAATGGCGGGTCCGCGCGGACTGAACGCGCTGGCGGCCTCGCCCTGCACCGTCACGGTCTGGCCAATCAACGCCATCACGGCGTCCCGAAGCTCACGGGCTGGGATGGGATCATTGGGCGACACGTCGCCAGGCGCGAGGCCGGGCAGCGCGGGAGCAGCAGCGGGCATCGGATCGGTCGAGCTGGCGACTTCTGAGGAAGCGTCTTCGGTGACCGATTCAGGCCCAGGATCGGGCGTGGCATCCTGCGCAGCATCGGCGTCGGAGCCGCAGGCTGTGAGAAGCACACAGAAAGCCAGAAGAGCGGAGCGAAAGAGGGAAACGCACGTCATGGGATTAGGAGGCTATTGGTTCGGGACCTTGTCGAGGTTGATGAGGAAGCTGTCGCCGACCCAGTAGCCCCAGAACGGAGGCTCCTTTGGGGCGGGCAGTCCAGGGTTGGCGAGCACGCTCAGCTCGAAGGCACGGGCCGCGCCCAGCTCGGTCCAGACCGGCTTCGAGGCGGCGACCACCACCGGCAGGCGCCACTGCGTGACCTGACCGAGCACGTTGCGCTCCGCGATCTGCCAGTCGTCCAGCACGACGACCGCGAGCACCTCTACATCGTCCTTGCCCCCCCACTCGGCGTGCGCGCGGAAGTACGCCAGCGCGTCATCCTCGAGCTGCCAGGGTGCATTCGTGGTGCCGTGCGGCCACTCGGCCTCTCCGATCTCGTCCTGTACGCCCTGCCGCACCGCGTCGATCTCGGCATCGACGGTCGCCAGCCGGGCGTTGACGGCGGTGTTCCCGGGATCAAACTGGTGGCCCAACTCCAGCTGGTGCTTCACCTGGATCGCCTCATCCTCTCGGATCTCGCCGATCTGGAACCGCTCATTGAGCAGTCGGAACATCATATCGGCCTCGGCGAGAGACCGTTCGGCTGCATCGGTACGGAACTGGTCCACCTTCTGCATACCCTCAGCGAAGAAGCGGAACGCCGAGCTAGCGTTGGTACCGTCGCCGTACTCGTGTGCCTGTACGCCCAGGTCGAGAAGACCACTCTGGACGTGGTGCCACTCAGGGCCGAACCGCTCGCCGAGAACGCGCATGGGCTCTTGCCACTCCGGGTAGCGGGCCTCGATGGCCTCCACCTCCGCGAGAAGCGTTGGCCCCTCATCAGGCCAGGTCGTGATGTAGCTGAAGTCGAACCCGTGGCCTGGCGGGTCGAAGATGCCATCTGCGCCAGCTCGAACCCGGACGAGCTGACGAGCGGCCTCGACCGCCTCGGAGCGACCAGGAATGGCGTTGTTGACCGCCGACTGTGTGGCCTGCTCGGCGGTACGGTCGGCGGCACGGTTGACGGTCCGCTCGGCAGCCCGCTGGGCGCGATTCACGAGTCGGCCCAACTGAGCCTCGGCACGGGTCGGCCAGAGGGACAGCAGAAAGACAGTACTGAGGAGAATGGAAAGGCTACGCATGGGCTCGGGGAGTGGGTGTTCTAGTGGTCCGGGCATCCACGTACGGATTCCGTTCTCGCCGCGGGCCACGCCCAGCGCATGACAGGTCATTTCCCTGAAATCCGTACTCATGAACAGTCCGTCACCCCACCATGAGTCCACCCACTCCACCCGGCGCTGTCACCCAGCTCCTCGCCGACCAGGCCGACGCTCCCGACCTCATCGACCAGCTCGTGCCTCTTGTCTACGACGAGCTGCGCGACGTGGCCCACCGCCACCTCCGTCGCAACGCTGCCCCGACGATCCGCACCACCGAGCTGGTGCACGAGGCCTACGACCGCCTCGCCAGCTCGTCCCAGGCTCCGGCGTCCAGCCGGGCACATTTCTTCGGCGCCGCCAGTCGAGCAATGCGCCAGGTGCTCGTGGACCGAGCGCGGGCGCGCCAGGCACAGAAGCGACCTCAGAACCGGGTCTCTGTGGACTTTGGACGTTTCGATGCGCCATTGGCAGACCATCGAGCGGATGAGATCCTGGGCATCCACGAAGCGCTGGAGCGTCTCGCGCGGGTGGACAAACGGACGGCGCGCGTGGTGGAGTGCAGGTTCTTCGGTGGCCTCTCGGTCGAGGAAACCGCCGAAGCGCTCGACATCAGCGCCCGAACCGTCAAGCGCGACTGGCAAGATGCCCGGACGTGGCTCTACCACGAGCTACAAACCGACGTCTGACGCTCTATCCTGGCTCCGGCCCCTCCGCATCCAGCTTTCCGTATGTCAGAGTCCCTCTCCTCCGACATGACTGATCTCTCCCGCTGGACTGAGCTGCGCCGCCTCCTGGACGCTGGGCGCGACATCCCCGCCTCTGAGCGCGACGCCTGGCTGACCACGGCCTGCCCCGACCCGGCCCTCCGGGCGGACCTCGCGGCCCTGCTGGCCGCAGAGGACGAGCTGGCGGAGAGTGACTTCCTCTCGGACCCAGCAGCCGAACGCAGCGCGCCGTTCCTCGCAGAGGCGCCGGATGCCTACGCAGGGCGCCGCATTGGGCCCTGGCGCCTGAGCGACCGGCTCGGCGAGGGCGGCATGGGCGTGGTCTACCGCGCCGAACGCGACGATGGCCTCTACCACCAGACGGTGGCGCTCAAACTAGTCGGACGCGGCATTGCCCCAGACGCGCTGGTGCGCCGGTTCGAGCAGGAACGGAGCGTGCTGGCCCGCCTCAGCCATCCTCACATCGCCCGGCTCATCGACGGTGGTCTTTCGGAGGACGGCCAGCCCTACTTCGCGATGGAGTTGGTGGATGGCGAGCCGTTTACCCACTACGTTCGCCAACGCGACCTCCGGCTCCGAGAGCGTCTTGCGCTCTTCGCCTCCGTCTGCGATGCGGTAGCCCACGCCCACCGGCACCTCGTGGTCCACCGCGACCTCAAACCCTCCAACATTCTCGTGACGGAGGACGACGCCGGGCGTGCCACAGTGAAGCTCCTCGACTTCGGCATCGCCAAGCTGCTCGATGGCGAGGAGGCCTCCGACCTGACTCGGACGGGGACGTTGATGACGCCGGAGTATGCCGCACCGGAACAGATCCGACCCGATGAGGCGGGCATTACTACGGCGGCAGATGTCTATGCCCTCGGCGTGGTGCTCTACGAGCTGCTGACCGACCAGCGCCCCTACGAGATCGGCCGGAACGATCCGCCATCGGCAGTAGAACGAACCGTCTGTGACACGGCAGTGGTCGCTCCCTCATCGGTGGCGCCAGGCCCACGGCGCCGACGGCTCCGGGGCGACCTCGACACCATCGTGGAGACCGCGATGCGGAAGGAGCCCACTGCGCGGTACGCCTCCGCCTCGGCCCTCGCGGATGACCTCCGTCGCCATCTCGAAGGGCTGCCGATTGCGGCACGCCCCGCTACGGTGGGCTACCGGATGGGGTCGTTCGTGCGAAGACACCCGGTGGGCGTGGGTGCGACGGCGCTCGTGGTAGCGACGCTGCTGCTCGGACTGGTGGGAACCACATGGCAGGCACGTATGGCGGCCCAGGAGCGAGACCGGGCACGCACCGAAGCAGAGACCTCGGACCGCATCGCAGGCTTCCTCGAGACCCTGTTTGACCTCTCCAATCCCCTCTCTACAGAGGCAATCCGGGGCGACACGCTGACCGCTCGCACGATCCTCGCACGCGGCACCGAGCGCGTCGAGCGCGAGCTGGCGGACGAGCCAGAGATCCAGGGCACCCTGCTCGAGCGCCTCGGGCTGGTGTACACCAACCTGAGCCTCTTCGACGACGCCGACTCGCTGCTCACCCACGCGCTGGAGATTCGTCGCAGTCACCTCGGCCCCGACCACCCGGAGGTCGCCAGCTCGTTGAGTGCGCTGGGGCGCCACTGGCACGAGCGCGGTGAGTACGAGCGGGCGGAAGGCCATCTGCGGGAGGCGCTGGAGATTCGCCTCGACGCCCTCGGAACGGATCACACGGGCACGGCGGAGAGCCAGCACTTTCTCGCCGTCACGCTGGCGTATCAGGAGAAAGACCAGGGCGAAGCGGAGGGACTTCTGCAATCGGCACTCGCCACCCGTCGCCAGCTCGGTCCTCCGCTCCACACGGCGGCTACGCTCAACACGCTTGGCAACCTGTACATGGACACCGAGCGCTTTGCAGAAGCCGAGGACGCGCACGGCGAGGCCCTCGCACTCCGGCGCGAGCACCTCGATGCCAACCACCCTTCTATCGCAGTGACGCTTAACAACCTCGCGCTGACGCTCACCAGTCAGGACCGCTACGCCGACGCCGAGCCGATTTACCGCGAGGCCCTGGACCGGCTCAAGAACGAGCTGGGGACCCAGCACATGTACGTCGCCATCGGGCACAACAACCTCGCGGACGTGCTGCAGAAGGACGGACGCCCGCAGGAGGCCGAGCCACTCTACCGCGAGGCCATCTCGCTCATGAAGAGCCTCCATCCCGACGGGCACCCGGCGACGGCCATCTTCGAGAGCAAGTGGGCCGGGGCGCTGGCTGAGTCAGGCCGCTACTCCGAAGCCGAACCGGTCCTGCTCCGCACGCACGCGGAGATCGTGGAGGGGTTCGGGGACGACCACTCGTTTGTGGGCCTCTCTCGCGAGCGCATCGCAGCCATGTACGAGGCATGGGGACGGGTAGAGGACGCTGCCCGGTGGAAACCAGAGGCCTAGCTGCGACGACGCATCGCCAGCTCGACCCAAACCCGTGTCGAGCTGGCGAATGAGAGGCGGTAGGAAGACAACCTGCCGATGGCCAGCAGCTTGACATCAGGCGCAATCACAA
>JBCBZH010000199.1:0-8199 GCA_039815415.1 Bacteroidota bacterium
AGCGATAGCTTTCCATTGGGCGTCCGTCAGGTCGGAGCCGTAGCGTCGTGCTCGCATGGCTTGTCTTGTGAAGGTGGAACTCCACAAGATCCTGGCGGGCGTTCACCAGGGGGCTCGTCCCAAACAGCCTCTGAGCGGAGCGAAGAATCTTGTTGGCTTCAACGCAATGCTCTGAACGGGCGTGACGCTGAATCCGACTAGATCCTTCGCTGGTCGCTCAGGATGACGAAACATGGTGGATCTACCACTCGATTCTTGTGGTGTTGAACGGCTGATATCACAGTTTGGCAGTGCTCAACCCCGAATCCTCTAGTGCGAAGAGGGAAGGGTAGCGTGGAACTTGCCAGAGGCTTGGGCCCTCGGTACCGTCGGATTAGAGAAACTTGCAGGTCCACGCATGTGCGCGCTGAATGACCCCGCAATTCCGTCTGCCGTAGCGGAGGTGATCTGGAGCGTTCCGCGAAGTGTCGAAAACCCTCCGGGGCTTGCGTCTACGTAGATGTATGGGGTCCCATCAGACGAATCCACTAGATCGTAGCGGCCTCCCTCGAGCGTTTCTGGGAGACGTCCATTGATGACAACTGCGATAAAGCCATCGTCACCATCGAGGTGGATGGCGGTCCGCGGCATCTTTACGTCCAGCCCAAATGTGTCCACAACCACGGTCGCGTCCCCGCGCAACGAGTAGCCATCGGTGGCTGACACCCGAGCCGTGAAGGTTCCAGGAGCTGGGCTGCTACCTTCAAGGAGGTCGCACGCCGAGAGGCCGAGGAAGCAAACTGCAAGTAGGAAACGCATCGTGGCTTCGGGACGCGAACCGTCTAGATACGACCTTGCACCCTTCCTGAACACGCGCAGGTCCGTGCCCGTCGCCAGCTCGACCATGAGGCGTCGAGCTGGCAATGTCGTGTCCAAGGAGTGTCATCCTGAGCGGAGCCCGCAGGGCGCAGTCGAAGGATCTCCGGATGGCACCACGGATCCCCAGCTCGAGCTGGCGCTGTGCTCGGCAGAGATCCTTCGACTCGCTCCGCTCGCTCAGGATGACAAAGGTGTGGGAGTGGAGACTGTGCCTCGCCTCCGCGTAGCTTCGCCAGCCCGATGGCTGTCTCCGGCTCCTCCAGTTTTCTCGGGACTGTCCGCTCCGAGCTGGCGAGTCGATGTGCCGATAGCGGCTCCACGGTTCATCGCTAGCTCGAGAGCGGCGGCGCACCCTACGGCGTCCCCTCTCCCCGCGGGAGAGGGACAGGGTGAGGGGTTCGGCGTCGGGCTAGCGAGCGCAGCCTATACTCAATGCACAACCTTCCGGTCTGCCAGAATCTCCTCACTGCCAATCATTGCAGTATTTACTCCGAACCCGTTGCAGCCGTATGCGGGGTTGGTCGCAATTGTCATTGTCATTCTGATCTCAAGGGCAGCGCGAAAGAGCATTCGCGATCAACGAGGGCGCCAGACTCGTATTCGCCTTGTCGTAGCAGCCTGTGGGTGTGCTTTCGTCGGAGTTGTTGCGCTGACGGTGGAGCACATACCCTTTGCGTGGGAATTCACTGCCGACTTTGAGTTCCGCGGTTTCCACCGTGCGCACCTAGCAGCGGAATGGCCGATGTGGGTCTCTTACACTGCACCATACTACATATGGGCTGGAGTCATCTCGTTTTTGCCAGTAGCATGGTCAGCCTTAATGTCTCGCCGTGTGAACAAGCTTCGCTAGTCGCAAGCTCGAGGCCCGGAAGCCCTTCCGGAAAAAGGCCTTGCCAGCTGCCTCGCCAGCCCGTAGTCTTGCGCCCATGCTGATCGCCGCCGCCGCCCGATTTACGACCCGTGGGTACGCAACTGCGTACCGCTATGCGCGTCCGGCGGGCCGGAGGCGGCTGATGGTCTGACCGATCATCCCAGCCCTCTCGCAGAGCCCGCCCCCGGCGGGCTTTTTTTGTAGCTCCACCGTTTCCCGACATGGCTGACACGCCTTCGGACCTCTCCACCCTCCGCTCTGACCTCGACGCCATCGACCGCCGCCTGATCGACGCGCTGGCGGAACGGCAGGCACTCGTGACCCAGGTCGCCGCCGTCAAGGCCGACGACGGCTCGCTCCCGATCCGCGATCCCGGTCGCGAGCAGACGCTCCTCTCTCGTGTCCACCAGCTCGCCGAAGATGCGGGCGTGGACGGCTACTTCGCCTCCACGCTGTACCGCCAGATCCTTCGGCACTCGGTCCGCTTCCAGGCCATCCGCCAGAAGGGGGAGGAGAGCGGCGCGGTGCGGATCGCCTACCAGGGCGTGGCGGGCTGCTACAGCCACTCCGCTGCGCGGCACCACTTCGCGGCGGTCGCCGAGGTGAGCTACGAGGGCGCGACCACGTTCGGCGGGGCCATCGACGCTCTCAAGAAGGGCCGGGCCGACCGGGCCGTGCTGCCGGTCGAGAACACGACCGCCGGGCCGATCTCGGGCGTGTACGACCTGCTGATGGAGCCGGGCCTCCACATCGTGGGCGAGGAGATCCTGAAGGTGGAGCACTGCCTGCTCGGCGTTGGAGACGTGCCGCTTTCCAAGATCGAACGCATCGGGACACACCCCCAGGCCATCCGCCAGTGCAGCCTCTTCTTGGACGAGTGGGGTGGGCACGTGGACGCCGAGGCCGACACGGCGGGCGCGGCCAAGCACATCGCCGAGCTGGGCGACCCGCGCCGCGCGGCCATCGCAGGCGAGGACGCCGCCGAGCTGTACGGCTTGCACATCATCAAGCGGCACGTCGCCAACCGGAAAGACAACTTCACGCGCTTTCTGGTAGTGGCCCGCGAGCCCATCGCGCAGGACCCGCGCCTGCCGCACAAGACCTCGCTCGTGCTCTCCACGCACCACGAGACTGGCGCGCTGGCGCGGGTGCTCAACACCTTCGCCGAGGCGGGCGTCAACCTCACCAAGCTCGAGAGCCGCCCCAGCCCGACGACGCCCTTTGAGCACCTCTTCTATGTCGACCTGGAGGGTGGCATGCACGAGGACGCCGTCGCCAGCGCGGTGAAGGCCGCCGAGGAGATCACGCGCTCGCTCCGCGTGCTCGGCTCCTACCCGATCTTCCGCGCGGAGTCGCAGCGGGCGGCGCTGAAAGGGGCGTTTGTATCGGGTGATGGCGTGGTGAGCGAGGCGCCCGTTCGTCCGGCCCCGACCAAAGGCACCGCCAGCCCGAAGGCCAAGCGCGCCAAGCTGGTGGACCGGGGCGACCGGGACGACACCGTCATCGAGATCGGCGGCATCCGCGTGGGCGGCAACGAGCCGCCGATCCTGATTGCTGGGCCGTGCTCGGTGGAGAGCCGGGACCAGATCTTCGCCAGCGCGAAGGGCGTCCGCGAGGCGGGCGGCGTGATGCTGCGCGGCGGCTGCTTCAAGCCCCGCACACTGCCGTACGACTTCCAGGGCCTTGGCTTCGAGGGGCTCAGCATTATGCACGAGGCGGGCCGCGCCAATGGCCTGCCCATCGTCACCGAGGTGCTGCACCCGCGCGATGTGGAGGGCGTGGCCCGCGAGGCCGACGTGCTCCAGATCGGCGCCCGCAACATGCAAAACTTCGAGCTTCTAAAGGAGGTCGGCAAGACGCGCACGGCGGTGCTCCTGAAGCGCGGCATGTCGTCGTCCATCGACGAATGGCTGGCGGCGGCGGAGTACATCCTGGCGGGTGGCAACGAGCGCGTGATGCTCTGCGAGCGGGGTATCCGCACCTTCGAGACGGCCACGCGCAACACGCTGGATCTCTCGGCGGTGGTGGTTGCCCGCGAGCGGACCCACCTGCCCATCATCGTAGATCCGAGCCATGCGGCTGGGCTCCGGCGGTGGGTACCCGCGCTGTGCCGTGCCGCCATCGCAGCGGGCGCGCATGGCCTGATCGTGGAGGCGCACCCCGACCCCGACAACGCACTCTCCGACGGCCCGCAGTCGCTGACACTGGAGGCGCTCGCCGAACTGGGGCAGGAGTTGGGCGTGGCCCCGGTCGCGGCGTAGGCGGATCTCGCCAGCTCGAGGGACGCGCCTCGAGCTGGCCGGCGGAGCGACGCCCGACAGTCTACTACGGCCCTTTTAGAGTCAGAATCGCCGAAGTGAAGAAAGTTGTGGCGTGGAGGGAGCCAAATTAATGTCTAAACTTTAAAGTCTAAACATCAATAACCGTTCAGCGGCTCATCTCATGGCTCAGTTCACCGTTCCTATCCTCGCCGACGTCACGGATTCCGACGCACGTCAGACGCTCGAAGGCATCCAGAGCAAGCTCGGCATGCTTCCCAATCTCTACGCCTTCGAGGCCCACGCGCCCCAGGCATTCCTCTCGAACCTCGCGTTCGCCCAGGCTCTTGAAAGCGGATCGTTCTCGAACCGCCAGGTTCAGGCCATCTACCTTGCCGTCAGCGAGGTCAACGACTGTTCGTACTGCCTCTCTGCTCACACCGCGCTGGCGAAGATGAATGGGTTCTCGGAGGAGGAGACGTTCGACCTTCGCACCGGCACAATCGCGGATCCTATGCTCCGCACTCTGACGCAGCTCACCCGCTCCTTCGTGGAGACCAAGGGTCGCCCGGACGCAGCTCTCCTCGATGCCTTCTTTGCAGCTGGGTTCGATCAGACCGCGTTCGTTGAGCTGGTGGGCCTGATCTCGGTTAAGACCCTCTCCAACTACATCCACAACGCCGCTCAATTCCCGGTTGACTTCCCGTTGGCCAAGCCGGTCCCGGTCCTCGTCTAGACACTCTCGTTGGGTCTCTATAAGGGGGAGCAGCGGATCTCGGCGTAACGTCGGGGTGCGCTGCTTCTCTTCTGTATGTCTGACATGTACACCTCTGCCGCCCACCGACTCCGTGTGACGCTTCTCCGTGCTGCCGACGCGGTAACGGAGCGCACTACGGCTTTTGCGGAGCCGTTTGGTCTTACGCAGCAGCAGTTCAACGCGCTCCGCGTGCTGCGAGGTCGGAAGCGGCAAGAAGAAGCCGCTGCAGAGGCGGGAGAGGATCTGGGATCGTTCTCCACGTCTGACCTGCGTGCGCGTCTCATCACGCGGGCCAGCGACACGCCGCGCCTTATAGACCGCCTCATTCAAAAAGGCCTCGTCCACAAGAAGCCCTGCGACCACGACGCGCGGCGTGTCCATCTCACAATCACAGAAGCTGGGCTTGCGCTTCTTCGCCAACTCGACGCGGAGTCCGCACGCCTTGATACCGAGACCGTCCCAATCTCTGATACAGAGGCGGCCCGACTCGCCGATAGCCTTGAGGCCTTGCTCATAAAGCTTGAGACGGCTCAGGAGTTCTCGAGCACGTAGGCTGAGACGGATGGAGATCTCCCGCATCGAGCCCTTTCTGCGTCTCCTGAGTCGCCAACGCGCCCGGACGCTCCGTGTGTTTGCGTGTGTGCCACCCGAGCAGATCGAGTGGTCCCCAGCGCCAGGGCGGTTCTCCTTTGGCGACCTGCTCCGCCATCTCGCAGGCGTCGAGCGCTTCGTCTACGCCGAGGTGGCGTTGGGCCGCCCGAGCCGCTATCCCGGTCACGGGCCGGAGTTGGCCGAGGGGCTGGACGCGACCCTCGCCTTCGCCGACCTGCTCCACCGCGAGACCCTCGACGCGCTGGCGACACTCACACCGGAGACCCTTCAAAGCAAAGTGCGATCACCGACGGGCGCGCTGATGCGGGCGGCGAGCTGGCTGCGGCTGATGCCCGAGCACGAGGCGCACCACCGGGGCCAGATCTACCTCATGCTCGGCTTGCTGGGCATCGAGACGCCGCCGCTCTTCGGACTGACGTCTGAAGAACTGGCAGACCTGGCCGCGCGCTGAAGAGTCGGCCTGCATCAATCGAGCTGGCGACCTCCCCTCTAGAGGGGATAGGCTAAGTGGGCGTGGGGGGGGTATCGTGTTCTGTTCCAAACAGATGTGGTTCTCAATCGATGCGCTGGACCGCGCTTTGCCTCGCCCTTCTCGTTTCTGCCGCCGCCCCGGCCCAGAGCATCGCCAGCTCGACGCCGACCCTGCGGGTGCCGGAATCGCCGGTCGAGGATCGTTTGGACGTAGTGCCTGCGGTGGCTGCAGACGCAACCGTCATGGGTTCGGCTGCGGTTGGGTTGAGCGTCGCTGCGTGCGTCATCGTCACCGGGCTAACGCAGGAGGATGTGACCTTCACCCAGTCGTTGCTGGTGGCGGGCGTGTGTGGTGTGCTCGCCGGAGCCGTGGTCTGCGTGAATGCAGAGGCCGTACCTGAGCGCGTTCACGTAGCGTCGGGCGCGGCGTACGACCCGCGAGTCATCGCCGCATTCGCTGCCGACCAACTCTCTTTCAGGCAGCAGGCTGCCCTTGCAAAGACCGCCCGCGAGGACGGTCGCGCCGGTGTGGTCCTCCAGCGGCTCACAGAGGCTCGGGCTGGCGTGGGCGCGCCGATGGGGCAGGTCCTGTTGGAAGTGGCCGTGGTAGACGCCGAGACCAGCGCCTTGCGACAGCTCGACAACGGCACGCTCTTGCCTCAAACAGTGGCGTCTGTTCCCATAGTCGGCAGCCTCTCATCTGCCCGAGCCGAGGCGTTGGTCTCCTTCACCCTCTGATCCCTCGCCAGCCCGATGCGGTTTCTCGCCTGCTTACTCATTTTTCTCCTTCCGACCGTCACGTCGGCGCAGGCCGTCGCCAGCGCGTCTGGGCTTCAGGCACCTGCAGAGGAGGTGCCCATGGTTGAGGGGCTCGACGTTCTGCCCATCGCGTCCGATGAGAATGCCGTCGCCATTTTTCTCGGTTTGGGGGTGGCGATGCTTGTTGGAGGCATCATTCTCTTCCACGTGCTTTCGGGGAACGGCCTTAGCGAGATCGGCAACGATCTTCTGAAGCTTGCCGGGACGGTCGTGGTCTGCGGTGGCTTTGCCTACTGCATGTCTGGCGCAACAGACACGGATAAGGCGCCCGGCATGGCGTATGACATGGACGCTCTCGTGGCGTACGCCACGGATGATCTCACGGCCGAACACCGTCAGGCGCTGGCTGGGGTGGCTCAGGAGCGGGGACGCGAAGGCGTGGTGCTCCAGCGGTTGGTAGAGACTCGAGCCGGCGTGGGCGATGAGCCTGGCGAGTATGCGCTGGAAGTTTCGGTGGTGGATGCCGAGACAGGGCAGCTCCGCCCGGTTTCAGAGGATGTACTGGGCGCCAGCTCGGTACTCTCGGTTCCCGTCACTGAGCATGACCTCCAGGCTGCGCAGGCAGCAGCCCTCACTCACTTGATGAACTAGCCCTGGATACCATGCGTGGCCTCGCTCTGCTCCTGATGATCCTCGTGCCCACTGTGGCCTCGGCGCAGGCCGTGGCTCCAGCGGCCATTCCTGTCTCTGCCGAGACGCCCTACGACGTGATGCCGGTCGTGGCCGACGAGAGCTTTCCCTGGATGGGCATTGCTGCCTACGGGCTGGTGCTGGGGTTCATCATATTCCTCGGCGTGGCCGGAGAAGATCTCGGAATTGGGTTGTGCGAGGGGTCACTCATTGCTCTCGGCATCGGGGCGATCGCGTGGTGGCTGACCGGAGGAACCGGTGATTACAACTGCGGAGTCGTTCCCTCCGAGAACGTGGCTCAATACGGCGCTGAGAGCTTGGCGGCCTTCGTCGCCGACGAGCTGACGGAGAGCCAGCGCACTCGGATGGCTGAAGTCGCTCAGGAGCGCGGGCGCGAAGGCGTGGTGCTGCAACGCCTCGTCGAGACTCGAGCTGGCGTCGGTGATGTACCGAGCGAGGTTGCGTTGGAAATCGCCGTGCTCGATGCTGAGACCGCTCAGTTCCGCCCCGTAGCTGACGACTTGCTCGTGCCTCAGGCAGTGCTGTCTCTTCCTGTATCGTCTCCCGACGAGCTGGCGGCCGTGCAAGCCGAAGCCTTCGAACGCCTCGGGATCGACGCCTGACCCTCAATCGCTAGCTCGAGGGAGAGACCTCGAGCTGGCGCCTACCGCCGCTTGCCGTTCCGTGAGCGTTGAGGCGCCCCGTTGCGCGAGCGATCGCGGAGCCGGTCTGTAACCCGGTAGTAGTCCAGGACGGGCGTGGGATAGTCTTCTCCGATGCGGACGCCATGCTGGGCCTGCTGAGCCCCCGTCATGCGGTACGGAGCCCGCGCCAGCTCGGGAGGCAACGTCGCCAGCTCGGGCAGCCAGTGGCGGATGAACGTCGCCTCCGGGTCGTACTTCTTGGCCTGCAGCTCGACGTCG
>JBCBZH010000232.1:0-7158 GCA_039815415.1 Bacteroidota bacterium
GCAACATTCTTTGGCCCTCAATCAGTTCTCTAACAATGACCCGTTGATCATATGGCGCTAAGGGGTTGTAGCCCATATCTGCAACTCGATCTCTTTCCTTTTCATCTGTCTCGGGCCCAGTGAGGACTGCGGCGCTTACGCTCAGGATCTGGTCCCCCGGCCCCCAGCCGAGGCCATCGGCGAGCGATCCTTTTTCGACGGTAGAGATGCGTACGGGCACGGGACGAGCGGAATGATGCCCCCAAGAACGGAAACGCCTCTCAAGTCCCTGCGAGGCGGATGTGAAGCCTCTGGGTGTTCGTCAGGGGAATACGAATCAGGCGGCCAGCAGAACGCTCAGCCGGGTGCGAGGTGCCGCCTGAAAAGAATGCAGGGGCCGATTCCTTCACACTAGGCGACAATTCCCGGAGTCTACTCCCTTCATGTTGCAGTGGTTTGCGACGCCCCGCGCTCCCTCCAGGGGCCCCTTCATGCACACACTCCCGATGCATATCTCCTTTGCTTCCACCTATCCGCCGCGAGCGTGTGGGCTCGCTACGTTCACACGCGACCTTCGAGCTGGCGTCGGCCGGCCTGGGTACACCTCGGACGTGCTGTCCCTGGTCAACTCCTATGCGGGCCCAGAGCGTCTGCCCGAAGTCGGGTTTGAGATTCGCCAGCCCGTACAGGACGACTACGCGGCTGCCGCGGAGTACCTGAACGCATCGTCTACCGACGTGCTCTGCATCCAGCACGAGTTTGGCATCTTTGGCGGCCCTGAAGGCACGTACGTGCTGGAACTGATGGAGGCGACCCACGCCCCCGTCGTAACGACGCTGCATACCGTGCTTCCCAGCCCGGAACCGCCGTATCTCGCGGCTCTCAAAGCTGTGGCGCGGCGCTCAGACCGGCTGGTGGTCATGACTCTCACCGCTCGCGAGCTGCTGAGCGATGTGTATGGGGTCTCCGCTTCGAAGGTGGATGTGATCCCACACGGAACACCCGACGGTGACCCGTCCATCGGGGTCTCGTTTCGGTCCGAACATGGCCTGGAGAACCGCACCGTTCTGCTCACATTTGGGCTCCTTGGCCCGTCCAAAGGCATCGAGTTCGCCTTGGAAGCCTTGCCCAGAGCCATTGAGGCGTCCCCAGACGCGCTCTACGTGATCCTCGGGGCGACCCATCCCGAAATCGTCCGTACGTCCGGCGAAGCCTATCGGGAGTCGCTCAAGGAGGAGATCGCGACGATGGGCCTCGGGCACCACGTCCGCTTCGTGGATCGGTACGTCAGCTCGGAGGAGTTGTGGGCCTGGCTTTCAGCTGCCGACCTCTACGTGTCGCCCTACCCGGGAATGGACCAGATCTGCTCCGGTACGCTCGCCTACGCGCTGGCGGCAGGCTTGCCGGTGGTGTCCACACCCTATCTCCATGCCCGCGAGGTGCTCGCCGGTGGGGCTGGGCGCCTCGCGAGCTTCGGCGACACCGACGCCTTCGGAGATGCTCTCGCGCACTTCGTCGCGGACCCGGCAGTCCGTATGGATGCATCCACACGCGCGCGCTCGTTTGGTGCCACGACCTCCTGGCCGTTAACTGGAGATGCGTATGCCGATGTGTTCGAGAGGGTCCTGAGCGATGCTCGCGCAGCCGCCGTCGCGCCTCCATCGGAGCCCGTCCATCCGGCCGCCCTTTCTGCGGCGCTGGATGCCCTCGCCCGTCTCACGGACGACGTCGGTCCGTTCCAACATGCCACGTTTGGGCGTCCGGACCGCAAAAACGGCTACAGCACGGACGATGCAGGCCGCGCCATCGTCGTCGCCCTCGCTGCTGCTGAGCGCCACGATCCACGCAGCGACGAACGCGTCGTGGCGCTGCGGATCGCTCGCACCTGCCTCGGATTCCTCGACCACGCACAAACCGAAGAGGGCGGATTCCACAACTTCATGGACTACAGCCGCCGATTCGCGGATGCGCCCGCTGGCGAGGACACCGTGGGCCGGGCCATGTGGGGTCTCGGTGCCGCCATCGCTTGGGGGCCGGATGCTGCGTTCCGCACCCACGCCCGAAGCCTCCTCGAACGCTCTCTTCCCCGCGTGCTCCATCACCCTCGAGCACTCGCATACGCCATGTGTGGCCTCGAGCTGGCGCTCGACCGCTTCCCCGGTGTGGCGGCCTACAGAACCCGGCTGCGCGAACATGGAGATGCCCTCGTGGCACGCTACAGGGACATCTCCGAACCAGGGTGGGCCTGGTTCAATGACGATGTGACGTATGCCAATGCCCTCCTCCCCTACGCCCTGCTTCGTGCCTCGAAACGCCTGGAGGCAGCGGAAGGCGCGGATGCACTTCGGGAGGTTGCCCTCGAGTCGCTGGCCTTTATCCTCGAACAGTCGTTTCATGAAGGCCTGTTCGACGCCATCGGCAACCGCGGATGGCTGCGGCGCGACGGAACGCGAGCGGCCTTTGACCAGCAGCCCATTGAGGCGGGCTATGCGGCCTGGGTGTGGAGCGAAACCGCTGAGATCCTCGGAGACCCCACCTACGCTGATGCTGCACGCCGTGCGACAGAGTGGTTCTACGGACGCAATCGCATTGGGGAACCGCTGTTCGAGGCCGCGACCGGCGCCTGC
This sequence comes from Bacteroidota bacterium, assembly GCA_039815415.1. Taxonomy (GTDB): domain Bacteria; phylum Bacteroidota; class Rhodothermia; order Rhodothermales; family Rubricoccaceae; genus JBCBZH01. The sequence continues at coordinate 2,607 of JBCBZH010000232.1, forward strand.
TACGATGGGTTTGGGCCCAAAGGGGTCAACCTGAACCAAGGTGCCGAATCGGCTATCGCCGGCGTGTTTGCACACCTCGCCTTACACGACCTAGATGCCACAGCAGCCGGACTCTCGGCCCCACCAGCCACACACCTCGCGTCGCTCGATTGAGGCAAGACGCCAGCGAACCGATACATTCGGTCTACGATCTGGTCCTTGCCATGCACTTGCATCCACCAGCCACTGAAGGGGCACTCCGTTCCATTGATGCTCCCGCGCCGGTGGACGTGCATCGTCTCCACAACGGGCTGCCCATCCTCGCCCCCATTGACGCCCACCCCTGGGAATCGCGGGTGGTCTTGAATCCGGCTGGGCAGTTGGTGACCGGGGATCGCCTTCACGCCCTGCTTCCTGCATGGGACCTCGACGCCACTCAGGAGACCCGGCTCCTAGATGAAGGTGGCGCATGTGTCTTGTTGTATCGCGCCCAGGGCGCGGTGGATGCGTCTCTTCGAATGGCACCTTCATCTCTTGGATGGGCAGCCCTGACACCGACCCTCGAGCTGGTGGCCCGCAAGAAGGTTCCGGCACTCCGACCTCGCGCTGGCGAGATGTTCGACAACCTCGGCCTCGAAGACCCGCGCAGTACACGTATCGGTGACACGTACTACCTGTACTACACGGGCTACTCCGATCCGACACCTGAAGACGACGACGATCGCCGGGTCTACATCTGCCTCGCCACCTCCCCAGACCTCGCCAGTTGGACCTATCACGGCCCTGTCGAGGGCGATCTGAACGCCGTCAACAACAAGAACGCGGCTCTCTTTCCTCAGCCCGTTGACGGACGCTACGTGCTGCTGCATCGCCCGATGGATGGCCCGGATGCAATGGCCGTTCACTGGGCGACATCTCTAGATCCGGCGGGCCCCTGGACATCCGAGGGACTGCTGTTCAGATCCTACCCGTACGAGGAGTTTGCCCAGTCCTGGGTGGGCGCTGGCGGGCCGCCCATTTCGCTCGGGGAGGACCGGTTCCTGATGGTCTACCACCAGGGGCACTACGCACCCGACGGGTCACGGGAGTACGATCTCTCGGCAGCGCTCTTGGACTTTTCCCGGAGCGAGCCTGTGGTATCTCGCATCGAGCCGCTCATGCGCCCCTCCGGGGTCTTTGAGACGGTCGGGGACGACGCGCTGGGGGTCGACAATGTGCTGTTTTCCTGCGCGAACTACGTCTGGTGCGACCGGCTGGTGATTCCCTATGCGGGGGCAGACAGCCACATCTTCGGAGCCACGATTTCCTTTGCCGCCCTGGTTCACGCGTTGGCGACCTGATCCACTTTGTGAATTCGAGAGAGACGAGCGGATGTAAGCGTTTTCCCTGGCGGGAACGCAGGCACCTAACGGTCTCCTTTCGAGTAGGTTTTCGCACAACTTGCCCTTCGTTGCGATGAACCGACCCGTGATGACTCCGGAGCACTTGGCGTTGCTCTCCACTCAGAAGCTCGAAGCGCTCGCGTCTGGATCCAACCGCTCCGATGATTCGCCCGATGGCGGCAACGCTCTGCCTCCACAGGTGCAGCGGCTTGCCCAGTTCGAACTCCGCCGCCGTCGGAGAGCCTCCATGCACGACGCGCCGAGCCCAGCCCTCCATTCCACCGGTCTCCACTGACGCCAGCCAGACGTTCACGTGCGCTTCGGGCACATCAGCTTGGCGGCCTTCACGCTCGGACCTATCTTGGCGCCCGCTCCGCGCCCGTAGCTCAGCTGGATAGAGCGTTGGTTTCCGGTACCAAAGGTCAGAGGTTCGAATCCTCTCGGGCGTACGAAACGCCGCGTCTACCATGACGCGGCGTTTTTCGTATTCAAGGGCCGAATCGCGGACCGTAGAATCGCCAGATCGAGGCCCTTGATCGGATCCAGCCGGCAGCCCTGAACCTCAGCTCGAGCTGGCGGAGAGTTCCACGGGAACGCGCGTGTCGTCCCATGCGAGGACCATCACAGCCTCCGTGTCCGAGACCGGCTCCAGGGAGATCGTGAACGCCTCCAGAGGCGCGTCTGCAGCACCGGGCGTAACGACGGTCCGGAGAACGTCCTGCTCGGCGTCGTAATCGAAGGCTCCCCACTGGTCTGCGACCGCGTTGAGGATGAGCGTCCATTCGGTCTCGCCCGGGATGGTGAACACGCCGTACGACCCGGCAGGCACCTCCTCGCCACCAATGGAGAGCGGGGTGTTCGTGGTCAGCACCGTCGCCTCGTTGGCACCCGTCCGCCAGACCTCGCCGTACGGCACGAGACCGCCGAAGATCTCACGTCCGTTCGCCCTTGGGCTGCCGTACTGGACCTCAACCGCGGTGGTCCCGAGTGCGATGCTGGCACAGGCCCCCGGGCTGGGCACATCCTGATCCCGCTCTGGCTCACACGAGGCGTCACCATCCGCGAGGTCTGCCTGTGTTGCGGATTCCTCTTGCACCGTCTCGGTTGTCGATTCGGTGGTCGCATCCTCGGATGCTTCCCCGGCGCAGCCAGCCAGGACTAAAAGAACGAGTGCGAACGATAGGGAGGCTTGCATAGCAGGAGGTGCAGAACGGGACGGCTAAGGTAGCGGGAGTGATCCGCCAGCTCGTGGAGCCAGCAATTAATCCGCAGCAGCGTCCCATTCGGCTTCGGACACAACGGCTTTCTGATACTCCATCACCCACTTCCAGCCGTCCTCCTCTTTGACCAGCAGAGACTCGAACGCGATGTAGACCGGCTCTCCGGCACTGTACCGGAAGTAGCCGGTCTCGTGCGCCGTCGTCTCGCCGTGGATGCGGGCGGTGAAGCGAAAATCTAGCTCGGCGACCGTCCGCCCAGCGGCGGTGTCCTCAAACCCCTGCTTCCAGCCGTCGAGCGCCTGGGAGATGGGATAGACCTGCTCCGAGATCCCGTTGACCAGTACGGCATCCTCGTGATACAGGGCCGCATAGCCCTCGAAGTCCCCCTCTTCGACGGTACGTACAGCTTCCGCCCAAAAGGCGTCTATCTCATTGTCGGGAGGCGGGAGAGCCACAAACACCAGTGCGAGAAGAGGCCAGACGGAGAGTTTCAACATCGGACGTGTGGGAGCATGGGAATGGACCAACCTAGCGCATGAGCAGGCATCAAGCGACCCCAGCCCCGACTGCGGAGATCTACCCCCCATCGCGAGGATTCCGACGCGTACTCTCATCCCACTCCCCTTGCCTTCGCCAGCTCGACGGATGCCCGTTCCCCTCATCTGTCTTGCGGCAGGTCGCTCCACACGCTTCGGCACGCTCAAGCAGGTCGCGCCCGTCGGCCCGAGTGGTGCCTCCATCCTGGCCTACACCGTCGTCGATGCCTTGTTGGCCGGGTTCACCAAGGTGGTGCTTGTGGTCCGTCCCGAGATCGAATCTGAGATCCGCGAGCATCTGGATCGCCAGCTCGGCACAGACCTTCCCATCCGGTTCGTCCACCAGCTCGAGGCACTAGGAACCGGACATGCCGCCCTCCTCGGGCTGGCGGGCATCGAGGGACCTGCGGCCATCGCCAATGGCGATGACGCCTACGGACGCGATGCGCTGAAGCAACTGAACGCGTCCGCAGAGTGGGTCGCCAACTCGACGGACGGGCTGGCGAGATGCACGCTGGTCGCCTATCCGATTCTCGGCACCCTCTCGGAGCATGGCGGTGTCTCGCGGGGATGGGTGCAGACCGAGGGCGACACCGTGACCGCCATCGACGAGATCGTTGAGGTGCGCTCCGGGCCTGGAGGTCGTCAGCTCGAGGGTCTAACTACAGCTGGCAGAACCTGCGTGATGCCGCGCGACGCGCTCGGATCGATGAACCTGTGGATGCTGGGGCCTGGCGTCCATGCACCGCTCCGCCGTGCGTTCGAGACGTACCAACGGCATCCCGACGCGAAGGAGTTCTACCTCTCCACTGCGCTCGACCGGCTTCGGGCGGCCAACAAGCTGGCGATCCGAGTCGCAGGGACGGCAGACGGGTGGTTCGGGCTTACGTTTGCCGACGACCTGCCCGCCGCGACGGCCCGACTCGCCGAGGCGCACCGGGCAGGGTCTTACGCCGACTCGCTCGCCTCGATGGTCGATCCGTTTCGGACCTGATCGCACGCACACCGAACGACCGCACCATGCAGCTCGCCGCAATCGACTGGGGCGTGATGGCCCTCTACGGCATCGTCATCCTGGCCGTCGGGCTCTACTTCACGAAACGAGCTGGCGAAGGCACCACGTCCTACTTCCTCGCCGGGCGCAAGCTGCCGTGGTGGGTGCTGGGCACCTCGATGGTGGCGACTACCTTCTCGACGGACACACCCAACCTCGTCACCGACATCGTGCGGACGAACGGTGTGAGCGGAAACTGGGTGTGGTGGGCGTTTGTCATCACGGGCATGCTGACGGTGTTCTTCTACGCCAAGCTGTGGCGGCGCTCGGAGGTGGTGACCGACCTGGAGTTCTACGAGCTGCGCTACTCTGGAAAGCCTGCTGCCTTCCTGCGCGGCTTCCGAGCCATCTACCTGGGGGTGTTCTTCAACACGATGATCC
>JBCBZH010000168.1:0-9464 GCA_039815415.1 Bacteroidota bacterium
TCTCGATGGTGACGATGGTGCCCGAGGTGGCATCCTCTTCCCAGGGATCCTTCATGTCGCCCGTGTCCACGCAGTCGCCCGTCCACGGGTCTTTCCATTCGCACGGGGTCTCTTCTTCCTCGCCGGGGTCATCAGGATCCTCAGGGTCTTCTGGGTCCTCCGGATCGTCCGGGTCGTCTTCGGGCGGGTCCTCCTTAGGCTTCTTCTTGCCTTTCTTCTTTCCCTTGGAAGCGAGCGGCGAGTCCTCGGGGGCGGTCCAGGCGCGGCGTTCGCCAACCGATGTTTCGAAGGCGATGGCGCCGATGTTGTCGGGGCCAGGCAACTGACCCGTGCCCAGCATCGAGCGTGAGCCGTCGGCGCGGAGTGCGGAGACGTGGACCCAGGCGCCTCCGTCAGCAGGCTGAACGGCGAAGCGCGCGATGCGGCCGCGCCACGGGCGCCGGGCACCCTCCCGTCGCTCGATGCGGACGGTCGCCATGCGGCGCTCGCCTTCCATTTCCTGATAGTCGAAGGTGATGGTGTGTGTGGGTTGTTCCGTAGGTGGCGGTGTGAATGCGAGCAGGGCGAGAAGCGCCAGCCCGAGGCCAAACGAGAGTCGTGTCATGGTGAGAGGGAGGGGTTCATCTGTTCGTGCGTCAACAGACCTGCTCTGAGGTCACGTCTCGCGAGCTGGCGATGCCCTGTCTTGTCTCGGGCCTCTGACGGAAGCACGAGAGCGTTCTCCTGTCTCGTCACACGAGCGGTTCGATGCCATCCCCATCCTGGGGGCGTGGGCCCCAACGCACCTCTGCCCCTTAGTGAAACCCAGTGTCGCCAGCTCGACGCAGTGGCAACGTCGAGCTGGCGAACACGTGTGATGGCTGTCAGATGCCGAACGTAACCGTCTGGGCGTTGCTGCGTTCGTCTTCCCAGGGGTCGCGCACCTCTTCCTCGCATTCGCAGGTCCACGGGTTGATGAGGCCTACGCAGTCGGCAGCGCCAGAGCACCCCTCATCTCCGTCGCCGTCTGGATCGTCCGGGTCTTCGGGATCGTCAGGATCTTCCTTCGGTGGGTCTTCGCCATCATCCTTGTCGTCATCACCATAGGCCACTTCGTTTCGAGGAAAGACGAACGAGGGCCCGTCAGAGATGCGAATGGCGAATGCGGCGATCCGGTTCGGTTCGGGAAGCCGCATCCGGGCTTCTACGATGCCTTGCCTAGACGTTGATGCACGTGCGACAATCCAGTCTTGGAGATGACTCGTCACGATGTAGCCCTGTGAGGAGCCGGGCAGGATGGCAACGCTCGTGATTTCGCCCCTCCAACGTGCCCGGCCGCCTCTTTCGCGGGGCTCAATCGAGACCTCCGCCCGACGCATCGGGCCGCGCGTGTCGAGATACTGAATCGTGACCGTATGGGTTGCAGCGGAGATCACGGTCGCATCGCTCTGAGCCGGAGACGGAGTCCAGAAGGCTGCAAGGAGGAGTACGCTCAGGGCTGCGAGGCCGAGGAGGAGGGGAGGTCTGGAACGCATGGTGGAGATCGGGAGGAGGGGTATAGCCCTGTCATACGTGGAGATACGCGTTGTGGGATCATCGGCGGACGATCCTCCTTGCCAGCTCGAGGCCCTGCCAGCCGCGAAGCGTCGTGGTAGCGGGATCGGCTTCCGCGCATGCGAGGTACAGACCTTTCATTGCCTTCCGACCTGTGTCTCGTCCCATCGCCCTCGTCACTGGCGGCTCTGCTGGCATCGGCGCCGCCACTGCACACGTTCTCGCTCGCGACGGCCACCGTGTGATCCTCGCCGCCCGCTCTGCTGATCGTCTCCTCGAACTGGCGCGCCAGCTCGACGCCACCCATGGGGAGGGCACCACGCACGTCCTGCCGCTCGACGTGTCTGACGCCCACGCACATCAGCGAGCCCTCGAAACGCTGCCGGACGACTGGCAGGCCATCGAGCTGGCGGTGCTCAACGCCGGACTGGCGCTCAACCTCGTGCCGGTGTGGGAGAACAGCGCTGAGGAAGTGGACACGATGGTGGATGTCAACATCAAAGGCGTGCTGAATGGCATCCGAGCGGTTGTGCCAGGGATGCTGGAGCGCGGGCGCGGGCACGTGGTGCTTCTCGGGTCCACGGCGGGCCACTTCGTCTACCCGAACGGGACCGTCTACTGCGCGACCAAGTTTGCCGTCGGCGCGCTGGCACTGGGGCTGAAGCAGGATCTCCACGGGACGCCCGTGCGGGTGTCGCTCGTCTCGCCCGGCATCGTGGAGACCGAATTCTCCCTCGTCCGCTTCGAGGGGGACGCCAAGCGTGCCGACGCGGTCTACGCTGACACCCACGCGCTGACGGCTGAGGATGTGGCGGAGGCCATCGCGTGGTGTGTGGCCCGGCCCGAGTCGGTCAACATCCAGGAGATCCTGATGACGCCGCGCGTGCAGTCCGGCGGCGCCATGATCGCGCGCGGCGACGCGGCAGAGGGGTTGTAATCTCCGAGACCCACTCGCCAGCTCGTTTCATGCCTCGCCGTTGGATCGCCCTGCTGCTCGTTATCGGATCCGTTGGGCTGGCGCCTGCCGCAGCCGCGCAGGTTGCGCCCGACATCCAGACGCCCGCGCGAGGGGATGAGCTTCGCACTGCCATTCTGGACGCGCTTCGGGAGAATGTCCGGGACGTGCGTGGCCTGGAGCGCGATGTTCTGTTCCGGGTCCACAAGCTGGCGGTGCTGGACGACTATGCGATGGCGACCGTTTCGCCGATTTCTCCGATCGGTGATCCCATCTATGAGTTCGAGAACAGTCTCGACTGTGACCGTCAGATCTACGCGCTCGTTCAGTTCCGCGAGGACGGATGGACGGTAGCCGAACGCGATGTGGGGCCTTGTGACTACAGTTGGCCCATCTACTTTGAGCAGAACCCCGACTACCCGGATGCGCTGCTCCGCTACTGGGAGCAGATGGACGCGGTCTACTGATCGTCTTTTCTCGTAACCCGTCGGAGGAAAGCCGTCTCTTGTGGACCCGTCTCGGGAGTGAGCGCCAGCTCGTCGCTCTCGAACCGGAAGAAAAGACGTGCTTCTTCGCCGGTTTCATTCACGGCGACGATGGCGTCACCTTCGACACGATACGAAGCCTTGATGGACTCGCTGCGTCCCATCTCCTTTAGGTGGATGAGAAGGCGCCCGTCTTTCGTAAAGGTCATGGTGGCCGAGTTGTTCGAGTCCGACCTCTCCTCGCCGTCTGCGTCGACAACGCGAACGGCTTCCCAGGTGCCGATCAGATCGGTCTGGGCTGCAGCAGAGGAAGAGGTCGCCACCGCGACGACGCCTAGCACAACGAGCTGGCGGAGGACGCGAAAGGAGGACATCATCGGGCGAGGCGGTCGGTGAGGCGGATCTCGACGGCAGGCCACTCAGAGTCGAGGATGGAAAAGTACACGGTGTCCCGGATGTACCCCGAGGCGGTGACCATGTGCTTGCGGAGCGTGCCTTCCTCTGTGGCCCCGATGCGTCGCATGGCATTCTGCGAGCGCGTGTTTCGGGAGTCCGTTTTCAGCTCCACGCGCTGGCAGCCGAGCGCCTCGAACGCATAGCGCAGCATGAGCAGCTTGGCCTCGGTGTTGATCGCCGTGCGTTGCCACGGCTTCGCGACCCATGTCCAGCCGATCTCCACCCGCTTATGCGCCAGCGCGATGTTCCCGAACCGCGTACAGCCCACAACGGTCGAGCTGGCGAGGTCCACCGTCGCAAAGGGCAGCGAGCGCCCCTCGGCCTGTTCCTGAAGGGCCTCTTCAATGTAGGCGCGCATGTCGTCGCGCGTCTCGAGCTGGCGAAAGGAGAGACGCCACAGGTCGGGGTCGAGGCCGACGTTCGCCAGCGCGTCGAGGTGATCGAGCGAGAGCGGCTCGAGGCGGACGTGGGCGCCGGTGAGGGTCACGGGGGAGAGGGCAGGCATGGTGTGGAGCCGGGGGCGTCGAGCTGGTGAACGGCGAATGCGTCAGGGACTCTTCGGGGATGTGCGGTACTGGACTCGGCCGTGTCACGGTGACGCGATTCGTTGTGCGCGGTGGCCCGCTGCTACAATTGCCGCGATGCTCTGCTCGACATCGTCTACAGTCGTCGCCGCAGAGGAGACGCTGATCCGCATCGCGTAGCGCCCCTTCCACGTCGTGGGCCCTAGCCACGTCACGCCACCCTCTTGGATTCGCGAAAGCGCCTCGCGCGTCGCAGCTTCAGTTGGCAGACCGAATACGACCTGGTTGAGCACAACCTCGTTCAGGATCTCGTATCCACCTGCGCGGAGCTCCTTTGCGAACTGCCTCGCATGGGCACACGTCCGCTCAATGATGTCGGCTACGCCGCTTCGGCCTAGCCGAGCCAACGCTGCCCAGAATTCGACGCCGCGCGCCCTGCGGCTCAGCTCGGGCGTAAGCGTGTTCGGCTGGCGCTGGGAGGACCGGACAAGGTAGGTCGCCGTGACATCGAACACACTGGCAACGGCCTCAGGGTGGCGGCACATGTAGACAGCCGAATCCTGAGGGAGATTGAGCCACTTATGGCCGTCTACACTCCATGAGTCCGCCATCTCTGCACCCTGGGCAAGGTGGGAGTAGTTCGACGAAGCCCGAGCCCACAGCCCGAATGCGCCGTCGATGTGCACCCACGCACCAGCCTGTTGAGCCCGTTGGCACACCTCGCTAAACGGGTCGAATGCACCCGAGTTGATATTGCCAGCCTGGAGCATCACAATCGTGTGCTGATCGAGGCGGGGCAACTGCTTCACATCGAGCTGACCGTGTTGATCTGTTGGCACGAATTCAACCTGGTCCAGCCCTATTCCGACATATCCCAGCGTCGCAAGGTTTGTCGGGTGGCATTCCTCGCTTGTCACCACACGGAGTCGTGGCGCCCCCGCGAGGCCACTTCGGGTCATGTCATAGCCTGAACGACGGAGCAATTCGTTGCGCGCCGTCGCGAGCGCTGAGAACGTTCCCATGGTCGAACCTGTCACGAACCCGACGACCGACTCGCGGGGCAAATCGAGCAGGTCGAGCAGCCAATTCGATACGACCTCCTCAAGCTCAGCTGCAACAGGAGAGAGCGCATACGTTCCCGCGTTTTGGTCCCACGCTGCAGCCAGCCACGAAGCCGCTGTCGTCACCGGAAGCGCGCCGCCCACCACGAACCCATAGAACCGCCCGCCCGTAGTCGCCATCGTTGCCGGAGACCCCAGACGGTCGAGCATTTCAATCACGGCAAGCGGGTCAGTCGGCTCTTCGGGCATGGGGACGTGGAAGCTGCCCAACGCATCTAGGGCGTCGACTGATGGGGCTACGCTGCGCGAATCCAGTGTCTCGATGTAGCGGAGAGCGGCCCTCCGAGCGGCGTCGAGAAGCTCCCTCTTCTCGCCAAACGAGGCGTCCAGTGGGCGTTCAGGCGGATTCGTGAGCTGTTGGATGGGGGGAAGCACGGTGTTAGGTGATGATTGAGGCGATAGCCGAGAAACAGGTCGCGTTATCATCCGTTCCATCGATTCGAATCCTGGTTAATATCCATATGGGTTATGAACTGGCTTGGTCTTCATCACCTTGATATCGTCCTTGCGATAGCCGAGCAAGGCACGGTCACGGAGGCGGCACGTGCCTTGTTCATCTCGCAGCCGGCAGCATCGGCCCGTCTCAAGGAAGCCGAGGTGAGAGCAGGGACCGCCCTTTTTAGGCGCGCTGGGCGGACGTTGGTACCGACCCCAGCCGGTGAGCGCGTCTGCCGGGCTGCTCGTAGTGTTCAGGATGAACTCGCTCGTGCGCGCCGAGCCGTTGAAGCGCTCGCCGCCGGACGCGTCGGCACAGTTCGTGTCGCTGCCGAGTGCTATTCGTGCTACCACTGGCTCCCTGGGGCCGTCGCTCGCTTTTCAGCCACCCACTCCGACGTCGAGGTAGAGGTTGAGGCAGCCGATGTTCGCGAGCCGACTGAGGCGGTCCACGACGGGCACATCGACGTGTACTTGGTGGCTACGTTCCTGCAGGACCACAGCGGCGCTTCGGGACTTGTCTTCGACCCGCTGTTCGAGGACGAGATGGTAGCCGTCGTACCTCCCGACCATCCTTGGGCTGACCGCTCGTTCGTCGAGGCTGACGACTTTCGGGATGAGCACCTCATCGTTCACACTCGTCATGCGGCTGATTCCGATATCTACCGCCGAGTCCTGACTCCTTCTGGCGTCCGGCCCCGTCGCACGACAGCGTTCCCATCTCAGACTCAGACGTCGCTTGAGATGGTTCGCTCCGGCCTCGCGGTGACTGTGATGGCTGAGTGGGCCATTGGCCCCTCTCTAGATGGCCGTGCACTGAAGACGGTTCGGGTTACGCCCGCCGGCCTAAGCCGTCAGTGGGGTGCTCTTTGGAAGCCCAACACCGCTCAACCTTATGTCGCGGCGTTCGTTGAGGCGCTGGCTCGTGGCTTCGTGGCTGATGGATCCGCGAGACAGGCGTAGGAGCGGGGATGTCTCGCAATACACGCGACTCCGTCAGGCGCTCTTTCGGGAAGCAATCCAGAACGTAGCTCACCGGTCATATCAGTACACCCCTTCGGGAATCTATGGAGCAGCGGCTACGATAGGCCCCCCACAGCAACTTGAGGACGGCAGTGGCAACCTGGACATCAAAGGCATCAGGGCGTAGAGTAGTGTGGCGGGTGTGGACTGTCTCCATCTACTGCACTCCCCCCAATCTGGACTCTCGGGGTGGAAGAGAGAGTGGTGGGCGTCCTTCCAATCCCGCACGCGCATGAGCCTTGGCAGCAACTCTACGTCGAACGTTGGGCTTGCTCGGCGTCGTTGAGCCGCGCGAAGAAGTACGCGTGGACCCCGAGGTGGAAGAGCCAGCGATCGGGGACATGAGAGCGTTCATCGGCAGAAGCTGCCGAGAGCCTGGAGCCCCGGCGACGCCCCGCGCGTAGGTTCGCCCATGACACTCGAAGCTCTCGCCGCAAGTCTCCGCCAGCGCCTCGCCAGCCCGTTGCCCGGCCCGGCAGCGCACGCGGAGATGGCGCCGCTGGGCCGGGACCCCGACCTCTCGGTTCTGGATCCAGAAGGGAAGAACGGACGGCTCGCGGCGACGCTCGTGTTGTTCTACCCGGGTCCCTACGCCAGCCCGATGTTCGTGCTGACCGAGCGGCAGGCGACCCTGCGGGACCACAGCGGCCAGATCTCGCTTCCTGGCGGGCGCCGCGATGGCGACGAGACCGCCGAAGAGACGGCTCGTCGCGAGGCCTTCGAAGAGGTCGGCGTGGACCCCGACGCCCTGGATGTGCTGGGGCGCCTGTCTCCGCTCTACATCCCGCCCTCTGGGTTTTCCGTCACGCCGGTCGTAGCCGTGGTGGCGGAGCGGCCACCGTTCACGCCGCAGGAGGCGGAAGTGGCTGCGCTGCTGGAAGTGCCTCTGGCAGACCTGCTGGATCCAGCCTCCCGACGGTCCAGCCGACGGTCCGTGCGGGGCGGTGCGTTCGATGTGCCCTACTTCGAGTTGGCGAACCGAGACGTGTGGGGCGCAACGGCCATGATGCTCGCCGAGCTGGCGATTCTCGTGCAGGAGGCGATGGGCTACAGCTCGACGGCCTCGACGCCGTAGCCGCCTTTAGCTCCCATCTCGACGAATGCGGCTGGCGCGCCCGTCGAGTGGTAGAACAAGAGCAGGTTGCCGGTTTCGGCAGCCTCGGCAGCGAGCTGGTCCCGCCACGCTTGTGACACCGCGCCGTCTACATCGTACTTGGCCTGGAAACGGCGGGAGACCTGACCCGGCGTGCCCATGATGTCGCCTCCGTAGATCACAGCCAGATCTCCCGATGCGATCCGAAGGAGCTGATGGCATCCGGTGTGGCCGCCCGTCACCTGGTACGCCACGCGCCCCAGCTCGCCATCGCCATCGACCTCAACGAGCTGCCCCTCACGGTCCAGCGTGTCCACTACCAGGTCCCGCGCCCGTTCGGATTCATCCCGGTAGCCGTCCGCCGTCAGCTCGCCGCCCTGGACGATGTACTCAGCATTGGGAAACGTCGGTCCCCAGTCTGCACCGATGGAGGCGATGGCACCGCCGGAATGGTCGAAGTGGAAGTGGGAGAGCCATACCCGGTCGATGGCCTCGCGCGAGACCCCGTGGCGAGCCAGCCCTTCGGCGAGGAACTCGGTTCCCCGGCCCTCGGCCCACTCGCCCAGCCCGCAGTCGATCAGCAGCGTCTCGTCCGGTGTGCGGACCAGGAACGGCGTCACCGAAATGAACAGCGTGCCGGGTGGGGGAGGCGCGCCATCGGCAGCCGGAACAAAGCGCTTGTCCAGCCCAACCGTGAAGCGCCCCTCGGGCAGCGCGTGGAGTTCGAGGTCGCCGTAGATCAAGAGGAGGCGTGAAACGTGAGTCAGGGCGCCAGCTCGAAGCGCTGTCCGTCGAGCTGGCGAGGCGCCATTCGGGAGAGGCTATTCCCCGTGAGCGTTCTCGTAGGCGGCGATGATGTCCTTCACCAGCTTGTGCCGGACCACGTCCTCGCGGCCAAAGTCGATGAAGCCGATGCCGTCCACGCCCTCGAGGATGGCGCGGGCCTGGATGAGTCCGGAGGCACCTCGGTTGGGAAGGTCCGTCTGCGTCACGTCGCCCGTGACGATGGCGCGGCTCCCGGCGCCGAGGCGCGTCAGGAACATCTTCATCTGGGCCTGGGTGGCGTTCTGGGCCTCGTCGAGAATGACAAACGCCGAGTTGAGCGTCCGGCCGCGCATGTACGCCAGCGGCACAATCTCGACGATCCCTCGGTCCGCGTAGCCCGCCAGCTTGTCGCGCTCGATCATGTCTTCGAGCGCGTCGTAGAGCGGGCGCAGGTACGGGTCCACCTTGTCGCGCAGGTTGCCCGGCAGGAAGCCCAGGCTTTCGCCGGCCTCCACCGCTGGTCGTGCCAGCACGATCTTCTTGACCTGACGGCTTTTCAGGGCGCTCACCGCCAGCGCGACCGCCGTGTAGGTCTTACCGGTGCCTGCAGGCCCGAGGGCGAACACGATGTCGTTCTGGCGAGCGGCCTCCACGAGACGGGTTTGCCCCGGCGTCTTCGGCTTGACCGTCCCGCCAGACGGCGTGAACAGGATCGCATCCTGGCCGCCCTGGGTCATCAGGCCCTGGCCCACCCGCCCGAGGTCGAGCACCGTGTCGACGTCGTTTTCGGTCAGGTTGCCATTGCGGTTCAAGATGACCACCAGCTCGCCGAGGACGCGCTCGATGCGGTCCACCTGCTCCTCCGGGCCGTCCAGCTTGACCATGTCCCCGCGCGCCACGACGCGCGTGTCCGCGAACGCCGATTCGATCTTGCGGAGGTACACATCGTTGAAGCCGAACAGCAGGAGCGGTTCGGCGCCGTCGATGGTGAGGGTGCGTTGGATAGGGGGCGTGTCGGACAAGCGAAAGGTGGAAATCGGACGGGAAGCAACGCACAGGCTGGGCTCCAGTTCA
>JBCBZH010000329.1:0-4071 GCA_039815415.1 Bacteroidota bacterium
CCGAGGTCGTCGCGCCCTTTCTGCTCGTGGCGCCGCTGCTGGCGCTGCGCCGCCTCGGCGTGCTCGTCCAAGTGCCGCTCCAGCTCGGCATCATGCTCACTGGCAACTACAACTGGTTCAACCTCCACACCCTCGCGCTCCTCGTCCCCGCCTGGGCGCGCGACGACCTCTTCCCGCGATGGCGAGAGCCTCTGCTTCTGCGTTTCCTCGCCTACGTCGCCGGCCTCGCCGGCCTCTGTCTCGCCTTCCGCCGCCTCTTCCCGCTCGAAGTCCTCGATGGCGGGAAGGCGGCGAGCGAGGCGGCGTCGTTTTGGAGGTCCTCCTCAAACTACTCCTACTTTTACGACATGCTGACGGCGCCCGACGCGGCGGCGCTGCGCAACGAGCTGACGCCGGCGTTCCTGCAGCGGCGCATCCTCGACGTCGCCTTCTCGCTCACGGCCGTCTCGGCGCTCTACGTCGTCATCGTCGCCGACGGCGTCGCCTACGCGCTTTCTTCTTCTTCTTCTTCTTCGAGTTCGCGGAGCAGTCGCGTCCCGTCGTCGTTGCTGCGCGCGACGACGCGGCTCGTGACGACGGCGGGCGCCGTGGGCCTCGTGAGCCACGGTGGCTGTTGGCAATGCCATCGAAGAGGACGATCTGATCCCGGAGATTGAGATCGACGCCAAGCTGGACCTGCGCGACGTGACCTCGCGGTTCTGGAGCGTGCTCAAACAGTTCGGGCCACACGGGCCGGATAACCTGCGGCCGGTGTTCTGGGGCGAGGGCCTGCGGGTGGTCGGCCAGCCGTCGTGTGTCGGCGGCGACAAGCAGCACCTACGGATGCGCGTGGCCCAGATCGACGGCGGCCCCACGTTCCCGGTGATCGGCTTCGGGCTGGCAGACCGCTACGAGACGGCGCTCACGAGCGTCCGGCGGGGCCAGCCCCTCGAGCTGGCGTTCCAACTCGATGAGAACACGTGGAACGGGCGCACGACGCTCCAGCTCCGCGCGCAGGACCTCCGGCTGGCCTCCTGATCGCCAGCCCGTTGGGGTAGGGCGGGTGTATCGCGATACGCCCCTACCGGATGGAATCGCCTTGAGCTGGCATTCCCTCAACACCTGTCATTCTGAGCAGAGCGAAGAATCTCGTTGGCTCTACCGCCCCGTTTCCATCGGGCGTGACGCTGGCTCAGGGGAAATTCCTCGCTGGTACTCAGGTAACATTGGGGTGAGGTTGACGTGATATCACCAGCTCGGCGGCTCAATACTCCTAGAAGTAGAAGTCATCTGTCAAGTCGGTCACATTCTCGTCAGATTCGATGCGTGACGCAATGAACCTGGCACGTTGAGGCCATTCCTGCTCTGATACTGGAACAGGGGTCAGCCAGTTATGGTCGCGGGCATAGATCCACTCATCCCAGAAACGGAGTGCCGCGTAGAGCTTCTGAAACTCGGATCGGTCACTGCGTGGGAGGTTGGCATCGAAATCATCGAACGTTGTGCCGATTTCGCCAGCTCGTCCAGACTCTTGTGCCTCAGCGTCAGCGCGGAGTGCTGACGTGACGTAAGCTCGGGCTCGTTCGTAGGTCCACATGATTTGCTGGCGGCTACCCCTCCACGCGCTGCATCGCCATCTCGACGGCTGCGGCCGCGTTCACCACGCCGCCAGTGACCGAGAGGGTCTCGAACGAGACCGACTCGCCATCGCCGGGGCGCGGAACCTCAATCGGATGCCGCACGGCAGAGTCCACCACAATCTGGCGAACGGTGGCCGCGTCCAGGTCCGGGAAGTAGGCCATCAGGAGGGCCGCCACGCCTGCAGCGATGGGCGAAGCGAATGAGGTGCCGTCGGCGGTTTGCGTCTTCCCGCGTCGGGCGAGCGACATGACGCGGGCGCCCGGCGCGAACACGTCCACGCGCGTCTGGCCGTAGTTGGAGAAGGGGGCCGCCAGCTCGGCCTGGTCCTTGGTGCTGGCGCCGACCTCCAGCCAGAGCGGCGACACCGTGCCGTCGAGCATCACAGCGGTCGGGAAGTTGTCTTCCACGTCGATGTCCTCGGAGCTATTGCCTGAGGCATGGACCAGCAGCACGCCCTTCTCCGCGGCGTAGCGGACGGCCTCGTCCACGACGGCCTTCTGGGGGGAGTAGCTCTTGCCGAAGCTCATGTTGAGGATGTGCGCGCCGTTGTCCACCGCGTAGCGGATGGCGTTCGCCACGTCTTTGTCGCGCTCGTCGCCGCCGGGGACGGTGCGGACGGCCATGATGCGGACCGGCGCCACGCCGTCGATGCCGATGTCGTTGCCCCGCGCTGCGCCGATGAGGCCCGCCACGCCGGTGCCGTGGTTCGAGTCCGGGCCGTCCACGTCAGCGTTGCCGTAGAAGCGCTCGGTGAGGTCGGCGTAGGTGTCGCCGATGATGTCGCGTGCGTCGTAGTCCGGGTTGAGGCTGTACTCGAGGCGCTCGCGGATCTGTGTGTCGTAGCCCTCGATGACAGAAATCGGACCTGCCTGAGCGATGACAGCCGCCAGGAATTGCTGGGCCTGCCCTGCCTGGGCGTCGTCCCCTACGTCGAGCGCTGAGGGGTTGTCCGGGTCGTAGGCGTCGCCGAACGTGTCGCGGAGGTAGCCGTCTGCAGCCCGCATCTGGGCAAGGATCTGAGCGACCTGTGGGGCCTGCTGGGCATAGCCCTGGCGCTCTTCCGTCAGCTCGGCCTCGAGGGCCTCGCAATCGGAATAGGTGGCGTCCGGGGTGCCTGCGCGGCAGAGCGCCACGAGGCGCGCCAGCTCGAGGGTGTCGTGCTCGAGGTTCTGTCCATCCGGGCCTCCGAGGAAGCTCCAGCCGTGGACATCGTCCATGTAGCCGTTCCCGTCGTCATCGACGCCGTTATCTGGGATCTCATCCTCGTTGACCCACAGCACGGGCACGAGGTCCGGGTGCGTGATTTCCACGCCGCTGTCGAGCACGGCGACGACGACCTCTTCGGGCTGGCGGTCGGCAAGCAGCTCGTAAGCGCGGTCCAGGCTGATGCCGACGACGCCATCGGCCTCGGCGTCCTGGAGGTGCCAGTCGTCTACGGCAGGAACGACGGCGGGTTGGGCGAGGGCGACAGGCGCCGCCAGGAGGGCGGCCAGGAGCAAGCGGAGCATCGGGAACGAGCTGGTGAGATCGGGGGAACGTGCGCGCATGGGTGTTCGCGCGTTCGGTCTGTCTGGATTGTGTGGACAGACGCTGAACCTACCGCCAGCTCGAGGCGGGCTCTGTGAGCGTTCGCCTACTTCTGGAGGGCCAGGTTAAACGGCTCGGAGCGCCCGTAGGCAAAGTCCAGAATCGTGGCCTCGAGGAGGAGCGCGCCGTCGGACGTGAGCGTGCCCTCGGCGTCGAGGCGCAAGCCGCCACCCCTTTCGTGGCTTGTGGCGTGACGCGACACGAAGTTGGAAGCGGTGGCGCTGAAGGTGACGTTGGAGCCGGAGAGCGTGCCCGAGACGGTCCCGCGCCCAGTAAGAGCGCTGGCGTTCTCGACCGGTCCGCGCTCGAGGGTGGCGTCACCCATGAAGGTGCCACTCTGACCCGGCGGGTCGATGTCCAGGTCGATGTCGTAGGTGATAAAGACCGTTCCAGAGGGCGTGCTAAACGACGCGGCATCGCCGCCGGTATAGCGGCCCTCGAGCGATGCCGTCGTAGGATCGTCGGAGTCACAGCCCCACACGAAGAGGAGCAAGAGGGCGGGGAGAAGGACTTTCATGATGTTGGGACGGGCTTAGCGGGTCAGGACGAGGTCCGAGACGGGAAGCGTACCGGTGACATCCACCTCAATCCGGTTGTTGGTGGCGCTGCCAGAGGCGTTGAAGGTCATCTGGTTGGTTGTCGAGTTCAGGACTCCACCGAAGGAAAGGGTGCCGTCCCCCGCGAGGGTTCCGTTGACGGTGCCCGTGAACGGCTCGGGAACGCTCCCGACTCCAACCTCGACCCTGAGGTCAGTGGTCAGGGCCCCGACCGTCGCGTCATCGAACGTGGCCCTCACGATGAGGGTGGCGGAGATTGGATCTGCCCCCATCGACACTTCGCTCTGGCCTGTACCTCGGTACGTGC
>JBCBZH010000274.1:0-5720 GCA_039815415.1 Bacteroidota bacterium
CTCCTGATAGGCGCTCATTGCGAGTTGCGTCACAATGTCCAGCTCGTCGTCGAAGTCCACGTACAGTTCGGGATTGCTCTCGAGTTCGATGACAGAGTTCTCGCGCTCGGCGACGTCCCGGGCTTGCTTAGACCCGCGCGGCGCAAGAAAGAACGTCTCGGTGCCATAGGCACTGCTGGGACCTGCATTGCCGTGAATGGACACGAACAGTTTGGCTCCCGCCTGGTTGGCAATCCGGCCCCGATCTCGCAGTCCCACGAACGTGTACGGATCGTTTCGTGTGTAGACCACACGTACACCAAGTTCCCGCTCAATCCGCGGCCCGAGGCGCTGAACCACGCCAAGTGCGACCTTGGCGTCGGTCGCGCCGAACAGGCCGACGCCCCCCTGATCGTGGCCGCCGTGTCCGGCGTCGAGGACGATGGTGTCAAGCCTCCAGTTCTCTCCTGTCTCGCGTGGAACCGGAGCTGCAATGGTAGGAGGTGCCACCGGCTCGTCCGTCGTTGCTGTGGAAACCGGACGCATGATGGGCTCGCGGGTAGTGAGCGGCGAGCGGCGCGGTGATGTGGACAGCGCAAGCAAGAGGTCGTCACTATCCCGGTCTGGATACGCCTGTACGTCTACGCTCTGGTCGAGCTGGAGTCGAACGGTTACACGCCCGTTGCTGTCGTCTACGTCGTAGTCCCGGACCGGTCCACGAGCGCGATCCCGCTGAAAATTGGGCGTCAGCTCAGCCCGGAAGACCACGAGATCTACGGTTTCGTCTCCTTCCTCGAGGCTGTACGCCCGCACGCGGTCCGACGTATGGACGCGAACGACGTAGCCGTTTCCATCCGACCGTTCGTGGAACGACACCCGTTCCACACCGGAGACAAGGTCGGGGCCCGCACTGGCGGGAAGAGCGAGACTCACCACCAGCGCGACGGCAGCGAGAGAGCGAAGAAACGAAAACAACATGTGCCTGTCGGGAGAGAAGACCCCGCAACCTGAGAACACCGTGCCAGGCGACTCGGCAGTTCCACACGTCCCCTCAAGCGGCACCGCTTTAGCGGCCCAGCCTGTCAACACAGCGTTCCGCTTGGGGGGACTGAAGGGAACGGGAGGTCTCAGAAAGTACGGATTCGCGCCTCAATTTCCAGCACCTACACAGTTAGAATCCGTATCCAATTGCCCCCCAGAAAGATCCACCGATATCCACACTGAGTGTCCTTGTCAGCCAGGCAACGCGCCAACACCACAAGAACTCTACTCACCGGCCCCAAATGGCTGATTTCGGATGTCACCGAGGGGGCTCATCTCTACCCAGGCATCGCCAGCTCGAGGCTCACCACAGGAGAGCACGCAACCGAGCCTCCACGATGTCCTCATGCTTGGCCTCCCGAAGGTCCAACTGAGCCCGGACGGCATCGAGGCGTTCCTGAGCCCGGGCGAGTTCTTCCCGTCGGTTCGCATCCTTGAGCTGGAGCAACTCCGAGAGCAGCGTGCGAAGCATCGCACGAGCGGTATCGCGCTGCGCCCCAGGCAGCATACGCCGGATCTGATCTGCCTGACGCAACGCCTCCTCTTCCATCTGGTGCTCACGCGAAATCAGCTGGAACAGGTTCTGGTCTCGCTCGGCGACCTGCTGGAGGTAAGCCGCTTCCCCCAGCTGCACCATCTGAGCTTCCTTCAATGCACTGGGGTCGGCCATCGGATCTCCAAGACCGTACACGCGCTCCCCAACTCGTGTGGACTCCGCAAACGGGACAAGGCGATTGTTCTCGAAGACGTACGGCTCTCCATCGACCTCGATGACGGGCGTCACGGGACCGCTGTACTCAAAGTCGAGATCGATCCCCGTCAGGTCCAACGACGGCGGGGCCGCATTTGGCAACACCTCGCCGTCTAGAAGAATGACGCCCTGATGAATCGAGAGGACGTGGCCGTCGCCTCCCTGCGCCCAGGCAATCGGGGCAGCGAGAACGAGAACGGCAACGAGAACGGAACGGATCATTGGTTGGAACGAGCAGAATCCGAACGGACGCGAACCTGAGCCCGGGCCGGAGCCGCGCCCTCACGGACGGCTTGGATCCCAGGCTGTACAGACTCCGTGGCGACAGGAGCGCCGAACGCCTCAGCGGGTTCATCCCACGCGAGGCCTTCATTCTGACGCCGAAGCTCCTGCAGGCGGAGTGAAAGCAACCGGACATCATCGCTGACATCCCACTGCGGCACGGCGCCCCCCTCCCCGGCCTGCGTGGCGCTGGCTGGAACGGCCTCCTCGAATGACGCCGCATCGGCTTCGGAAGGAACCGACGGCAGCGAGGAGGCCGTGAAGTCGTTGGTTGCACCGCGCTCAGCACGAACGGGTGTGAGCTCCGATGCCGAAGGACCACGTGGCGCAGACCGCTGCACGACACGAGCTGGCGACGCCGCCGCGAAAGGGGCCGACGCGTTCGGTGTGACCTCTTCCGCCAGCTCGACGGCACCCGCGTCCGCATCGGACGGTGCAGGCTCAGACTGGGCAGCAACGGGAGCCGCATCCGCCAGAGCAGACTCTGTATCCACTCCGGTCTCTCCGAAGGGGAACGCGAACACGCCAATCAGGACCACAGCCATCAGCGCGGCAGACCCAATCCAGATCCCCCCCATCCGGCGGCGGCGGTCAGATGGCGCAGCTGCAGCGCGGTCGGGGGCCGTCGTCTGAGCAGGAGACGCCTCATGCGGTGCCGATGCCAACGCGGCCTGTGCGAGGATCGCCTCAAGTGTGGACGCGTCGGGCTGGTGCGTCGGAAGCCGGTCCAGCGCGTCGCGAGTTGTGGCGACGAAGGCGGCCTCGGCGCGAACCGCATCCAGGGCGGACGCGTCGGGCTGGCGAGTCGGGAGGCGGTCCAGTGCGTCGCGCGTGGAGGCGAGAAGCGCAGCCTCAACACCGGTGGAGGTCGCCAGCCCGTAGGCGGCAGCGATGGGCGCCAGCTCGATGGCATCCGGAGCCGCATCGCGAGCAACGGACGACGCCTCCGCTGCTCGTGCAAGAATCAACGCCTCGACGTCAGAAGACGGCCGGGGGGGCGGGTGCGATGCGATGGCTCGGTCGAGCAGCGTCCGCGACTGACGCAGGACTTCGGCCTCACCCGTCAGAGGTGAGGTGGACGCGTAGGCGGCGTAGAGCGGCTGAGCGGTCGAGCTGGCGGCGATGGCCTCATCCAGCACGGCCTGCGCGGCCGACTCACTCGGGGAGAACGATGGGCGTGCATCGAGCACGCGGCGCATCCCGCGAAGGAGTTCGGTCTCTACCGGGTCCCCAGCGGTGGGTGGATCGCCCGCCGATCCGGTCGGCGGCTCCACGTCGTAGACGTGTCGGAGCGAGGCGAGGGGGTGGGACATGGTCGAAAGGGAGGGCGTAGCGAACGGGGTCGAACGGCAGTCTCGTGTGTGAAGAGAAACGGTGGCAGACACGCGCCCCCGAAAGGACCGTGCCGGTGGACTCAGGCGGTTGGCTTGGGAGCCCCGGGAACGTCGGCGGTGGTGTCCTCGAACCACTCGGGCTCGAGGATCTTGCGGAGGTTGATGAGCGCGTAGCGCATCCGCCCCAACGCGGTGTTGATGGACACTCCGGTAAGCTCAGCGATCTCGCGGAAGGTGAGTTCAGACTGATGACGCATCAGGACGACCTCGCGCTGCTCCGGAGGGAGTTGCTCGATGGCCTCCTCAACATCCGCCCAGAGATTGTCGCGATTCAGAAGGTCGTCTGCATCGGGAGCTTGACTGGGCAGTCGATCCCAGAACGACGGTCCCTCGTCTTCATTGCCGCCCCGGTCCACATCGGACCACTTCTTTCGACTCCGGAGGTGATCGAGTGCCGCGTTGCGAGCGATCCGCATGGTCCAGGCGAGCCATCGGCCCTGCTTCTCGTAGGACCCGCGCCGGTCGTGCATGGCCTGGATGGCGCGGTAGAAGGTTTCCTGAAACAGGTCGTTCGCTACCTCGCGGTCCTTCACCATCCCGACGAGGTAGCCGAAGATGCGCTCTTTGTGCCGGGCCAGGAGTTGGGAGAAGGCCCGCTGGTCGCCCTTGTTGAGGTAGGCGTCGACGAGTTCGGCGTCGGTGGGTGCGGCCATGTGGAGCGATCAGCGGGGCGAGGAGGCGACCGAGGCAGGTGTACGCCCGAGGCCGTGTCCAGTGTCCGGCCGAGGCGAAGTCTGTGGGGCAGAACCTACCGAGAGGAGCCCGAGCTTGCCCAACCAGAGCGCACCGTCCTCAGGATGGGCCTCGCGGAGACGCTGCCATGCGCGGCGGACGGGCCGCCCCGGCTCCACGTCATCCAGGATCACCAGCGCGCTCGGTGTGAGGTGGGGCCGGATCGAGTTGGCGTAGGAAAACGCAGCGTCCTCCTCATGGTGTCCGTCGATGAATACCAGGTCGAACGGGCCATGTGCATCGAGGACGTTGGGGAGTGTATCGACAAAGCGACCGGTGATCACCTCAACGCGGTCCGAGATCGCCAGCTCGTCGAGATGGCGATGGCTGAGGTCGGCGAGCGACGGTGCGCCCTCGAGGGTGACGAGGTGCCCAGATACGCCTCCCTCCTGCTCCGTGCGCCGCATCGCCAGTCCGAGATACGCGGCCGAGATGCCGAGATTGGTCCCCAGCTCGAGGACGCGGCGGGGCTGCTGGGCCCGCGCCAGCGCGTAAAGAAAGCGTCCCCACGCCGGACCCGTCGCGGCGCGCGCGACGATGTCTGAGATCCGTCGCATCGGGGGCCGCTGCCCGCCCTTCGTTCCCGCGCCGTAGTCGACGACCTCGACGGTCGCCCTCGAGCTGGCGAGTCTGCGGCGCAGGTCGTCTATCGCCAGCTCGTCGGCACGCTCGGCGTCGGTTAGACGCAGCGCGGTGGCACGGCGGACGACCGCGCTGGCGGGCTCGGGGAGGCCGGGCTGGGCGGCGTGGAGAGCCGCCAGAGCCCAGCGAAGTGGGTGAACAGCGATGGGCATGGACGCAAGCTACCCAGCCCCTCGACGACGGCGCATCCAAGAGAGGCCGACCGCGAGCTGGCGTCACCCGATCAGGTCCAGCGCCTCGCCGAGTTGGCGAACCGGTAGCAGCTCGAGGCCCTTCGGTGGCTTCAGCCCTTTCATGTTGGCCTTGGGCAACAGCGCCCGCTCGAAGCCGAGTTGCTTGATCTCCGCCAGCCGCGCCTCGACGTGGCTCACGGCCCGGATCTCTCCGCCCAGCCCCAGCTCGCCGAACACCGCCGTGCCCGAATCCAGCGGCACATCGCGGAACGAGGACGCCACCGCCAGCGCGACGCCCAAGTCCACGGCGGGCTCATCGAGTCGGACGCCCCCGGCGGCGTTGAGGAACACATCCTGCTGTGAGAACCGAAGCCCCTCACGCTTCTCGAGGACGGCCAGCAGAAGCTGGAGCCGCTTGGCATCGAACCCCGTGGTGGTGCGCTGCGGGGTCCCGTAGCTGGCGGTCGAGACGAGTGCCTGGATCTCGACCAGCAAGGGCCGTGTCCCCTCCATCGTACACGCCACGCTCGACCCGCTCATTCCGAACTGCCGCTCCGCGAGGAAGAGTGCGCTCGGATTCTCGACCTCCTTTAGCCCGCCCTCTCGCATCTCGAAGACGCCCAGCTCGTTGGCGGCCCCGAACCGGTTCTTGACCGCCCGGAGCACGCGGTAGGCATGATGACGGTCGCCCTCGAAGTGGAGCACCGTATCGACCATGTGTTCCAG
>JBCBZH010000285.1:0-5460 GCA_039815415.1 Bacteroidota bacterium
GCGGGCGTCGTCGCATGCCTTGCGCTTCTTGGCCGGGAGGTTTTTGGGCGTCGCGGCCTAGCGCAACACATCCGACGGTCCCGCGCGGAGCATCCTCTTCAGATTCGGACTGCAGCCGCTCGTAGCGACGGATCTCGCGCTCAACAATCAGGGCGTCGGGGCGAATAGCCGGGACGCCGTGCTCGGCAGCGAAGCGATGGGCTCCCTCCCCAACCAGCAACCGAGCCTGCCCCGGATGGTCCAGGAGGAGATGGGCGACGCGTATCGGATTCGCCAGCTCGCGTACGTTCGCCACAGCTCCCCACTCAAGGGAGGCCCCGTCCATAACCCCAGCGTCGAGCTGAGGAAGACCGTCGGAATCCAACACGGAGCCCCGCCCCGCGTCGAATGTCGGATCGCTCTCCAAGATTGCAGCTACCTCGACCACTACATCGAGTGCCGCTACACCCTTGCTCAACAGTTGCCGCCCCCGATGCACGGCCACCAGCACACCCGAAGCATGGGCAGCCACTTCGTCATCCGGGATGTCCCATGCTCCACCGTGCACGAGGATAGCCGGGGCGCCCGCTGGCACCGATGCCGACTCCGCCACGCTATACGAACGGCCCGAAGGCGTTCTCGAAGTGCTCGATCTCAGGCTCCGCGCCTCCAAACTGCACTGCAATGACATCGAACCGGACCGGCGAAGGCATAAGGCGACGCTCATGGAGGTATGCCTCCGTGACTCGAAGAATCGCTTTTTGCTTGGCCGTGTCTACCGCAGCCTCAGGAGCGCCGAAGCCTGTGCCTGAGCGTGCCTTGACTTCTACCACGACAATCTCCCCGCCGTCGTTGGCCGCGTTGGGCTGAAAACACACGATGTCCACTTCTTCCCGACCGAAACGATAGTTGCGGTCGAGAATGTGGTATCCCTTGGCGTCCAGCATCGCTGCCGCTACGTCCTCACCCCGCCGGCCGATTTCTGCTGTGGATGCCATCTCAGTCCCGCTCGCTCCGCAGACGCGACGCAAAGGCGACGAGCTTCTGGACTTTCTCGGCGTTGCGCCCTTTTAGCAATGGCAACAGCGCAGACGTAAATCCGTCGAAAGTGTCGATGAACGCCACCAGATTGTCGAGCCGGTCAGCAAACTCGGAACCCGTCGCACCGGGCGAGTCGTCAGCCCGAAGGTCGTCGGCGACGCGGCCGAGCGCGCGCTGTACGGGCTTGATCTCTCGTCGCTGCCGCTCCTCGATAATGGTCGTCGTAAACGTCCAGACGTCTTTCTCGGCAACGAAGTAGTCTTTTCGCGAACCGAGCTGGTGGGTCTTTCGGACCAGGTTCCAGTCGAGGAGCGCCCGGAGGTTCATGTTCGCATTCCCACGGCTGATCTGGAGATGCTCCATGATCTCGTCCGTGTCGAGTGGCTCATCGGACGCGTATAGCAACGCGTGGATCTGAGCCATCGTCCGATTGATGCCCCAGTGCGAGGCCATCTCGCCCCAGAGGAGCACAAACTCGTCTAGGGCCTGCTGGTGAGCGTCACTGAGCACGGTTCGGGAGCGAGCGATGGAAGCGCCCGCATCTGACGTGGTCGCGGGAGACGGATCAGCGGACATGATGGCAGGCAGGAGAGTGGGAAGATACGGGTGCCCGAGGGTTGCCAGATTTGACGTACCTTAACTCCTTATACGGCACGTCGCTCCCCCCGGCTTCCCTCGTGATCGTTACGCTCACTACTGACTTCGGTCTACGAGACGGCTATGTAGCCGCCTTGAAGGGGGTTATGCTTTCGATCGCGCCCGGTCTGACGCTGATCGACGTGTCGCACGAGGTGGCCGCCCAAGATGTGATGGAAGGTGCGTACGTGCTGGGCCAGGCGCTCCCATACCTTCCCGATGATACCGTCCACCTCGTCGTTGTGGATCCCGGCGTCGGCACGGACCGGATGGCGATTGCCGCTCGCTTCACTCTTGGCGGGTGCTGCCACACGTTCGTGGGTCCGGACAACGGACTCCTGTCGCTGCTCTGCCGCGAGGCCCCCCCGCTGGACATTGTCGTGCTGGATCGCCCTGAGGTGTGGCGCACGTCAACACCGTCGGCCACGTTTCACGGGCGCGACATCTTCGCCCCCGTAGCCGCCCTGTTGGCAGCGGGAGCATCTCTGCGCGACGTCGGGACTCCAATGGAGTCGGTGCGAGCCATGCACTGGCCGCTCCCACGCTACGACGCCGAGGGCGTGGATGGCTGGGTGGTGCACATCGATCGATACGGTAACTGCATCACCAACATCACAACAGCTGAGGTCCAGCGCCAACAGCGGGATGCTACGTTCAAATGCTACGTGGGCTCCACCATTCTTCACGGGCTGTCGCGTACCTACGCATCGGTCTCGCCGGGCGACCCTCTGATCCTGACGGGGAGTGGAGGCCACCTCGAGATTGCTGTCCGTGGCGGTAATGCCGCCGAGTTGCTGTCGGTCCACCGAGGCGACTCTGTCAATCTTGTGTTTGACCCTCATCATGCCGGTGATGGTGCCAGTCGAGAGCTGGTTCCAGCGACGACAGGCGCCTAGACATGGAGGCGCCAACTCACGCCTCACCTCCGGTGACGGCATTCAACAAGGTGCAATCGCGTACGCCGGACCCCTCTCCAGTTCGATGGGTTCGGACCCTCGGGCTGGTGATCGCGGCTGGAGTCGGGCTCTGGCTGACGTTTACGTGGATTCGAGGCGCCCCGCCCGCTGAAGAGTCTGACCTGCTGTTCCGCATGTCCATCGCTGCTGCCGAGTTCCGTCCTGCGACGCAAGTGCGAGATGGCGACGAGGCGTCCGCCTGGGTGTTTGAGCAGTATGGCTGGCCTGTCGTCATCCCAGACCTCCCCGATCTCCAGCTCGTGGGCGCGGGCGAGACCAGCCTGACACGCGAGTCCACCGCTCCCCCACTCGAGTCCACGTGGGTCACCCCCACCTTCAAGTACGTAGGCCTCGGATCCGAGACGGTGGTGCTCTATGCGTATGACTATGCCCAACTGGATCGGGCGTCTGAGTGGCTCGCACTGCCCCAGGGCGTCTTCGCACGTCTCGCAGAAGAGATTCCATTCGACACGCGGCGTCTCGACCAAACCGGGGACTACGCCATCACGTGGCGACGAAGAGCCGTCGTCTTCACCGCGCTGACGAACAGCGAGGCGGTCGTGGAACGACTTACCGGGGTGCTATCGGTGCCGGTTCAGCCGTAGGCGCAACCGCCGTTCCATCCAATGTGATGCGGAACGTGGTGCCGCCACCTGGGCGCGTGGACACTACCTGAAGGGTGCCCCCATGGTAGGCTTCCACAATCCGCTTGGCGAGGCTAAGTCCGAGGCCCCATCCGCGCCGCTTGGTCGAGAACCCCGGCCGGAAGACATGGCGCGCGGTGGCCCGGTCCATGCCCTTCCCAGTATCGGCCACATCCACCACGACGTCCGTGCCCTGTGCGATGGCGCGAACGGAGAGATCTCCACCGTCGGCCATCGCGTCGATGGCATTCTTGAGGAGATTCTCGATGACCCACTCGAAAAGCTCCGCGTTCATCGACGCCTCCAGCCCTTCTGAAGCCTCTACGGTGAGTCGTATCGGTGGCCCGCTTTGTGGGAGACGCCGTCGCATATAATCCCCCACCGATTCGAGAATCGGTGCGACAGGCTGGCGGACCAGATCAGGCAGCGACCCAATCTTCTCAAACCGATCCGCGACCCGGCGCAGGCGGTCGATGTCCTGCTCCAGCTCGTCGGCAATGGCGTCAGCCCGAGGCGCCTCATCGCCCATCCGCATCAGCTCGACCCACCCAATCATAGAAGACAACGGCGTGCCGAGTTGGTGCGCGGCCTCCTTCGCCATCCCTACCCAGAGATTCGACTGTTCGCTCCTGCGCACGTATGAGAACCCGAGATAGCCGACGAGGATGAACAGGCCCACCACGGCCAGCTGGACAAACGGAAACAGCCGGATTAGTCGAGCCAACGGGCTTTCGCCATAATGAACGAGCTGACGATCCTGGTCCACGGCGATCGGCGTGTTGAACCGGTCCATCGCTGCCGCTTCGTCCAGAAGCCGCGCCGACTCGGCATCAGAGAGCGCATCCTCCCCAACCCCTTCGATGTTTCGCCAAGCTGAGACGAAGGTGAGCGCAGAGTCTGTGACGATGGCCGGGACGCTGAACCGATTGGGCACCACAATCTGGCTGAACACGAAATCCAGTCCGTCTTGCGAGCCGCCTTCCATTGCGAGATCCAGGGCCGCGAGTACAGAGTCGCGGACGACGGGCGCCAGCTCGCTGGCCTCCACACGCTGGCGAAGGGCATCCAGGCGGTCGAATTGCGCGACGGACTGAGCGCCTGCGGCGTACTGGAATTCGATGGCGCGCGCCCATAGCTCAACGGCCGCCTCATCCTGCGCTTCCAAACGATCCGCGAGCCGCTGCGTAAACACGAGCGACGCGACCGCAATCCCGACCGCCGCCGCGATCAGGCCCAGCTTAAGCTTCGTGCTGGTGCGATAGGCCTGCATCTCAGCTCGCGAACACCAAGATGCCAAACGTCACTGCAAAGGCGACGCCCACCAGAACCGTAAAGGGTGCCAGCAACAATAACGGGGATGCGGCGATGGCCTTCCACGTGGAGACGCCATAGAAGCGCCGAATGGCGAGGGTCGCCATCGCAGTGGTGGCAAGAATGACCGCTGCAAGCAACACTGGGGTGACCTGGGGCCATGTTTCTCGCAGGGTGGCGTGTGGCGGCACGAGAACCCAGACGATGCGGAGCCACCGGGCCGTGAGCAACGTGAGCACTCCGAACGACGCCAGCTCAAGGCCCAGCACAAAGTGGGGTGGATACGTCGGGCGCCGCCCTCGGAAAAACACGTAGAAGTAGAACCCGATGAGCGGCGTGGTGACAAAGAAGTACCGGAGCCAGATTTCTAGGATGATGCGCATGGTCGCGTTGACACGGTCCATGGGCGTTTCGGCACTCGCACTGTCTTCGGGGACAGAGGCGTCCTCCACCACGGTATCTCGGCCCTGAGCCCACGCGGTTGCCTGACGCTGAATCGCGTTCGACGCGACCAGCACGATCGATAGCCAAATGAACAGCTTGAACAAGGGCACGTAGCGCACCCGACGTCCTGCTGCCCACTCGCTGGAAAGATGACCCGGACGCGTGATGAGCCACCGAAGCGACTGCACGCTTCGGCTGTCCCACGCAAACACATCGCCGAGAGCCGCGTTTACGATCCCCCCCAGCGTCTCATGAGGGTTTACACTCTCTTGCCCGCACTCAGAACAGAACGCGCCTACGAGCGGGGTCTCGCAATTGAGACACCGCTACTCTGAGGCGTCGAGCTGGCGACTCCGGACGTCCAGAATGGGATCGGGGGATTCCATCCCGGAAGCTACGGGGCGCTCACGCCAGCACGAGCGTCTCCTCCCGCTTGGGCCCCGTAGAGA
>JBCBZH010000134.1:0-11197 GCA_039815415.1 Bacteroidota bacterium
CCCCTCCAACCTGCTAGCTTCCGCCCTCAACGCTCACCCGCTCGCATGCCCCCCCTTTCCCGACGGCTTCCTCTGGGGCGCCGCCACCTCCGCCTATCAAGTCGAAGGCTCGCCGCTGGCGGATGGCGCAGGTCCCAGTATCTGGAAGCGATTTGCCCAGACGCCAGGCCGAACCGTCAACGGCGTGACCGGCGACATCGCATGCGATCACTACCGGCGAATGCCAAGCGATGTGGCGATGATGCGCGAGATGGGCCTGCAGACGTACCGGTTCAGCGTGGCCTGGGGCCGTGTGATGCCGGAGGGCACCGGGCGTGTCAATGACGCCGGGCTCGACTTCTATGACCGCCTCGTGGACGAGCTGGCGGCCGCGAACATCGAGCCGCTGCTGACGCTCTACCACTGGGACCTCCCTGCCGCGCTCGACAACCGAGGCGGCTGGCTCAACCGCGACATCGCCGACTGGTTCGCGGACTACGCCCGGGTAGTCCACGACCGCCTTGGGGACCGCGTCCACCGCTGGATCACCCTCAACGAGCCGTGGGTGGTGATGGACGGCGGCTACGTGCGCGGCGGGCTGGCGCCCGGCCACCGCGTCCACGCCGAGGGGCCGCTCGCCGCGCACCACCTGCTGCTCTCACATGCTCGGGGCACCGACGCCCTGCGCGCTAATGGCGCCGAGGAGATCGGCATCGCGCTCAACCTGGAGCCGAAGGTGTCGGCCACCGACCGTCCCGAAGACCTGGCCGCCACGGCCCGCGCCGACGCCTACATGAACCGCATCTTCCTCGATCCCATCGAGACGGGCCACTACCCAGACGAGCTGGCGGAGGTGTTTGGCGCCGGATGGCCCGACTTCGCCAGCTCGGACCTCGATGAGATCCAAACCGAGACGGACTTCTACGGCATCAACTACTACACACGCGCCGTCTGTGTGAACGATCCAGACGACCCGCCCGAGCGCGCCCGACGGGTTCGCCAGCCCCGCCACCCGTACACGGAGATGGGGTGGGAGGTCTTCGCACCGGCTCTGCGCGACCTGCTGATGTGGGTGTGCGACCGTACCGGCAACACGCGGCTCTACGTGACCGAGAACGGCGCCGCCACTGCAGATCCGCCGAAGGCCATCGGCGGGCGCCTGGACGACCCGTTTCGCATCGCCTACCTCCACGACCACATTCGCTCCGTCCGTGAGGCCATCGAGCTGGGCGTGGATGTGCGGGGCTACTACGCCTGGTCGCTGATGGACAACTGCGAGTGGTCGCAGGGCTTCACCAAGCGCTTCGGGCTGGTGCACGTGGACTTTGAGACGCAGGAGCGGACGCCGAAAGCGAGTGCCGCCTTTTACCGCGAGGTGATTGACACGAACGGCGCGGTCCTCGGAGACGCACCACGGATTCCGACCTCCGACACTCTGGTGGCCGACGCCAGCGCGACGGCGAGCAGCCTCCAGGAAGGCGCCAGATCGAGCTGACGAGTACGGCGACTCTGATCGACCAAGTCATTCCCCCACAGGCAGGAATGACGGCATTGAGGACGTGTGGCACCCAACCTCGCCAGCGCGATGGCGCGAGCTTGAACACCGTTCGAGATCCAACGGGCTGGCGAGGACGATCCTCTGCCCTACCTTATGCGAAAGACATAACAGATTTGAGCCCCACCATGACCCTCCGGCTTGTCCCCGTCGCGCTGGCGACGGCCCTCATCCTCTCCGCGTGCAGCTCCACGGCTCCGACGACGACCGCCAGCTCGACACCACCCACCAGTTCGACGCCACCGATGACCGTCGAGCCCTCTCCTCCGGCCAACGCCGAGGAGCTGGAGGCCATCTATTGGGCCCGCATTGAGGAGGGCCGCACGCGCTTCGTCCAGGCCGACGTGGACTTCATGATTGGCATGATCGGGCACCACGCGCAGGCCCTCGTGATGTCGGCATGGGCACCCACCAACGGCGCCAGCCCGGCCGTGCAGCGCCTCGCCGCGCGCATCATCAATGCCCAACGGGACGAGATCGCGCTGATGCAGAAGTGGCTTCGCGACCGCAACCAGCCCGTCGCGATGGTCCACATCGAGGGCTCCACGCTGACGATCCACATCGAGGAGCCGATGAAGGAGAACAGCATGGACCACGGCGACGACAGCTCGATGGACCATGCAGGCATGGATCACGGCGGGATGGACCACGGCGCCATGCACGACCATACGAGCATGCCGGGCATGCTCTCGCAGGCTCAGATGGACGAGCTGGAGGCCGCGCGCGGCGTCGAGTTTGACCGGCTGTTCCTGAGGTACATGATCCAGCACCACGGCGGCGCCATCGTGATGGTGGACGAGCTGTTCGCCACCGACGGCGCGGGCAACGACGAGGACTCCTTCAAGTTTGCCTCCGACGTGCAGGTCGATCAGAAAACCGAGATCGCCCGGATGCAGCAGATGCTCGACGCCCTCCCCGACCCGGCTCCGTAGCCCACACCTCCAACGCCTCCCTCTCCCCAACACCCCACACCCATGACGCTCACCTTACGGTCCTTCGCTCTCCTTGTCGGAGCGCTCAGCCTCGCCGCCTGCTCGCAGCAGCGGCCGATGGATGGTGCACCGCCTTCCGGCCCGTCCGGCATGAACACGACGGCCCTCCAGTCGACACTGATGGCGCCGACGCCTATCCCGAACCCGGACCCGCGCGTCGGGCTGGGAGCCGGCCTGTTCAATGCCGAGGAGGCCATCTGGAACATGCGCATGCTCTCGTCCACGCCTCCGGCGGAGGACTTCCTGGGCGTGACCAACTCGGACCTCGCCTTCAAGGGCGACTACGTGTTCCAGGGCAACTACAACGGCGTCATGATCTGGGACCTCTCGACGCCCTCGGCGCCGACGCTGGTCACGGAGTACCTCTGCCCTGCCTCCCAGAGCGACGTCTCGGTCTACGGCGACCTGATGTTCGTGTCCGGTGAGGGCACCAGCGGCCGTCTCGACTGCGGCACGCAGGGCGTGGACACCGCCGTCAGCGACGAGCGCTTGCGCGGCATTCGCATCTTCGACATCTCGGATGTCCGCAACCCCGAGTACATCGCCAACGTGCAGACGTGCCGTGGCTCGCACACGCACTCGGTCCTGAAAGACCCGAACGACGACGAGAATGTCTACATCTACGTCTCGGGCTCGGCGGGCGTGCGCCCGGCAGAGGAGCTTCCCGGCTGCTCGTCCGCGTTCCCCGAGGACGACCCCAACTCGGCGCTCTTCCGCATCGAGGTGATCCAGGTGCCGCTCGACAACCCGACCGCCTCCCGGATCGTCAGCTCGCCGCGCATCTTCGACGACCTCGTGGCTCCGCCGCAGCACGGTCCGGCTCCCGCCGACATCCGCGCCATCGAAGAGGCCCGTGCCGCAGGCAAGTTCGTGGTCTTCTTCTTCGGCCAGGACCGCGTCCTCCCCGACGGGTTCGTGAACCAGTTCATGCAGCAGATCATCGCCGAGCGTGGCGGTGAGGGTCCGGCCACCGCTGCAGACTCGACGCTACTCCGCGAGCGCCTCCCGGACATGCTCGCCGCCCGCTTCGGGAATGGCGACGGCGACGATGACGGCCCCGGTCGCGGCCCGACGCAGTGCCACGACATCACGCTCTACCCGGCCATCGGGCTGGCGGGCGGCGCCTGTGAGGGCTATGGCCTCCTGCTCGACATCACGGACCCGGTCAACCCCCGCCGCATCGACGCCGTGGCGGACTCCAACTTCTCCTACTGGCACTCGGCCACGTTCAGCAACGACGGCTCCAAGGTCCTCTTCACCGACGAGTGGGGCGGCGGCGGCGGCCCGAAGTGCCGCGTAGACGACCCGTACGAGTGGGGCGCCAACGCGCTGTTCACGCTCAACAACGGCGAGATGGAGTTCGAGAGCTACTACAAGATGCCTGCGCCGCAGACCTCGCAGGAGAACTGCGTGGCCCACAACGGCTCGCTCATCCCGATCCCGGGGCGCGACGTGATGGTGCAGTCCTGGTACCAAGGCGGCATCTCGGTCTTCGACTGGACGGACGTGTCCAACCCGATCGAGATCGCCTTCCACGACCGCGGCCCGGTCAACGCCGACGAGATGGCGAGCGGCGGCAGCTGGTCCGTGTACTGGTACAACGGGGTGATCGTCAGCTCGGAGATCTCCCGCGGGCTCGACATTTTCGAGCTGACGCCGAGCGGCTACATCTCCGAGAACGAGATCGAGGCCTCCAAGACGGTGGTGCTCGAGTACAAGAACGCCCAGGGCCAGCCGATGTATGAGTGGCCGCCGTCGTTCGCGCTGGCGCACGCCTACACCGACCAGCTCGAGCGCTCGGGCGGCCTCTCGGGCGAGATGCTCGGCACCGTCCGCGCGACGCTCATGCAGGCCGAGGACGCTTCCGGCCCTGCCCGGGGCACAATGCTGGACGGGCTGGCGAGCACGCTTATGAACGCCGCCGGCAGCTCGAGCGACGCCGCGAAGGTGCGGATGCTGGCCCAGTCGGTCCGCGATCTGGCCTAGCACCTCTGCTCCGTTCGTTGTTCCGCCCCACGTCGCCAGCTCGACGTGGGGCGGTTTCGTTTCGTCAAGCTGGCGAGCGTCCAGAACATGCACTCAGACGCCGCATAGACCACAGGACTGCAATCTGAGCGTATGCCGCTCACGGAGCATCCGGAACGACCACACCGTTGTTCACGACGAGAGAAATGCCCCGAGTGGCGCGGATGTCCTGGAGTGGATCCTCCTGGAGAACGACGAGATCGGCGCGCAGGCCAACGTCGATGTGCCCCACGTCCTCACCGACGCCCAGCATCGTCGCCGCATGGACTGTCGCGCTGCGTAGCGCATCCGCCGGAGACAACCCCGCGTTGCTGACCAGCAATTCCAGTTCGCCATGAAGGCTTGGGAGTGGATTTCCCAGCAGCATCATCGCATCGGTCCCTGCGAGGACTCGGACGCCAGCTTCATGGGCTCGCCGCGTGATGTCGTAGACCGCCGCGAGATGGTTCGCATCGGCAAGTCCCCGCGCCGCGCGAATCGCTGACACCGTCAGTGTCGCGTCGAGGAACGTCCCCTGGTCCGACATGGCCGATAGGAGATCCTGGAATGCGTCGTCGTCGAGATCGATCGACCCACGACCACCCCAACGCACATCGTGGTACCGCTCGGGGAGTGTAGAGTCCGAGGCGAACAACAACGATTCGGCGTGGGACAGCACCTCCACGTTCGCGCGAACAGCGTCCATCGGTGAGGTGGGAAAGATGGCAGCATGGCCCCACACGCCCAAGCCCTCCTCCTGAGCGGCTGTCGTCAAGGCGCGTACCGTCTCCGGATCCATGTCTGCGTACAGCTTGAGCGCATCGACTCTGAACTGTTGTGCGGAATGCACCAATGCACGGACATCCGTCGAGCCATCCGCACTCGCAAGCCAGGCCTGGGTGCCTGGCGTCTCCCCATGAGCCGATGCTTCTGCACGTGAATCCTGAGTCATCCAGCTTGGACCGGCCACCACCGTGGCAAAGTGAACCGTGGGAATGCTGAGTTCGCGAGCCCGCGTGTTTCGTTCGCGAATCACGATGCCGTCTCCGCCCATGTCCCGAACTCGGGTGACTCCGCCACGCAGCGTTCGTTGCAGAGCACTGACCATGGCCTCCTCCGGGCCTGCGGTCGAGTGGACATGGCTGTCGATCAGCCCAGGGATTACGTAGTGTCCGTCGAGTTCACGGACCGATGCGTTGCTCGAGCTGAGGTCCGAGCCCATCGCAGCGATCCGGCCCTCCTCTATCCGTAGATCGGTTGGCGCACTGACCCGGCCCTGAACGACATCGACAACACGAACGTCGCGCAGAAGCAGTGCAGGAGTGGCGTCCACGGACAGCGACGAACGCGAGCCACACGATGCGGCAGTCAGCAGGAGAGTCGCAGCAGCGACCAAAAAGTAAAGCTTGGTTGACATACCTGTCTAAAAAAGGGGGGGGGAGAAACAGCTAGTGCTTCCGTGGTGATGCATCCCCGGGTTCCAATTGGAAGAGCTGATGCACAGAGACCTGGAACACCTCGGCGAGCTTCAACGCGAGGATCGTCGACGGGACATAGCGACCGGTTTCGATCGCGTTGATCGACTGACGTGAGACCCCAGCTCGTTTGGCCAGATCTGCCTGCGTCCAGTTGTGTCTGGCGCGCTCCACACGCAGCGTGTTTGTCATTCCTCCGACGCGGCGCGCACGCGCATCCGAAAGAGGAGAAGAAAACCGGCCAACTGAAGAATCACCAGAGTGCGTGCGCTGAGGAACAGGCGGTCTCCCCAAAAATAGACCGCCTCGTTGGCGACGATCAGGAGAGCCGTTGCGATCAGCGTGGCCTGGAAGGCCTCAAGGCGAAGTCGGTTGAAGAACTCGTCTTCCTGCTCGCGCCGACTGAGCGTCTGCACGAACAGACCGGCGAGCAAGACCATACAGCCGACTTCCCAGAAGGGCTCATGGAACGCAACCTCATCGCTGAAGGACAGGCCCAGGCCCTCGAGAACGAATCCAGCCCCAATGGCGACGACGCCGAACACGGCGAGGCCGATGCCGAACCGGTTGGCTGAGGGCGGGAGTGTCAGGGACATACGGAAACGTACAGCCCTCTTTCCATTCTGTCAACCAAACTTTCCATACTGCCAGAAAGCCATAGCAAGGCCCCTTTCTACTGGCGAGGGACACCTGCTCGAGCGAGGTCGCCGGGGCACGGATTCTGGCTCCTCTGGTTTGCGACCGGATCTGGAGCCTTCGCTCACCTCGTGCCCTACCGCACGTCGCCAGCTCGAGGCCGGGTGGTTCTGTTGCATCGAACTGGCGATCCTCCTGGCGGATCGATGCGGATTCGTCGTCGCGATGTCAGGATGTTGAATGTGCCACCGCCGCACTCCGGTGAATCATCCCCAGACGGGCGCCAGCTCGCTCTACCCAACACTGTCATCCCGGCCTCCGAGCCGGGATCTCGAGATGGATGAGGGTGCCGGTCGACCCAAGCACCCGCGTGGGCGGATCGAGAGGATCTTTCCGTGTAACAGGCTGGTCTTCTCTCGGGCTGGTCCTTTCCGACCGCGTCATCCCGAACCGAAGGTCGGCGCAGCCAGCTTGTGGAAGGATCTCTACCGCGCACAGCGTCTCGCTCATCAGAGATCCTTCGACTCCGCTACGCTCCGCTCAGGATGACAGGATGGGAGGTCCTCATCAATCTCTAGCTCACCTCACTCTGCCGCGATGAGTACAGAAGTCGGTCGTCTCGTGGGTCTGTGGCGCTACCCCGTCAAGTCGATGGGCGGCGAGTCTCTCGAGTCCGTCGAGGTCTCCTGGCACGGCGTCGTGGGCGACCGCCGGTGGGCGTTCGTTCGGGCTGGCGTGGAGCGGAGCGGGTTCCCCTGGCTGACCATCCGCGAGCGGCCCGACATGAACGCCTATCGCCCCCGCTTCGTCGATCCCACACGGCCGGACACGTCAGCGGTGCGGGTTCAAACGCCGTCCGGGGCGGAGCATGATGTGTTAGACCCCGAGCTGGCGAGCGACCTCGGGCATGGGGCTCGCGTCATCAAGCAGGACCGGGGCGTGTTCGACACCTTCCCGATCTCGCTGATCTCCACACAGACCGTCGCGGGCCTCAGCTCGCTCGTGGGCGAGGACCTCGATGTCCGCCGGTTCCGGCCCAACCTCATTGTGGAAGCGTCTGGGGACGTGGCCTACCCGGAGGATCAGTGGGTCGGCTCGGTGCTCCAGATCGGGAGCCTCGTTCTGCGCCTCGACAAGCGGGACGGACGGTGCGCGGTGGTCAATGTGGACCCGGCATCGGGCGAGCGAGACTCCAGCCTGCTTCGGGCGATTGCCCGCGAACGGGAGGCGTGCGCGGGGGTGTACGGCTCCATCGTCGAGCCGGGCCGGGTGACCTGTGGAGATGCGGTCATGGTCGTTCGCTGAGGACCGAACCGGCGGCAGGCTCTTTGGACTAACGGAGTAGCAGCGCCCGCGATCAGGCACAGCCGCTCAGCTCCTTCCCGTTGTTGTACGTCGCCAGCTCGACGTAGGGCAGTTTCGTTGCGACGAGCTGGCGAGGGCAGTGGATGCGCGTTATGCGAAATGCATCCGCATATCCACATCTGTGCTACTACAAACTCGTGCGACACAATGGGCTGGATCGTCGCCATTGGGTGTTATGTCGAATCAAGATCGGTAATATGCAGACTCAATTCTGTCGATTGACTGGTGACACGGCCACTCTCCGCCATTCTGCCATGCGCTTAAGGAGAGATCCAGGTTCGCCAATCAACAATCCGACCCCAGATCAGATCGAGGACGCGATTCGAGGTGTCAATCAGTTTGACGGTGGCTTCGCTACCCTGAGCAATGGCGACCTGTTCGTTCAGACTGCAGGAGGGGCTGCCAGAGGCTACGTCTTGGAGTACGGGGGTGGAGCGGACGCCCCCCATCTCCAGGCTACCGGCGTGCAGCAAGCGCCCGTCATCGATGCATTCCAGCGTTTCGCTGCTGGCGACTCGTCCCGAGACCCGAGCCTCCAATGGGAGCCTATTGAGACCGGCCCGGCAGCCCCTCTTCTCTCGGGCGGCGACCAGTTACCCGAGGGTTTCCATTTGATCGCTGCACGGCTTCGTCATGGGGACCGCCCCCTCGACATCCGGAACTCCATCATCAGAGACGAAGGGCTGTCCAAGCTCGCGGCTGCGAAGAAAGTCGAGGCTGTCCTGAAGGTCATCAAAGCTGCAAAGGCCGCGTTTGGGGGCGGCCTGCTCGCGTTCGGTGCTCTGGTCATCTCACTGATTCTCGGAATCAGCAACGTGGCGGCGTATGCAGTGCTCGGGCTTGCGGCGGCGGGGCAACTGGGATTCGCTTGGTTTGTCTTCCGCGAGTACCGCCAGCCCACCGGGAGCGCCTAACGGATTCTCCGACATAGAACGCCTTCGAGCTGGCGATCTCCACCAACTCCACTATTCCCCCCGCCGGTGGCTGAGGAGCCACTCATACAGCTCCGGGTTGGCGTAGGTCTCCGTCCACGAGTCGTGGTTGGCCTCCGGGTAGAGCGTGTACCGGATGTCCCCGTCGCAGCGCTCCAGGCGGCGGACCATCTCCTCGGAACGAACCGGCGGCACCACATCGTCCAGCGCGCCGTGGAAGGCCCAGATGGGCACCTCGCGGGCCGCGCAGATCTTGCCGGGCGTGCCGCCGCCACACACCGGGGCCGCCGCCGCGAACCGGTCCGGGTAGTCCTGCAACAGCTCCCACGTCCCGAAGCCGCCCATGCTCAGGCCCGTCACATAGATCCGGTCTGGGTCCACGCGGTGCGTCGATTCGATCTCGTCCAGCAGCGCCGCTAGCTCGACCGGCTTCCACCACTCGCCCGAAGGCGCCTGCGGGCTGACGAGGATGAACGGGAACGTCTGCCCCTCGCGGACGTGGCGTGGCGGCCCGTGGACGGCCACGCGGCGGAGGTCGTCGCCCCGCTCGCCTGCGCCGTGGAGGAACAGCACCAGCGGCCACGCCTCGTCGGACGCCTCGTAGCCCTCGGGGAGGGCAAGCAAGTACCGGAAGCGCACCGGCTCGCCCGCGGTCACGCCAGCAAACGTGTGCTCGGTCTGGTTCAACGGCTCGGGCGTCTGGGCGTGAACGGCCGGAATCGCCAGCGCGAGGACGAGGACGAGGCGAAGCATGGGTCGAGCTGGCGAAGGACGGTGTGGCGTTTGCAGGGCACGGAGCTGATGCTGTCGTGCGTGTAACCCTCCAAGGGGGTGCTGCGTCCGGGAGTATACCTGAATCCCCGGATCTCTCATGCGCTGCCTGCTTCTTCCTCTCGCCCTGCTCCTTGCCGCGTGCTCGACCACCGCCCCAGAGCCGCCGACGGGCGAGGCCACGTCGCTTCCGCTGCTCGAGCCGGGGTTCATGCTCGGAACCACGTTCTTCGGATCGGGCGATGTGGACGCACTCGGGACTACCGAACGTGCGCTCCTCACCGATGGCATTGCGCGCGGCATGACCGGCTTTACGCTGTATGTGGACTGGGCCGACCTCGAGCCCACACCGGGCCGCTACACGCTGGACCGCTTCGAGGCCACGCTCTCCGCCCTTCGCCAGCTCGGCTTCACGCCCTTCGTCAACATCACCGTGGGCGACATCGGCGACATGAACCTGCCTGAGGACCTCTCGGATGGCGCGGGCGGCTTCGCCGATGGCGTCGCGCTCGACGACGCGGATGTGCTGGATCGCTTCGGAAACCTGCTCGACCGTGTGGTCCCCATCGCGCTGGCGAACGACGTATTCCTGCTCAACGTCGGCAATGAGTTCGACGACCGCCTGGATGGCGACTTCCGCTCGGAGCGCGACGCCTACGTGCGGTTCGTGGAGGCCGCCCGCGAGCGGGTCCACGCCATCGAGCCCAAGCTGGCGGTGGGTGTGACGCTGACCGCACGGCCCGTCCGCGAGCAGACGCGCACCTTCCAGGCCATGCGCGGCGCGGCCGACGTGGTGGCCTTCAACTACGGTCCCATCGAGTCCGACCTCTCGGTCTCCGACGTAAACGACATCCGCTCCGATTTCGAGACCACCCTCGCGCGCTTCGGCGACGGCCCCATCGTGATCCAGGAGCTGACGTGCCCCACCGCCAGCGCGATGGGCTCCTCGGAGGCGTGGCAGAAGACGTGCTACGAGACGCTGCTCGACGTGATCACCGAGACGCCGCAGGTCCGCTTCGCATCCGTGTTCACCTTCCAGGACTTCGACGCCGAGATCTGTCGCGCGGTCCAGGAAGCCCTCGCCTTCGACGAGTCCGAGGAACTCCCGGAGGCCTTCGTGGAGCGATACCAGGAGTACCTCTGCACGATGGGTGTCGTCCGCCCCGATGGCTCGCCCAAGCTGACCTGGGACGTGCTTCTGGACGCCGCCGACTGACACCAGCTCGTTCCCTTTCTTTACGCTACATCCTCTGCCGAAGGCGCGACCTCGTCGTGCGGGAGAGACACGCGCTGGCTCCTCAAGTAGACGAACGGCGTGTACCGCAGAAAGTTGGAAACGCGGGCGGTGTAGACATCAGCGGAGGCTTCGATCTGACGCGCGAGGTGACTCTTGTCGGTCCCTGCGCGGAGCAACGGCCCCCAGTTCGGATTGACGAGTTGGCTGGCTGCCTTCGCGATGGGTGCAATCTCGCTATCGAGGCGCACGAG
>JBCBZH010000336.1:0-3872 GCA_039815415.1 Bacteroidota bacterium
CGTTATTGCGAATGTGGCGATCAGTGTTTCGCTGGATCTGAAAGAAGGTGCAGCATGACCGATCAACGCTTCATCGTCGCATGGCTAACCACTATAGCAAGCTCAAAGAAGCCGTTGAAGGCATGGAGGACGACTTCTCCAAGTTCTACGACAAGGGCAACAAGGCTGCTGGAACGCGCATCCGTAAGGGAATGCAGGAGCTGAAGAAGATGGCTCAGGACATCCGCGTGGACGTTCAGGCGAAGAAGAACGCTTAATCGCGTCCGCCCTACTTTCCGGCCGCACCGCTCCTGGCGGTGCGGCCTTTTTTGTTGAAGCCATCCCCACCACGATGCGGACTCTTTTCTCCCTACTCGTTTCAGCACTGGCGCTGACCGCTGCGCCAGCCTTCGCCCAGGAACCGGATACCCTCACAGCCAATGACGGCTGGCGATCCAGTCTCGTCACTCAACTCTCTGCATCTCAGGCGGCCTTCTCCAACTGGCAGGAAGGCGGCGTCAACGCGCTGGCGGTGAGTGTTTCGGGGGACGGCCAGTTCGACCGTGTTCTTGGAAACGTGCTGGTGACCCAGGAGGCGCGCGCGGCGTTCGGGCTACTTAAGCAAGACACTCTGGAGGCTCGCAAGGCTGAGGACGTGATCCGCTACCTGCTGACCGCCGATATGCTCACAGGTGGAGTCATCCGTCCGACCGCCTCATTCGGGCTTCGGACCCAGTTTGCTCCGGGGTATGATTTCTCGCCGGACGCCGCGGACTACCCATCGCTGACGGTGACGCCTGGCGAGCGGCTTAAGGTGTCCGACTTCGGTTCTCCTGCGCAGTTCACGCAGTCTGCGGGTGTCGCGTACATCCCGGGTGGTGGCTTCGAGGCTCGGGTCGGCCTGGGTCTCAAGGAGACCGTGGTGACCATTGAACGACTGCGCCCAGTGTTCGGAAACGATCCGGACCAGGCGGTCCGCGTCGAGGCGGGTCTGGACGCGGGTGCGAAGCTGACCCGGGAGATCGTACCCAACGTGTTGTTGAAGTCTCGCCTGGGCGCCTTCCAGGCCTTCAATCAGGTGGGGAATGTGGCGCCGGACGTCATCTGGGAGAACACGCTGGCGATGAAGGTGAACGAGTTTCTGAACGTGACGCTGGACACGGCGACGCTCTACGATCAAGACATCAGCTCGGACCTCCAGCTCAAACAAGTGCTGTCCGTCGGCGTCTCGTTTGTGTTCATCTAGACGATCGCACAGAGAGGGATCTTGAGGACCTCGCGATGCCTCAAGACTCCCCCGTGTCTCGACCCTATTCTCGCCAGCTCGATGCGCGCTGGTGGGGACCCGCGCTGGCTTACACGCTGGTGTGCGGCGTCCTCTGGCCTGTTCCAGTGTTTGGACTGCTCCACGCGGAATCGTCCGCTGTGGTCGCCGGGGTGGCCTTCTTCGTCGCCGGGCTGGCGGGGATCTCGTCGTTTCGCCAGCTCGAGCCTCTGGGCCGGGTCCTGATCCGCCATCTCGCGCTGCTCGTCGTCCCGTTGGCGCTGCTGACGGTCTCCCTGCTCTGGCGCGCAAACTGTGCGTACTGGACCGGGCTAGGCATCTTTGTGGTGCTCGTTCCGCCGAGCGCTGTGTTCGGGGTCGCGCTGGCCTACGCTCTGACAGGGGGCGCGGGACGCTGGGCGCCAGGGCTCCTCGTCGCCATCGGGCTGGTGGTCGCCGTCGGTGGCGTCATCGCGGACCTTGGTTTTCATCCCCAGCTGTTTACCTACAACCACGTCTTCGGGGGCGTCCTCGGGCCGATCTATGATGAGGAACTCGCAGTGCGTCAAGGCCTGTTCACCTTTCGCGGACTGACGTTGCTCTGGGCGCTCTGGCTGGTGGTCCTGGGGCACGCACGCCGCGGGGCAGGTCCCCAGCGGCGCAGCATGGTGCGGGCGGCGGCAGGCCTCAGCCTACTCATCGGGGCCACCTATCTGCTCGCAGTTCCATTGGGGTTCCAGCAGAGCCACCGCTCGCTGGCTGCGGCACTCGGCGCACGGTCTGACGTGGGC
Organism: Bacteroidota bacterium; assembly: GCA_039815415.1. GTDB lineage: Bacteria > Bacteroidota > Rhodothermia > Rhodothermales > Rubricoccaceae > JBCBZH01. The sequence goes on from JBCBZH010000336.1 coordinate 2,035, forward strand.
CGGTTCGAGATTTACTACGACGCCGACACCCTGGAGCCTGAGGTTCTCCGCCGCATCGAAGACGAACTGCTCTACCGATATCACCAGATTGAGGCCGCCCTCGAGATCGAGCCGTCTCAGACCATCCGGGTGTACCTGTACCCGGACCCCGAGACCAAGGGAACGCTGATCGGGTCTCGGGAGACCAGCGTGGTCCCGGTCTGGCTGCCGGTGCCACAGGTCCACATGCTGGTCGATCAGGTAAACCGCTCTGCAGGGCACGAGCTGGTGCACGTCTTTGCGCGCGAGTTCGGGATGCCAGTGCTCCGCGCCACGCCAGCGGTCGGGCTGGTGGAGGGGATCGCGGTGGCGTTGGAACCGCCCGACGGGTTGCCAGCGCCGACGGACCTGGTGCTCGCTGCTCAGCAGGCCAATGTGTCGGCGCAGGGATTGGAGCAGGACCCGGCGGAAGTGGCCCTCGCCACGATGGATCCCATCGGCTTCTGGACGACGCGAGCCGGAGTGGCGTACACAACGAGCGGCGCGTTCGTCCGGTGGCTGCTGGACGAGTACGGGAGTGCGCCGTTTCGGGAGGCGTACCGCACCGGGAACGTGGAGCGAGCCTACAACCAACCATTGGCCACGTTGGCGCAACGCTGGGCGGCCTCCCTCGCCGGGCAGCGGCCCTCGCCGCAGGCCATCGAGCTGGCGAAGGACCTGCTCACGCGCCGGTCACTGTTTGAGCGTGTGTGTCCGCACTACGTTCCGCCGTTTGTCCGGGACACTCGAACGGGAATCGACGCCCTTGAAGCTGGGGACATGGAGGCTGCCCGCATCGCGTTCGCCAGTTCGTTGCAGGCTGAGCCGAAGGGGGAAGCGGCCCTTGTCGGATGGGCAAGGGCGATGGCAGCCGATCATCAGTCCGTGTCGAGGGATTCTCTTCTCCGTGTAGAGGCCGCCGTGCTGGATTCGCTGGCAGGGCCGCGTGTTGCCGTCGCGCTGGCGGATCTGCACCGTCTATTAGGGAATGACCCGGAGGCCGACCGTCTTTACGAGGAGGCACTGACGCGGACGCCCAGCTACGCTCCGCTCGCCAGCGCGTTGACAAGGATCCGGCGGGCGCTCTCCCGGGAAGGGCTCCATGCCATGTTGCAGCGACCGGATGATCCGGCGAGTGCTGCCAACGGGGCAGAAGGCCTGGCTCCCGTCCACGCTGCGCTGCTCTGGGATCAGGCGGGGGTGCCAGACCGGGCGTGGGCGGTAGCGCAACGCTGGAATCTGGACGAGCTGGCGACGAATCCGACAGACCGCGCCGCGTTGATGGGGCTTCAAGGACGCCTCGCGTACTGGGCTGCGGACTGGGCCGTCGCAGACTCCCTCGCCAGCGCGTCGGCTTTGGCGTATCGTCCCCTTGCTGGCCCTGCCGCCTTCGCGACCGATTGGGCCAACCGCGCCCGCTGGCGCCGTGATCTCCCCCCTGATTCGCTCGACGAGCGCCTGTCCGAATGATGCTCCGCCACGTCTGTTTGCTCCTTGGTCTCGTGGTTGGAGGGGTCGGATGTGGAGCGCCATCCGAGTTGGATTCGCAGCCCTCCACAACGGACCCACAGGCCGCACAGCGAGCGCCCGCCCTGCAGGTGGTAGACGACGCCGTTCGCACCATCCAACTCTATGAATCATCGCAGGAGGTGTCCTTGCCTGTGATCACGTTGGGGAGTGGAGAGACGCTGACGCTCGCGTTCGACCGGCTGACAGACGAGGGGCCTGAGGGCGTAGAGGTGACGTTCCGACATACAGACCGGGAGGGAAACAGCGATCTGCTTCCCACGGAATACCTCACCGGGTTCGACCGCGATGAC
>JBCBZH010000315.1:0-4373 GCA_039815415.1 Bacteroidota bacterium
GAAGTTGACGCTTCCGCCGGTGTAGGTGCCCGCGAACATCCCGCCCAACGCGTTGTAGAGCGGCCCGATGGTCTCCGGGCCTCGCACCACCGCCATGCCGATCACGATGCCGAGAACCGTCGCTGCTGATCCCAGGAGAAACATCCCGATGATGGCCGGACCGGCGCGGAGAACAGCACGCAGGTCCACGCGAAGCAGCAGCCACAGGATCGAGAGCGGCGCGAGGATCGAGAACACACCGTCGTAGACCGGGACCGGTGCCTCGGGCGAGGAGCCGGCTGGGATGACGCCCAGGTTGGCGACCACAGCCGTGAGCAGGATCACCAGCAGCGCCGAGCCGATGTGTCGAGCTGGCGTCTTGCGGACGAGCCATTCGCTGAGCGCCACCAGTCCGCAGAGCACGGCGGCGACGTAGAGGCTGTCGGTGGGCATGGGTGCGCAGAGGAGGGTCCTCAAGGAACGCCACGCGCGCTGAACGTGCTTGAGAGACTTAGAACCCGACGCGCAGGCCCACGCTCGCACGGGTGCCGCTGAACGGTGCGTCCTCGGCCTCTTCGCCCACCGCTCGGGTGTAGGTAAGGGTGCCTCGAAGCTGGGCCGTTGCGCCAAGGCGGAGGCTAGGGGCGATGCTCACATCGAGGAGGACTTGCTCGTTTGCGAGGGCCGCGACCGGAGCGGTGTCGCTCTGCGGCTCGCCCTCCGAGGCATAGGTCCTGAATCCGCCCGTCAGTCCGATGTCGAAGCTCGGCTGCACCACATCGACGCCCAGCAGGAGCGTGTTCTGAGTAGGTCGTGTGTACGGGACGATGGCCTGGAAGCGGGCTGAGGGGACATCGAGCGTGCCGTCTGTGATGCGCCGCGCGCTGGCGAGAAGCCGCGTGCGCACGGTGCCTGTCCCGAGGGCAAGCCGGATCGTGCCGCCCAGCGTGCCCCCCGGGCTGAACGTCGCCTCGCGGTACCTGTCATCGCCATACTGCACGTAGGAGCCCTCAACGGTCACCAGCCCGATGCGGCCAAGCGCGGCGTCTAGGCCTGCAGTGATCAGAAGCTCATTGCCCGGCCTGTACAGTGCTGTATCCGCCTGGACGAGGGTGTAACTGGAGGCGATGGAGTACACGGCACCCATGCCCACGGCTGCCGTCTCGCTGACCGGCAGCGCGGCCGAGATGCCCGGGGCCAGAACGGTGCCCCGTCCAAACGAGGGCGTGGCGAAGGCGTAGTCGTCGAGCGAGAGGGTGGAGGCGGTGACAAGCTCCCGTAGCGAAAGGGCCGTCTGGCCGGTGGGGAGGCTTGCCGACAGCGACATATCCACGATGCCCGCCCCAACGGAGCGGCTCAGGCGGGCTCCGATCTGGGTGTCGGTGAGACCCCCCAGTGTCTGTAGGTCGTCTCCACCGGCGGCGGCGACAGCGGTTCGGAGGTTCATCACCACGGTGGGCGTGAGCTGAACCGACGCGCGCAGCGGAAGCGTCATCTGGTTGACGGTGCCGTCGGCGGTGGTGTAGCTCTGGCCGATCGCGCTGGCATCAACGATCACCGAAGGAGCGGCCTGGGCCCGCGCCAACGGGCTGGCGACAACGACAAAGGCTGCGAGGCAGAGGGTGTGCAGGAAAAGCCGCATGGCGGAGAGGGGGGCGAGCTGGCGTTGGCTGGGTACTACCGGGGGAAGGGCCGGGCTCTTCGGGCGTCCTCATAGGCGACGAACGCCTCGTAGGCTTCGATGGCAGCCTCGCGGGCTTCGGCCGTCAGCGTGAGGTTCTGGCCGATGATTCCGCGCAGCGCGTTGGAGCGGAGCTGAACCACATTGGTGGCAGCTACAGTCAGGGCTCGAAGGGTGGATGTGCCTGCAGTCAGGATGCGTGGCGGCGCAGGCCCCGTCGCCTGGGAGAACAGCCGTGCCTCGGAGCGGCGGCGGGACGCCAGCGCGAAGCCGGGGTCGCGGGCGAGGGCCTGGTCGTAGAGGCGAGCAGCGCCGAGGTAGTCGCCCACGTCTTCCTGGAGGAGCGCACGGCTGTACAAGAGGAACGCCTCGAGGTCGTCAGTGGGCGCGGCGCGAAGGCGAGCCTCCTGGTCTTCCGTCAGCTCGACGCCCAGCGCATCCAGAACCTGAATCGTCGTCGTTTTCTGAACCGCGAACAGATCCGACATGTCCCCCTCCGTCGTTTCGATGCCTTGGAGCGAGCCTTCCCACACCGCTGAATCGATTCGCAGGGTCTCACCCTGCACATCCACCTCGCCGCCAATCAATCGGCTGGCTTGGAGCAGGAGACCGACGCGTGGTGCCGTAGAGGCGTTCAGGATGCCCCGACGCGCCAGCTCGACCTCGCGCAAGAGCGCCTGCAGCCGCGCGCGCTCCACGATGGTCAGGCTCTCAATCGACCCCAGATCCACGGAGAGGACTTCGGCGAGGCCGCGCCCGAGGGCCGCGTAGGTATCGTCGGTGCCCCGGTACGCGAACGGGAGCACGCCGATGGCGCCGGTTCTCGTCACGGCCGTCACGCTGTCTTCGCTCGCCCGCGCGCTGGCGAACTCCTGCCTCAGCCGCGCCGTCACCAGTCCGTCGAGGCGGGCGCGAAGCGAGTCGCGGTAGACATCGTCGTCCGGGACGATGAGGTAGCGGGCGTAGACCGCCTCGGCGCCGTCTGTGCGGCCCAGGGCTTCGTGAACGAGGCCGAGGATGTAGAGCGTCTCGCCATCGCCGGGTTCCAGCCGATCCGCGCGGTCAAGCGTGCCGAGAGCCGGCCCGTACTCGCCCTCGATCGCCAGACGGGCACCCAGTGTGCGGAGCGCCTCGACGTTCTCGGGGTCCGCCAGCGTGCGCGCCCGGAGGTCCTCGATGCTGGGGAGGGCGCCGGGTCCGGCGCATGCGGAGAGGAGGATCGCTGCTGAGGCGATCCAAAGTCCGAGTCGGGGCATGGCGAGGCGATGCGGGTGGGGCGGGCTGCTATCTACAAACGCCGCGTCGCGCGTCCAATCCGATCATGGCAGGGTAGATCGGCGCTCGTTTCGGGTCTAGAGGCGAAACCGACCGGCCCACTCGTGAAACGCTATCCATCGGCCCAGACGCCAGCTCGGCGCCACCTTCGGTCGCATGGAACACCAGCGGAGGCTGTTCTCTGGACTCGATTGAGTCGTCGTCAGCTCGAGGGCTATCGCTTTCGGCGGCAGTACGGCATCGGGCCCTACATCCTCGACTTTTGCTGCCCCGCCGTCGGGCTGGCGATCGAGCTGGATGGGGCGGTCCATGATTCGCCAGCCGCGCAGCAGTACGACGCAGCGCGGACCGACGCGCTGGCGGCAGCGGGGCTGCGGGTGCTGCGATTCGAGAATCGGCGGGTGTTCGAGGACCTGGAGGGCGTGCTGGCGGAGATCGCGGCGGTGTGCGGGGCTCCTCCCCCCGACGAATCACCCATCGCTGCGCTCAGGGGCGATTCGTCTGTCCCCCTCAGGCCTGAGGGGAACAGATTCGGAGGGCGAGGCGAGCGATAGCGAGTGCCCTCCGAATCGGGGGGAGCAGCCAGCCCTACCCCCACCCCAACGCCAGCCCGCCCTGGTACACCACGAACGACGCGATCCACGCCAGCCCGGTCATGTAGAGCCACATCACGGCAGGCCAGAACCACGAGTTCAGCTCCCGCCGCGCGACCGCCAGTGTGCTCATGCACTGCAGCGCAAACACGAAGAACACCAATAGGCTCACGGCCACGAGCGGCGTGTAGACCGGGCGCCCGTCCGGGTAGCGGTCGTTGACCAGTGCCTCTCGCAGCGGTGCGTCCGATTCGTCGCCCACGCTGTAGAGTGTCGCCATGGTGGAGATGATGACCTCGCGGGCAGCGAAGGCGGAGAGCAGACCCGCTGAGATCTTCCAGTCGAACCCGAGAGGCTGCATCACTGGCTCGATAGTGCGTCCGATGATGCCGATATAGCTGTTTCGGAGCTGCGCGCTGGCGGCGGCGATCTCCGGGTCCTGTGGCACTGCCTCGGTCGCCAACTCGTCGCCCGTGTCGTCATCGAAGGGATCGGCCGCCAGCCCGACCTGCGCGTCGGAGGGGAGGCCTTGATCCGTCTGGATCGTGGCGTCGCTCGAGCTGGCGATCTCCGGTGCGTCGGTGCGGGGGAACGTGGCGAGCACCCATAGCACGATGCTCACCCCCAGGATGATGCGACCGGCCCGGACAGCAAACATCGTCGTGCGCGTCCGCATCCGGTTCCAGATCTGGCCCCACTGTGGCAGCCGGTATGGAGGCATCTCCATCACGAACGACGACGGCGTCCCCTTGAATACGAACGTCTTGGTCATGCCAGTACAGCGTCGGCGAAGCCGAAGGCGCGTCGATCACCACCATCGAGGGGCTCGACCCGGCGGGCGATCA
>JBCBZH010000145.1:0-10617 GCA_039815415.1 Bacteroidota bacterium
CACCCACGCACCGATCAGCCTCAGCTGCAAGGTCGGTAAGGCGACTCCGCTCTACCTCCAGGCTCTCACCAATAACGAGCGCCTCGCCAAGGTGAAGATCGACTTCTACCACACGGACGAGACCGGCATGGAAGTGCTGTTCTACAGCATCGAGCTGGAGAACGCCACGTTCGCGGACATCTCCATGAGTTCCGATGGCGGTGGCAGCTTCGACGTTGCCAGCTACTCGCTCGCTTACCAGAAGATCATCTGGACCTGGGCCGACGGCAACGTCACCACGGAGGACGACTGGCTCACCCCCACGTGATCCTGCACCGATAGGGCAAGCGTACCACCAGCTATCGCGGAAGCCGAATGGGTCTTGCCCTGTTCGATGTTCTCGAAGGCCGATTCGGCGGGACCACTCCCGTCGAATCGGTTGCTTCAGAGGACTACGAGATTCACAGCATCGTGGGAAGCCTGGAGCGGCTGTTCAATACGCGCCAGGGCGCTGTCCCACACCTTCCGGACTATGGCCTCCCGGACCTCGCGACCATCCACCGGGAGGCGCCAACATCCATCGAGACCCTCCGAATCCGGCTCAGGGAGGCCGTTCTCACCTACGAGCCCCGACTCAAGCGCGTTCGCGTAGAGACAGAGGGCGTAGACGTGTATGAGATGCGGACCACGTTCATCATCACCGGAGAAGTGGGACCGGGTCGACGCATCCAGCTCGAGACCACCTTTGGGTCACAGGAAGCCGCGCACGTCCGGCACGCCAGCTCGTGAGCTCAGACGCCGCACACACTCGAGCGAGCGAATGCCAAGCGCCGAGCGCCAGCTCGTTGCCTGGAGCCCCTCCCGACGTCGCTAGCGGATAGCTTTCCCCATGTTCCACCGCCACTACGAGAGCGAACTCCGGTACCTCCGCGAGGGCGGAGCTGCCTTCGCCGAAGCCCACCCGGAGCAAGCGGGGCGGCTTCGCCTGGAGGCGCTTCAGGACCGAGACCCGTACGTGGAGCGGCTTCTCGAAGGCGTCGCGTTCTTGTCTGCCCGCGTCCAGGAACGCCTAGACGATGACCTGCCCGAATACACGCAGCGACTGGTGGGGCTGCTGTACCCGCACTTTCTGACGCCGTTTCCGTCCTGCTGCATCCTCGAGATGACGCCCAAGCCGGGCATGATCCAGGAAACCACGGTGATCGAGAGCGGCACCCAGGTCCTCACAGACCGCCTCGGGCCAGAGCGGGTGCCCTTCCGGTATCAGACGGCTCAGACGGTTCGCCTCCATCCGATGGCGGTGGAGTCCGTAGAACTGCGGTACGACCCCGACGAGACGAGCCGCGCCCGAATCGTCTTCCAGATCCAGAAAGGCGCAACCGCCAGCTCAGTGGACCTGTCGCGAATCCGGCTGTTTCTCCATGCAGAGAGTTCGGTAGCCGCGACTGCACATCTCCTCCTGACACGGCACGTCACGCGAATGGAGGTGCGAACGGGCGAGGCCCTCAGCTCGCGCCCCGGCGATGGAGACGCTCCACTCTTTACACACCGCGGTCAGGACAACGTCCAGCCCGCAGGCCTGGCATCGGAGGACGCGCTTCTTCCCCATGGCGAGGCCCTCCCTTCGGGGTTGCGCCTGCTTCAGGAATGGCTTCTATTCCGTCGCAAGTTCTGGCAGGTGGATCTGGTCGGCCTGACCGACCTCAGCGAGCTGGCGCCCGATGCGGAGCAGTTCGCCGTCGATCTGGTGTTCGACCGCCCGTACCCGGAAGAGCGGAGGCTGAAGACCGAGCACCTACGCCTCCACTGCACGCCCGCAGTCAACCTGTTCGACCATGACGCCGAGCCGACGCGAGCCGAGCACACCTGGGCTGAGCAGCGCGTGATCCCAAGCCTGCGCTACCGGACCAGCATCGAGCCCTACGACATCACCAGCGTGACGAGCATTGAGGAGGGCACCGCAAAGAAGCGGACCTATGCGCGCTCTTTCGGGCTCTCCTCAGACACGGAGCGATCGTACGACGTTCTGCGGCGCCAGGGCGCCACGCCAGGCGCGGACCTCTATCTGCTGCTCGCGAGCCCGGATCTGGATGCAGGGGCTCCCGTCACAGAGACCTTGTCAGTCGGGATGCGATGCACGAATGGAGCGCTCCCCTACGAGCTGCTGCAACCGGGCATGGTGGACCGCCTCGCTCCAGAGGCCCCTCAGCTCGTGACGGTCGCCAACCTGGATCGCCCCTCTCTCATCCGGCGCCCCCCCTTAGACAAGCACCCGGACCTGCTCTGGGCGCTGCTCGCGCACTGGTCGTTCAGCCACGGCTCGGTGGCGACCCCGGAAGCCCTCTCTGGCCTGCTCGACCTGTACGACTGGGCCGACACGGATGCCAGCCGACGCCGCAGGCGCGGCATCAAGGATGTGACGTGGGCTCCCAAAGAGATTCTCCGCCGCGGGGCCGTACGGCGCGGTGTAGACGTCACCATCAAGGTGGCCGAGGGGCACTTTGCCGACGACGGAGACTTGGCGCTGTTCGGGCTGGTGATGAGCGAGTTCATGTCGCTCTACGCCACCATCAACGCATTCGTGCATCTCACCATAGAGACCGCTCCATCCGGGAAGCGGACCACGTGGACGCCGGACCGGGGCACGCGCCCACTCGTGTAGCATGGCCGATTCTGCCCCTGAGCCTCCCCCCTTGTTCGGGTCTGACGATGCGGCGACAGCCCGAGCCGCCCGTCTGCGGGAGCGAATGGTGCGCGAAGGCTATCAGTTCGAGTTTTTCCAGGCCATCCGGCTCCTGGCTGGAGCCCACGGAGGCCCGCAGACCGTGGGAGGCCCCGAGCCGAAACGCGAGGCGGTTCGCATCAGCCCGGATCCCGCGAGTGTGTTCCCGGCATCAGACATCCGGCACATTCACACGCCCCCCTCCAGCCACGACCCGGTCCCGATTGAGGTGGGGTTCGGAGGCCTCTACGGGGTCGATGCGGCGTTGCCGAACACGTTCCATGAGCGGATCGCCACGCTCCACCCGAGCACCGCGCCGCTCCGCGACTTCCTGGATCTGCTCAGCCATCGTCCATACGCCCAGCTTTGGCGTGCATGGGCACGGTACCGCCCCGAGGTACGGGCCTGGTCTCTCGGCCAGCGCGACGTGCATACCATTCGTGCGGCGTCGCTCACGGGCATTCCGAAAACGGCGGATACGCCCATCGAGACGCAAGACCTGCTTCCCCTGGCAGCTCGGCTCTCCGCCTGGGCCCGAAACGCCGAGGGGCTCCAGGCGCTGCTGGAAAAGGCGACCGGCTTCAGCGTCCGCGTGCTCGAGAACATCCCTCGCTTCGTTCGCCTCTCCGACCGCCCCCAGCTCGGGTCTGCCCGGCTGGGAGTTGATGCGGTGGTGGGCGAGACGATCCACGACGAGTCGGGGAAGTTCCGACTGGAAGTGGGGCCCGTTGGCCTCGAGGACTTCCGCAGCCTTCTCCCCGGCGGTGCTGGCGCCTCCCGCATCGGGATGTTGGTGGAACTCTTCACCAGCGATGCGCTGGACTACGATGTGGACCTGCTCCTCAAAGCGGAGGAAGCCCCACCGCTTAAGCTGGGCGACACGTCCACGGCGCGGCTCGGCCGGAATGCACACCTCGGAACTCCCCGCACGCCCCTCGTCCGTCGACGGGTACGCTATGCCTGATACCGCCGGGATGACCATGCAGCACACGGAATCCCGTATTTGTAAAGGGGGACAGTCGATGCGTCGTGCTGCACCGCAGACCTCGGCGTAGCGGCCTCTGTACGGCCCACGTTCTCTCGCCTCATCCACCCGCCGGGCGCCCACCCACCGGCCCTCCATGCCTCGAACATGATCTCCAAAGACGTCAAGCGCCTGCTCCTGAAGCTGAACGACCCGATGACCCGCGCGCTGGAGGGCGCTGCCGGGCTGGCGGTAGGCCGAGGGCACTACGAGGTGACGGTGGAGCACTTCCTGATGAAGCTGCTCGAAGACGGCACTGGCGACGCAACGCTCATCTTGTCACGCCTCGGGGTGGAACCGGGCGGCGTCAACAAAGCCCTGACCGAGACCATCGAGAGCTTCAAGACGGGCAATGCTGGACGCCCGGCCTTCTCTCCCCTCCTCCTCGACCTCATCGAGCGTGCGTTTGTGGCAGGGTCGGTCCACCACGGGCTGGCGGAGATCCGGTCTGGATCATTCCTCGAAGCCTACCTGGAAAGCGATGCGTTCGCCACGTCGCCAGCTCGAGAGGCCATGAGCGCCGCCAGCGCAGACGATCTGCGCGACCGCTTCTTCACGCTCATTGACGGCTCGGAGGAGAACCGGCCCACGGCGCGGCGCAGCTCCGGCCGCGTGCCCGACGCCCAGGGCGGATCCGAGGGCGAGACAGCCCTGGACCTCTACACGGAGTCCATGACGCAGCAGGCCCGCGACGGCCGCATCGACCCCGTGTTCGGGCGCGACCGCGAGATCCGACAGGTGATCGACGTGCTCTCGCGGCGGCGCAAGAACAACCCGATCCTGGTCGGCGAAGCAGGCGTGGGCAAGACCGCTGTGGTCGAAGGCCTCGCGCTCCGCATCGTGCAGGGAGACGTACCCGACAGCCTCAAGGAGGCGGAGATCGCTGCGCTGGATCTCGGCTCGCTTCAGGCAGGAGCAGGTGTCAAGGGCGAGTTCGAGGCACGCATGAAGGCCGTTATCGAAGCCGTCCGTGATGCGCCGAAGCCGGTGATCCTGTTCATTGACGAAGCCCATACGCTGGTCGGAGCCGGGGGCGCGGCGGGCACCGGCGACGCTGCCAACCTCCTCAAGCCCGCCCTCGCCCGAGGCGAGCTCCGCTCCGTGGCTGCAACCACGTGGAGCGAATACAAGAAGCACATCGAGAAGGACCCGGCGCTGGCGCGGCGCTTCCAGATGGTGAAGGTGGACGAGCCCGACGTGGAGACCGCCGTGGTGATGATGCGCGGCGTGCGAGACCGCTACGAGGATCACCACAACGTCCAGATCACCGACGAGGCCGTCCGCGCCGCTGTCGAGTTGTCGGACCGCTACCTCTCGGGTCGCCAGCTCCCGGACAAGTCCGTGGACCTGCTCGACACCGCCTCGGCGCGCGTCAAGATGAGCCAGGACGCCACGCCTGCCGCGCTCGACGACCTCAACCGCCGTCGCCACGAGGTCGTGACCGAGCTGGCGGCGCTCAACCGAGACCTCTCGGCTGGGCTTGGCAGCGATGAGAACATCGCCGAGCTGGAGGCCGAGCGCGACCGCCTCGAGGCCGAGGGCGAAACCCTCGAGGCCCGCTGGCAGGAAGAGAAAGAACTCGCTCGCCAGCTCGAGGACGCCCGCAAAACCGCCGCAGATGCCGGAGGCGCCGCACCCGAGGGCGTGCGCGACCTGCACACGCAGCTCAGCGAGATGCAGCACGACGACGGCCCACTCGTCCACGCCGAGGTCGGCCAGCGCGTAGTGGCCGAAGTCATCGCCGACTGGACGGGCATCCCCATCGGCGACATGGTCAAGGACGAGGCGCAGATGCTCCTCGAGCTGGAGGAGCGCCTCACGAGCCGTATCCGAGGCCAGGACGGGGCGCTTCAGGAGATCTCCGACGCCATCCGCACCTCGAAGGCAGGGATGCGGAAGAAGGACGCACCGCTTGGTGTGTTCCTGCTCGTCGGCCCCAGTGGCGTGGGCAAGACGGAAACGGCACGCGCGCTGGCAGAGTTGCTCTTCGGCGGTGAGCGCTTCCTCGTCTCCATCAACATGAGCGAGTACCAGGAGAGCCACACCACCAGCCAACTCAAAGGGGCCCCTCCGGGCTATGTGGGCTACGGCGAAGGCGGCGTGCTCACCGAGGCCGTCCGCCAGCGCCCCTACTCCGTCGTCCTGCTCGACGAGGTCGAGAAGGCCCACATCGACGTGATGGAGTTGTTCTATCAGGTGTTCGACCGCGGCATCCTGCGAGATGGCGAGGGCCGCGAAGTAGACTTTGCCAACACAGTCATTCTCTGCACCTCGAACGTGGGCAGCGCGCTGGTGCAGCAGGCGTCCATGGCCGAAGAAGCGCCCGCGCTAGACACGCTCCGCGAGCTGATCCACGAGCCGCTCGTCCAGCACTTCCAGCCCGCCCTACTGGGCCGCATGAACGTGGTCCCGTACCTCAGCCTGGACCGCGACGCGATGGCGCAGATCGCCCGCCTCAAGCTGGGCAAGGTGGACCGCCGCCTCCGCGAGGCCCACGGCATCCGCTTCATCTTCTCCGACGAGGTGGTCGAGCGCATCGCCGACCGCTGCACCACCATCGACGCAGGAGCGCGAAACATCGACGCCATCATCGACCGGACGGTCCTCCCGGAAGCCAGCCGCGCGCTCTTGACGCGCCTCGCCGAAGAGAACCTGCCCGAGGCCCTGCACCTCGGCATTGACGACGCAGGCGACTTCACCTACACGTTCCTCAACCCTGGCGAAGCCCCTCCCGCCAGCTCGAGCCCAGCCCCCGACGAGCTGGCGGAAGAGACCAGCTCTGGATCTGTCGCCAGCTCGACGCCTGAGGAAACCGTTGAGGAGGTCGCCGCCGACGCGGAGGTTGGAGGCGACGGCAGTGCCGATGCTGAGGCCACCCTGGATGATGCCCCGGCCGAGACTGACGGCGACGACACCCCGACCGCTTAACGCGCCCCAACATGGACCGCCAACGAGCCGCCCGCCACGAGTTTGCCTGCAGCGCACTCGCCCCGGACGCCTTCCGCGTGACTGGCTTTACGGGAGACGAGGCCATCTCGCAGCCCTTCCGCTTCGAGATCCATCTGCTCTCGAAGGACCCGGACATCGAGTTCGCGGACGTGATCGACAAGAAGGCGACGTTGACCATGTTCCGGGGCGACGACCCCTCGGAGGTCAACGGCATCGTCGTTGACTTCCAGCAGGCCCAAAAGGCAGACATCGACTCGGATTACCACTTCGCCTACCGCGTGATCCTCATGCCGCGCCTGTGGCGGCTGTCGCTCTCGTTCCAGAGCCGCATCTTTCAGAACCTGTCTGTGGACGAGATCGTGGGACAGATCCTCGACGAGGCCGACGTCGACCACGAGTTCGAGTTGTCGGGCTCCTACGAGCCCCGCGAGTACACGACACAGTACAAGGAAACCGACCTGCAGTTCATCCAGCGGCTGCTCGAGTACGAGGGCATCCGCTACCACGTCCAGCACAAGGACGGCACCGACACGCTCATCCTCAGCGACGACGCCAGCTCGGCGCCGCCCATCGCGGACCCGAAGAACATCGCGTACCGCTATCAGGGCGGTCTCATCTCCGCCGATGGCTCAGAGATCATCACCGACTTCATCGCCCAGCAGCAGCTCGTCACGGCAAAAACGGAGGTCAAGGACTACAACTACCGCACACCTGAGCAGGAGTTGATGGGCGAGTCGGAGATCAACGGCGAGCAGGCTCTCGGCAAGCACTCGGACTCGATGATCCACGCGGCGGACAACAGCCGCGCCAGCGCGCTGGCGAAGGTCCGCAACGAGGAGATCGAAACCACGCGCCTTCGGATGACCGGCAGCAGCGACTGCCTGCGCTTCCGCGTGGGACACCAGTTCGCGCTCGAGGAGCACTACCGCGACAGCCTCAACCAGACCTACCTCATCACCCACGTCCGCCACGAGGGCTTCGAGACGACGACGATGACGAGCGACGAGGAGGACCCGCCGCCGGAGTACATCAACTCGTTCACATGCGTCCCAGCCTCGGTGCCGTACCGCCCGCCACGGCTGACCCCCGAGCCCAAGCTGCCCGGCGTGCTGACGGCCAAGGTGGAAAGCTCCGGCGGCACCTACGCGCCCGTGGACGACCAGGGCCGCTACCGCATCCGCTTCCCGTTCGACATCGCCGATGCCGGAGCCGCCCAGGCGACCAAACCCGTCCGCCTCGCCCAGCCCTACACAGGCCCCGGCTACGGCCAGCACTTCCCCGTCCACAAAGACGCCGAGATGGTGGTGGCCTGCGTGGACGGCAACGTGGACCGCATCCTCGGCCTCTCAACCGTCTACAACCCGACCCAGAACTCACCCGTCACCAACGAGAACGCCGCGCAGAACGTGCTCCGGTCCTGGGGCCAGAACGAGCTCACGTTCGACGACACGCAGGGCTCCGAGCTGGTGTACCTATTCGGCACCAAGGATCATCTGGTCGAGATCACAGACAACCAGGAGAACCACGTCGGGACCAACCGGAAGCAAACCGTAGGGACTGATGAGACATTGGAGGTGGGACAGGACCAGAAAGAGACCATCGGCCGCGACAACGAGCTGAAGGTGGGTCGCGACCAGTCGCTCGATGTGGGTGCCAATCGCCGGATCGCTGTCGGCACCAGCCACAACGAGAGCATCGGATCGAGTATGTCGGTGACCGTAGGCGTGGCCTCCAGCGAGAACGTGGGCGCTGCGAAAACGGTCAACGTGGGGGCGGCTTATGCGGTCACCGTGGGCGCGGGCTATCAGGTCAGTGTCGGTGGCGTCAGCTCGGAGTCGGTGGGCGGCGCCAAGTCCCTCACGTCCGGCGGGTCAGTTTCCACTCGAGCCTCGACCGAATTCGAGGTGGCCGCAGGAACCGACATCAAGCTCGAGGCCGGCAAAGAGGGCAGCCTCAAGACTGGCAAGAAGCTCTTTATCGAGAGCGGCGACGACTTCAGCATCAAGGGAAGCAAGAAGCTGAACATCGAAGCCAAGGATCAGATCACGATCAAGTGCGGGAGTGCGCAGATCATTATGAAGAAAAACGGTGACATCAGCATCAAGGGGAAGAAGATCGACATCAAGGGATCGGGGAAGATCACGGCCAAGGGGTCCCAAGCGCTCATCAACTAGTCTTATGCCTCTGTCTCTCGACCACGCCACCTCCGAAGCCCGCGTGTGCGACGCGGACGACCTCCACGTCGCCTTTGAAGACGGCTCCACCTGCCCGTGCCGTCTGTTGCAAACGAGTGCCGGGCCACCCCTCGACCTCGCGACCGGCGACATTGTGCTGGTGACCCGCCCGCCCGGATCCGACATGGGCTACGTGTTGGGCCGCGTCTCGACCGCCAGCCCGACGCCATCGGATGTCCGCATCACGATGCCGGGCAAGGTGGACACGGTCCGCATCAACGGCAAGCGCATCCATATCCAGGCCGACGATGAGATCGTCCTCGAGTGCGGCGATGGACGCATCCGAATCGACCGACGAGGCAAAGTGACGGTCCTCGGGCGCGATGTCACTAGCCGGGCGCGTCACAGCCACAAGATCAAGGGAGCCAGCGTCGCCATCAACTGAGCGGGCGGCGAGTCGGTGCCATGGAGATTCTCAATTCCTCTCCCTTCCAGGCGGCCCCGGCCGCGGTTGCAGACCTCGACGGGGCCGACTACCTCGTGCTTCTTCTGAAGGCGACCTACACGCTCGATGGTCAGGGCGGGATGGCGCCCTCAGAAACGCAGCGACCGGTCGAGCTGGCGGATACGTTCGTCGGCGACCCGGGCACGTCCAGCCTCACCTACGCTTCAGACTTGTCGATGGGCAAGGCCTCGACCGATGTGATCCTGGTGGGCTCGGCGTACCCGTCTCGCGCGGGGGACCGGGAAAGCGAAGTCGGCATCCAGGTCGGTTCTGCGCGTGCGACCCTGCGAGTCTTCGGAGACCGAGAATGGCAATCCGCGCTGGGGGTGACTCGGATGTCGCGGCCTGCCCCGTTCGAGTGTATCCCCCTCCAGTATGAGCGCGCGGCGGGTGGCACGGACACCACGCCCAGCGCTGAACGAGATCATGCCTTCGAGCCTCGCAATCCTGTGGGCGTTGGGTTTCGGGCCTCCCGGAGTCGGCGTGTAGTCGATGCCTCCCGCCTGCCCAACTTCGAACGCCCGGATGAGTTGATCCGAACCCCCGATGACCGGCCGGCCCCGGCTCCTGTGGGGTTCGTCGCTCCGGGCTGGACACCACGTGCGGACTATGCAGGCACCTACGATGACGCCTGGGCAAACACCCGGAGTCCCCTCCTGCCCAGTGACTTCGACCCGAAGTTCTTCGATGTCGCTCCCCCTGGTCTAAGTGTGCCGGGCCGACTCAATGGCAATGAGCACGGCGCCGCCATGGGCGTATCTCCCTACGGTCTCCTGCGCTTCACGCTTCCGGGCTTGCAGCCCTCCGCGGAAGCCGCTGGGCGGAGCCTGGGCCGATGCCCGGTCGAGCTGGCGCTGGACCGTGTGGTCGTGGATGGAGACGCGGGCCTGCACGGTGAGGTCGTGCTGGTGTGGAGCGGCGGCCTGCGCGTTCCCCACGGGTTCCACGACCTCGAAGCCCTTTCCCTGTCTCTGAACTAGCCCTCCGTACGATGTCCTCATCTGTTGGCGTGAACATGCTCTCGGTGGTGCACAAGAGCAGCAACGGCATCACCATCGCCTTTCCGGACGTCTGCAAAACGCCCGCAGCTCCGAGTCCCATCCCGATCCCCTACCCCAACATCGCCATGTCCTCGGACACGGCGAAGGGGACGAAGAAGGTGAAAATGGACGGCAACCCCATCTGTGTGAAGGACTCCAACTTCAAGATGAGCACGGGCGACGAGGCGGGATCCGCTGGCGGGGGTGTCGTCAGCAACAAGATC
>JBCBZH010000239.1:0-6947 GCA_039815415.1 Bacteroidota bacterium
GCCCAACCAGCGCCGCCTTGACGCTCACCACCAGCTCTGGACTGGAGGTTCCTATCGCGACCACCGTCAGGCCAACCACGAGAGGCGTGATTCCGATTCGAAGCGCAAGCGCACTGGCTCCGCGAACAAGAGCCTCTGCCCCCGCCAACAAGAGAAGCACGCCGCCGCCCATAGCGAGCAGACTCAGAAACGGAGACATAGGCGAAGAAGAGGAGCGTTCAAGCGAATCGGCCGCAGGCGTTCCAAAGTGCCTGCGGCCGAAGGGTTCCGTCAGCTCGCGATCGTCACGCTACAGCCGCGACTGGCTCCTCTGCCACATCGGCTGGCGAGGGCAGGTCATCCGATGTGTCGATGGTTGGAGCGACGCGCGTCAGCACGATGGCACCGAGGATGCCTGAGATCAAGGAGGCAGCCAGAATGCCCAGCTTCGCGCTGTCGAGGAGCGGCCCGGAACCGAAGGCCAGGTTGGCGATGAAGATCGACATCGTAAACCCAATACCGGTCAGGAAGCTGACGCCAAGCACGTGCGTCCAGGTCACATTCTTGGGCAGTTGGGCGATTCCCACCTTCACCGCAACGAAAGCCAGAAGCATCACGCCCACCGGCTTGCCAACCACCAGCCCCAGCATCACCCCCAGCGCGACGGCGTCCGTCATGAGTTCACCGATGCCGGCACCAAACGCGACACCTGCGTTCGCCAGCGCGAAGACGGGCATGATGAAGAAAGCCACGAAGCCGTGGAGGCCGTGCTCCAGGCGCTGCAACGGCGGCTCAATGTCGTGAATGCTGGCCTCCATGCTATGGACGGCTGCCATCTGGTCGGGTGTGGGTTGCGTCGGCGACCCGGCGATTCCCTCGCGAAACTTGGTGAGCAGTGCCGAGATGCGGTCTGCGAACTGAAGCTCGTCCACTTGGCGCGTCGCGGGGATCGTGAGCGCCACCAGTACCCCTGCGATGGTGGCGTGAACGCCCGACTTGAGCATCGCGACCCAGGCCGCCAGCCCGATGAGGCCATAAATGACGGGCTTCTGAACCCCGAGTCGGTTGATCAGGAACAGCAGGCCCACCAGCGCGAGTGAGATAAACAGGGCTGTCGTCTTGACCTCAGCTGTGTAAAAAATCGCGATGACAATCACGGCTCCCAGGTCGTCCACGATGGCAACCGCCGTCAGGAACACTTTGAGGGCAAGCGGGGCACGGCTGCCCAACAGCGCCAGGACGCCCAGTGCAAAGGCGATGTCGGTTGCCATCGGGATGCCCCAGCCCCCCTGGCGAATCGGGTCTGCGCCCGATGTCATCAGCACGTACAGGAGAGCTGGAACCAGCATGCCTCCAATGGCCGCAAAAATCGCCAGCGCTGCGCTCCGGGGCGAGGACAGCTCGCCAGCCATCACTTCTCGCTTGATCTCCAGCCCAACGACAAAGAAGAAGATGGCCATCAGACCATCGTTCACCCACAGGATGAGTGGCTTCTCAATGATGAGCGCCCCCCCCCCGACCGTGATGACCGTTTCCCACAACGCCGAGTAGGCCGCTCCGAGCGGGCTGTTTGCCCAGATCAGAGCAATGACGGCCGCGACAAGAAGGAGCACGCCACCGGCGGCTTCGGTCTTAAAGAACGAGGTAAAAGGTCGAAGGAGAGTCTGCATATGGGCGGGTTCGAATCGGTTCGCCTCATCAACAGATGAGATGAACCGTGGGTGAGCAGGTCGTACCCCGACGTGGGCACGAGGCACCGTTTCGAGCTGGCGGGCCAGCAGGCAACGGCATGTCTGAAAAGCCTACCGGCTCCGTTTAGACAGAGTCAGCAACCCGAGCCATGAACCACACAACCACATCGACGAACGCTCAGGAGTGCGAAGCAGCATGCGGTCTTGGCGGACGGGCAATCGAATCACTTGTGCAAACGAGTAGATAGCCTCATCAACCCGACTCATGCCAAGAGGTTGCCGCAAATCGTCTTCATGAAGACAGATTCACCCGTCTGATGCCCACCGGAGTTGCGTCAGAACCGGCCGGTGATCTGAAAATCCTACATCCATGACATGGGCCGAAGCCACCTCAAACGCAGGATCCACGTAGACATGGTCGATGCGAACTAGAGGGCGTGCCGCGTGATAGGTCCCTCCCCACCCCAAGCCGGCCCCGTGGTGGAAGGCGTCCTCTCGCCGAACACCAGCGTGTCGTAGGTGGCGGGCGGACCAGTTATCCGCCGTCGAATTGAAGTCGCCTGCGACGATGACCGGAAGCGTCTCCTCAGCGATGCGGGCACCAATCTGTTCTGCCTCACTAGCGCGCTGGGCGTATACCCGGCGGTACTGTCGGAGATAGCGCCCCCACGTGGAGGGCCGGTTCCAGATCACTTCAGGATCCTCCCACGGCTTCGTTGGCCCAAACGAACGCAGGTGCAGGTTGTATAGCACAAACTCACGCCCCTCCCACCGAAGATGAGACCGGAGCGCGATGGACATGTCCGACCCTCCGTCAGGAACGATCCCCTCCTGCTCCACCACCTCGATTCCTCGCCCCCTACGCACCAACACAGGCACTCCAATCTCGGGGCGGCTCCGCTCTTCCAAGCTCTGGAGCGTATCTGGAATCGCCAGCTCGTAGGGCGCGCGCGCGAGAATCGCGGCGACATGAACCGCCTCCTCATGATTCACCAGCTCGTGACTGACCCACGTGTCCTGGAGCAACAACAGATCTGGTGCCACCGACTGCGCAAACGCTGCCGCAGAATCCCGTAGGCTTTCCTGGCTGGGCCCTGTTTGCGGCAAGTTGAACGTCGTCAGGTGCAGAGTGTCTGGCCCAGGCGTCGGGCTGGCGAGCCGCGATGGCACATCAGCGCGAACCAGCACCAGCGCGAGCAGCACGGCGTGAACCACGAGGAGGCCCCTCCACCGGAGAAGCATTGCCCCGAGCGTGGTCAGGGCAAGGACCGAGGCTGCGTAGGGCAGGCCGATCGCGACCAACTGCGCCCACCAGAACCAGCGCGGATGCAGCAGGGCTGCCGCCAGCCCGATGGCGACGGCGGCCACCACCGGGGCATCCACCAGAGCAAACAGAAACCGGGTGACACGCTCGCGTCGGGGCCGGGCCGGCGTCCGCGACGGGCTATCCGTCACGGCTGGCCTCGTCCAGGATGCGCTTCTCTTCCGCCGTGAGGCTGTCGTAGCCTTTGTCCAGAATCTTGTCGAGGACGGCATCGACGGTTGGGGGAGGTGTGCTGGAGCGCTTCCGCGAGCTGGCGGCCCGGGTTGCCACGGCTTTGCCCATCGTGCGTGAGGACGAGCTGGCGTCCGAGGAGGAGAATCGGCTTCCTCGCTTCTGCGTCGGAGCGGACCGTGGCGTGCTCTTCGGACGACGCTCGAACAGAGGCAGTGCCCACGCCGCCAGATCGATGCCGCGCTGGTACGCTTTGGCGAATAGAAACCCGAACAGCGCCGCGCCAAGCAAAGACGCATTCGGCGCAAACAGGCTGAGTACTACGAACGCGATGGCGATCCACTTGAGAGCAATCACCCCAAGCAGGAACAGGCCGATTCCCCGATTCGGATACAGCGTGGCGACACAGACGAGAACCGCGGTTACAGGTCCCCACGCCCCCGCGTAGAAGGGACGAACCGGCGGAGCGCTGATCACAGCTCCGAGCGCCAGCGCGAGAGCACCACCAACGATGGCTGCGCCCATGTACAACCCGAACAGCCGATATCCCCCGAGGCTTTCCTCAAAATCGCGCCCGAGCCAGTGCAGCCAGTACATGGCGAACGCAAACGCGATGATTCCCCAGAGCCCGCCCATGATGGGCTCGAAGAACGTGTAGGTGAACAGCGTCCAGGGGCGAAACAGCGCTGCTGACGGATCGCCCGGCAGCGTGAGGAGATCGATCAGCAGAGTGTAGATCGCCCCCAGCCCGAAGGCCGCGAGGATCGCCAGCACCGCGGACACGGCGAACGACGCCAGGTTGACAGTCAGAAGCAGGCGCAGCGCTGGCGGCAACGCGGCGCGCCAGATCTGAAAGCGGGCAGATGGAGAATTGGGGTCGGACATATCCAGCGTTGGGGCCCCTTCAGAACGCCCCGGATGCGCAGATTCGCGCGGTTACAAATAGCGTTGCAGCTGGTTCTGGCGCCGCCAGTACAGGATAAGGAGGGCGCCTGTGATCATCCCGCCGAGGTGGGCGAAGTGGGCAACGCCCGCCTGCACGCCTTGGAACCCAGCGAAGAGACTAAACGCTGCGTACCCGAGTACAAACCACTTGGCCGGAATCGGAACCGGGAGAAAGAGCAGAAAGATCTTCTGATCGGGGTAGAGCATCGCAAAGGCCGCCATCACGCCCAAGACTCCACCCGATGCGCCGAGGGTCGGGACGGGGCGGACGATCTCTCCCATCCAGAACGGAAAGGATGTCGTGATGAGTTGGAGCAGACTCGCTCCGAGAATGCAGATCAGGAAGAACGTGAGGAACCGCTTGGATCCCATGGTCCGCTCGACCACCGCACCAAACATCCACAGGCCGAACAGATTGAAGAAGAGGTGCCCGAACCCACCGTGCATGAAGCCGCTCGTGAGGAGCTGCCACGGGTAAAACTGGGGAATCAGCGTAGTCCCGATGGCGTCAGGCGTCCCGGCAGGCCAGAGCATCCCATAAACATCGAGATACCACGAGATAGACGGGATCTGCTGCGCGAGGAACACCAGCCCGTTGATGATGAGCAGGTTCTGGATCACCGGCGGGAAGGCCGAGAACCCAGAGGGGGGCTGGTAAGCGTTGGCAGTGGACATGAAGCAGGGAACGAGCTGGCGAGGAGGCCCACCGGCGAAACTGCACAACGGGGCGACGCGACGCGAAGTTGCATGCTCGGCATGCTCTTGGATGTGCCGCCCGTGCGAAGAATCGCTTCGCTCCAAACGACGAGCTGGCGCGGATCGTTACAGACGCCGCGGCCCGACCCCGCCTCTCTCCCTCTGCATGATTCTCCTGCTCTCGGATCTCCACCTCGGACGCGGCACAGCGGACCAGAGCCGCGCCGCGGAGCAGGACGTGCTGGACCTGCTCCGGGCTCATGAGGCCGAGATCGTGGACGACGGCGGGATGCTGGTGCTCAACGGGGATGTCTTCCACGAGTTCATCGAGTACCGCCACCTCGTGCCCAAAGTGGGCGCCCGTCTCACAGGGCTCCTCGCCAACTGGGCCGACCGAGGTGCCGAGATTGTCTACGTGGTCGGGAATCGAGACCCGTGGCACATCGACTTTTTCGAATCTGAGATTGGCGTCCGGGTGATCCCCAAATCGATCCTCCTCGACGCCTTCGGGCAACGCGTGTTCATCTCGCACGGCGACGAGCACGCCTACACGCACCGCCTCTCACTCCGCTTCGAGTCCATTGTGCGTGCGCCCTGGGCGGCCCGGCTCTACCGCATGATGCTCCCCGGTGATAGCGGCTTCGCGCTAGCACGCTGGGCCAGCCGCACGTTCGGCACCGACGGCGTCCCAGACCCGGTGGTCGCCCGCGACCTCTCAGAGGCCGCCCATCGCCAGCTCGAGAGCACGGATGCCGATGTGGTCGTGTTCGGGCATTCCCACGGCGAAGCTCTGGAGGTCACGCCGCACGGGACCTACATTAACCTTGGCTACTGGTACGGCGCGCGCACGTTCGCACGTCTCGGCGCCGATGGCCCAGCGCTGTATCGCTGGACCGACGGTGCTGCGCACCCTCTGACGCTTCCGCCCGTAGCTGCCCCACTCCCCACCTGACGTTCCGGGCCTCTTCCCGGTTCGCCCCTCTGACATGGCCGACCCGACGTACTCCGACGACGAGCTTGCGGACTTCTTCGGTTCCCCCAGCGCACGCCGCGCCGGACGCCCCGATGACGTGACCACTACAGCTCCGCAGGTCTCCCGAGAAGATGCCGAGTTGGAAGCGTTCTTTCATTCCCCGGACGCGGTCTCTGGCGACGGCGCCTCGGACACGACCACTCCCCCTCCGTCCTCTCGCGCTGGTGGCGACGGCGCAGGCGGAGATGGCGCCTGGACGCCTCCGCCCTCCGGCCCGGCAGCGCCACCGGCCTACACCGGTCCCAAGGCTATCCGGCGCAAGAAAACGCGCCGCGCGCTGGCGATCGTGATCGGGTTGGTAGGGCTTGGCATGCTGGCGGGTGTCGGGCTGGTGGTCTACCTCTCCCAAGGCCTGCCTTCTCTCGCAGAGATCGAGAATCCACAGAACAAGCTGGCGACGACGGTCTACACCTCCGATGGCGTCGAGATGGCGCGCTACTACGATGGCGAGAACCGCACGTGGATCCCATTGGAGGAGATGGCCGTGCATATCCCCAATGCCCTGATCTCGACCGAAGACCGGCGTTTTTATGCGCACTGGGGCATGGACCTGCGCGGACTCGCGGCAGCGATCCGAGACGCCATCCAGACGGGAGATCTGCGAGGCGCCTCCACCATCACGCAACAGCTCGCACGAAACCTCTACGAGTCGGTTGGCACGGAGCGACGCATTACTCGAAAGATCCGCGAGCTGCTGACAGCGATTCGAATCGAGCGGACGTACACCAAGGATGAAATCCTGGAGGCCTACCTCAACACGGTCCCCTTCCTGTACAACGCCTACGGAATCGAGGCGGCCAGCCAGACCTACTTCTCGAAGTCCGCCGCTGACCTCGCGCCCGAAGAGGCCGCCACGTTGGTCGGGATGCTCGCGGCCAACACCCGGTTCGATCCGGTCCGCAACCCGGAGAACTCGATGGAGCGCAGAAATCTGGTGCTCAGCCGCATGAACCGCGAGGGAGTTCTCCCAGACGCGGAGTACCAGACGGCTCTCGAGACCCCCATCCAGCTCCAGTTCGATGTCTACTCGCACGAGGACAACCTGGCGCCGCACCTCGCTGAGGTCTTGCGCCTCTGGTTCCGGGACTGGTGTGAGCAGAACGGGTAC
>JBCBZH010000114.1:0-12086 GCA_039815415.1 Bacteroidota bacterium
CCCATCGCCCTTGGGCTCATCGCCGCCACTGTGGAGGGGCTTCTTCCCCAGGAGGTTCTCGACGAGCTGGCGATCGTGGGTGAGCTGTCGCTCGATGGGTCATTGCGGCCCGTTCGGGGCGTGCTCTCGATGGCAGCTGGGGCCAAAACTGAAGGACGTCGCGGGATCCTTGTGCCGGAGGCCAACGCTGCCGAGGCAGCCGTTGTGGATGGGCTGGAGGTCTACGGCGTCGCCTCGCTGAAAGACGCCTTCGAGCTGCTGAGTGAGCAGGGCGGCCACGGCACGCCCGCCCGGACCACGCCGCTTCGCCAGCTCGATGCTGCGCATGCGCTCGACTTCGCCGACGTACGGGGCCAGGGTCTCGTGAAGCGTGCCCTCGAGGTGGCCGCCGCCGGAGGCCACAACGCGCTGATGGTCGGCCCGCCGGGATCAGGCAAGACGATGCTCGCGCGGCGCCTGCCCACGATTCTTCCCCCGCTCACGCCGCCCGAGGCGCTGGAGACGACCAAGATCCACAGCGTCGGTGGGCGCCTCAATGGGTCTGCGCGCTACGGGCTGATCTCGGAGCGTCCGTTCCGATCCCCGCACCACACCATCTCGAACGCAGGGCTTTGCGGCGGTGGCTCCAATCCCATGCCCGGCGAGATCTCGCTCGCCCATAACGGCGTCCTCTTCCTCGACGAGCTGCCGGAGTTCGACCGGCCCGTTCTAGAAGTGCTCCGACAGCCTCTGGAAGAAGGCGAGGTCACGATTGCGCGTGCACGGGCCACCGTCCGCTACCCGGCGCGTTTCATGCTGGTCGCGAGCATGAACCCGTGTCCGTGCGGACATAATGGCGATCCTTCGCGGGCTTGCGTGTGTGCTCCGGGTGCGGCACAGCGCTACCTTGCCAAGGTCAGCGGCCCGCTGCTCGACCGCATCGACTTGCACGTGGAGGTGACGCCGGTGCCCTTCGAGGCCCTGAACCGCCGCGAGGATGCCGAGCCGAGCGCCGCCGTCCGCCAGCGCGTGGTGGCCGCACGGGATCGCCAGCTCGACCGGTTTGGTGTGCCGGGCGTGACCAATGCCCAGATGTCGAGCCGCCAGGTTCGCGAGCACTGCCGCCTGGACGCCGCCGGGCAGGGGTTGTTGAAGTCGGCCCTCACGCGCCTCGGCTTGTCGGCCCGCGCTCACGACCGCATCCTGAAAGTGGCTCGCACCATCGCGGATCTCGATCACGAGCTGGCGATTGGGCCTGCGCACGTGGCGGAGGCCGTGCAGTACCGGTCTCTCGATCGCGCGGGTTGGGGCGCATGATCCGCGCGCTGTCGGTCGTGATGCGCCAGATCGAGGGTGGCTCTCGGGCTGGCGTCGTCGCCGAGCCCGTCGAACGGTACCAGCAGACGCATCGGGTGCCGTCGGCACGGCTCCCGGGCTTCGATTACGGACGTGGCGTGTTCCACGTCGTCATCGTAACGCGCAACCGGATTCCCTGGTTTGGCCGAGTGCGAAACGGGCGCGTCGAGCTGACGGACGCGGGGCGGGTCGTCCACGATGAATGGGAGCGGACGGGGGAATTGCGGCCGGACGTAACGTTGGATGCGTTTGTGGTCATGCCGGATCACGTGCACGGCGTGTTGGCGTTGCGCGGGGATGGCGGTTCGTCTTCAGGCGGCATTGGTGGTGAATCTGACGCCGATGCACCCCCGACCGGCACCGTAGAGACGCCCCGCGGGGCGTCTCTACCGGGAACGCTGAATGGAGGCATCGACGCCAGGCGAGCCGCCCATCACCCGGAATGGAAACCCAACACGCTTGGCGCCATCGTTGGGCGATTCAAATATGCCTGCACCCGCCGCATCCGGGCCACGCACCCCGCCTTCGCTTGGCAACCCCGTTTCTATGACGTCATCATCCGCGACGGCCGCCAGCTCGAGACCGTCCGGCGCTACATCGCGGAGAACCCGTCGAGCTGGCGAGAATGATTAGGGCGCGCTGGCGTCTGTGGCAATCGCGACCCGCATGTCCAGCTCTGCAGCTGCTGAAGCCACGGTGGCGAGGAGGCCGATGGTGGCGTCCTGGTCGGCGTAGACCGCCAGCGCGGAGCGGTCCTCGCGGAGCGACTCGATGGTGATCACGAGGCTGTCGGCGGTTGTTTCCACGTCATCCACGAAGAGGGAGCCCTCCTCATTGACGGTCACGGCCACGTACTGCTGCTCCAGCGGCGCCGCCGCGGACACGTCCGGCAGGTTGACGCGTAGCCCGTACTGCGTCACGAACGACGACGTGAGCAGGAAGAAGATCAGCAGCAGCAGGACGATATCCGTCAGTGAGGCGAGGCTGAATGCCGTCAGCGCCTTGCGACCCGAAGAGAAGTTGAACTGGGCCATCGTTACGCAGCAGGCTGAGCCGGGGCCGGGCGCCGTTCAGGGGAGGGCGACTGCAGCAGGTCGATGAAGTCGGACGAGGCACGCTCCAGCCCGTTGACCAGTCTGGCGATCCGGTTGATGAGCAAGTTGTAGGCGAACAGCGCCAGGATGCCCACCGCCAGCCCGGCGGCAGTCGTCACCAGCGCCTCCCAGATGCCGCCCGCCAGCAGCGACGGGTTGACGAGGCCCTCATAGCGCTGGATCTCCTGGAAGGCGGTGATCATGCCTGTCACGGTGCCGAGGAAGCCCAGCATCGGAGCAATCGCGGCGGACGACGCAAGCAGGTCCATGCGCTTCTCCAGCTCATAGGTCTCGCGTCGGCCCGCTTCCTCCACAGCTTCCTTGATTTCCCCGATGGGTCGCCCGAGGCGCTCCAGCCCGCGCTGCACGATTCGTCCGGCAGGTGTACCGTGAGTCCGGCAAAACGCCACCGCCCCGGCGATGTCACCGCGCTGCACGTAGTCCCCAACAGATTGCGTGAGCGTCTGTGGGTCTCCTTCTGCACGTCGAAGGGCCCGCAGGCGCTCCCAGAAGATGGCAACGGTCAGGATCGAGAGCAGGAGGATGGGAATCATCGTCCAGCCGCCGAGGAACAGCAGTTCGAAGCCGTTGCCGAGGCGTTCCATGAACGTGGGCTCAGGGGGCGGTGGCGGGACGACCGCGGCGGCAGTGTCGGCTAGGGCCGTGGACGCGCCGGCGAGCGTGTCCTGGAGGGCGAGAAGGAGAGCGGGCATCGAGAGAGTGCCAGGTTAGAGCGTGCTGAGATCGAGGCGCCAGGTATCCTGCGGAACCTGGGAGGGAAGGAAGGGACGGAGGCGGTCGGCCTGGTCGCGAGAGGCAAACTGGCCGATGGCGAGGCGGTACACGGTGTCGCCCAGAGCCTCCGTCTCGAACACACGAACGCGCCAGCCCGCATCACGGTATTGCCGAGCACGCAAGTCCGCCGGGGTACGGTCTCGCGTCGAGAGAACCACCCATGAGAAGCCTCCACGGCCAGAGACGATGGGCGCAGTCCCGATGAGGGCGTCCCGGTCGGCATCAGAGAGACCGCTCAGATCGGGTTCGTCAATGGGCACTCGAGAGGCTGAGGGCGACGTCGTCGCTGGCGTGGCCGTGCGAGGCGGTGCCGGGCGGGGTGGAGGAGAAGAGGGGGGCGGTGCCGAGCTGGCGCCAGGTGCCGTCAACTCCTCAACTGGGAACTCGCCTTCCAGCGCTGCCGCCTCTTGCACGGATGGCGTGGCTGACGTCGTGCTGTCCGAAAGGCCCTCCGAGGCAAGCTCCGAGGAGTCGGGGACGGTGGCGACAGACGCCGAAAGCGAGTCCTGGGCGACCGGTGCAAAGGCGTCGTCCAGTGCCAGTTCGGCTGTCAGAATGGGCTCAGAGGGCTCTGGCGTTTGCGTCGACCGATACCAGAAAAAGAGGAGCGCCAGCGCGAGCAGAGGGATCAGCAGCCACGCCCACATCGGAACGCGACGCTTAGGAGGTAGGTCAACGGGGCCCGCGATGATCGGGGCTGGTTTGGGAAGGTGCGAAGGGGTGTCATCAGATGCTGCCGCGGACGCTCCCACGGCGCCTGCCCCCGCGAGTCCCAGCGCGGCAGCCGGTGCGGCCTCCTCGCCTTCTTTGGAGTCGTAGGCATCCAGCCAGCCCAGGTCAGAGGGGTCCGATGTCGCTGGTGCATCCTCCTGCTGTGAAGGAGTAGGGCTCGAGTCTACAGGAGCCGCAACTAGCGGTGCCGTCAGCTCGTCGGTAGCTGCATCTACAGGGACCGCATCTACAGGGGCCTCGTCTGGAGGTGTCGCCAGCTCGTCTGGAGCAGGAGAGGCAACGGGCGCAGGGGGATCGGGACGAGCTGGCGGGTCAGGCTCTGTGGGTGCGGGCGCGACAGGCCAGAGGTTGGTGTCGTCGTCCGACGGGACGTCCGGGGGAGGCGACGCGGGTGGAGGGGGAGCGGCGGGTACGTCCTGCTCTGGGGCGGTGCTCGAAGGTTCTGGGGAGGGAGGCTCAGCAAGAGGCTCCGGGGTGAGCGGGAGAACGGCACGCAACGCGCCCGGGTCAGGCGTGTCCAGCGGAGCCGCCAGCACGTCGTCGAGGTCGTCGTCGAGGGTGTCCTCGTCAATGAATGAGGCATCCGTGGGTGCTGGGGCCTCGGACGCCTGGGCACTCACCGGGGTCATGCCTTCATACGGCTGGGCGACCGCTGCGAGCAGGCTTGGGTCGGCCTCGAACACGAGCCCCTCGCCGCCCCGGCGCATCGTTCCAACCCCCGGGAGTAGGACGGAGCCGGAGGCGGACAGATGTCCCTCGAGCTGGTCGATGGCCTGCTTGAGAGTGGTCGAGGGGTCGGCGTTGGGAGTGCCGAGGCTTCGCAATATGCGTGTCGCCAGCGTGTCGTCTTCGGTGCCGGGGCCGGGGACGAAAGCCACCGTTTCACTTGGTGGAAGCAGGAGACTCGAGCCGTCCGGCTGGCGTTCCACCCGAGCGGTGACGCGCTCGCGCTGCAGCAGGCCCACACCGGGCAACGACGCCGAGTGGCCGGAGAGCAGGCAGTCTCGGAGAGCAGCGGCGAGGGCGTCGAGCAGAGTCACAGAAGACAGCGGCGAGGGAGAGAGGAAAGGTAGAGCGCAGACAGTGAACGGGCGGGGTTACCACACCATCCGAACCCCCACCTCGATGGCGACACCGGGCTCACGGAAGCTGGGCCACCGCTCCTGAGTCCCCAGCAGGTGGCGGCCGCGCAGAACCGCCGAGAACGGTCCCGAGATGTCGTACCGGGCATCCAGTTCGAGGCGCCCCCACGCTGGCGCCTTGGTCTGGTCACTCCGGTCCATGGGCCGCCGCGCTTCACCGTAGGCCGCCAGCCCCATGCGGCCGCGAGAGAAGGGCACCGAGACGCCAACGCGTCCTACCACCGGCGCGAAGAAGGGGATCTTGCCGCCATCTGTCGCCCCGTCTCCTGTTCGGCCGTTGCGGATTTCCCCGCTGGCCGAGACCGTGACGCCCGAAGACAGAATCCACGCGGCATCCCCTCCAAGACCCACAGTGCGTGCGTTGAGGACGTTCTGCGCGTACAGCCCAGTCTCCACTTGCTCGAAGATGAGGAATGTGGGCGCGTACTTGAGGAGAGCGAAGCCTCGAGCCCTTAGCCCCCCCGAACGCAATTCAACGCCTCCCTTGGCGTCGATGGGAACAACATCGGGAGCGAGGGAGAGCGGCCCTGTCACATAGGGGTTCTCAAGACTCAGGGAGGTCACGCTACGGATCGCGAGATGCGGGTCGTTCGTCACGAAGGCATGCAGGGCGCCTAGGGGCAATTGAGCATCCACGATGGGGCCGATTTGCCGGGCGTCGCCTCCGCCTGCCGCTTCGGTGGAGCGATACGTGAGACCGCGAGCGCCCACGATGAGCCGCAGCCCCGAAGGGCGCTCGAACGCAAGAGACACCCCACCCACGCCGTACTGCACATCCGTCCCGATGCCGCCTTCGAGCCCCGACGTGCCCGCGGCTCCATCGAGTCGAAGCGATCGGTCAAGCAGTGCCACGTCTGCCTGCGCATCGATGCGATTCTCTGTCGTCTCGCTACTGGGCGCGCCGGTTTCGGTGAGCTGCGCATTGGCATAGCCCACCTTGATCTCGAAGGGCAGTGTGCCCACACCGCTCGAGCTGGCGTCGATGCCAACGTGGCGACGCACACGCCGATCCGTGGGGACTGCTAGACCAGCCAGGGTGTACGAATCCCGCATCACCTGACCATCAAGGCGGAACCGGCCGGGAGCAAAAGACTGGCCGCCAGCCCGAACGGCCACATGGTCGAAGTCCACGAGGTCGTCCTGGAGCGAGGCTTGGTCGGTGACGGAGAGGCCGTCGTAATCCGCATCGACGTAGAACTGGCCGGCTTCGCCGCCAAAGGTGAGGTCGGCTCTGCCATAGCGTGCGAATCGGGTGCCTGCACCAGCCTCTACCCGGTTCTGGGTCACGGTGGCAAGGGACGTGGGGGGCTCAGGGGGCTCCGTGAGCGAGAGGTCCGGAAGCGCCTCGATGTCAGGGACGAAGGGGCGCTCAATGGGCGCACGCGGGCCCACGGTGAAGACCGGGAGGGCGGGGCCAAATCCACTCAGGGGCTGCCGCTCGATCTGTGGCAGGCTCACACGCACAGGGCCTCGGACTTCGAACACGCCCGGCGAGAGGCTTGGGAGCTGCGGGTCCTGAGCTTGTGCTGGGAATGCGGTGCCCAGCAGGAGACCCATCGCGCTGGCGAAGAGGAGAAGAGGACGTGGCATGGGGGCAGAGAGGGGCACGTCTTACAGAGAGGGGTCGGGGATCGGGGCGCGCTCCAGAATGTGGCGCACGAACCGATCTTGGCTGTCGCGACTAGAGAACGCAGACTGCGGGATCCAGAGGAACTCTTTGGTCAGCACCTCGAGCAAGACGCCATCATCAAACGCCTCGACGCTTGCGAGCGTGTTCAGGCGCTGTATGGAGGTCCGCACATCGGCCACCTCAATCTCCAGGTCGGTCTCAGAGAGCCGGACTTCGACCCGGCGACCGATATCGATGCGGCCCGCAAGGAGGTTCTGGATCTGGCGCCGATACAGGATCGGACGGAGTGCGGCTGACAGGCCAAAGCCGACCGCACCCGCAAGCCACAACATGCTCGTGGGGCTGAACCGGTCCTGGCTGGCCGTGAGGCGGCCCGACACCAGCCAGAGGAGGAGAAAGAGGGCTGCGTAGGCGGCGTAGCGGAACTGGACCTGTCGGATCGCC
This sequence comes from Bacteroidota bacterium, assembly GCA_039815415.1. Lineage (GTDB taxonomy): Bacteria > Bacteroidota > Rhodothermia > Rhodothermales > Rubricoccaceae > JBCBZH01. Next base: position 7,173 of record JBCBZH010000114.1, read on the forward strand.
GGAGCCATGCCCTTGGACATGCCTTCCACGAAGGCATCGACATTGAGCGTAAAGCGGGCCGTGTCAGGGAGCATCACTACGGGGTGCCATCGCCGTCCGTGTCCTCGTCATTCGCACCGTCTGAGGGCGGAGGTGCGAGGTCGGGGCGTTCGCGAAGCACCTCGGCCGCTGCCGACGATCCCGGATGGTCTCGAAGCAAGACTCGGAGCCGCTCATCGGCCTCGTCGCCAAGGTCCTGGGCACGCAGCGCGTCTGCTTCCAGCTTGATCGCTCGAGCGATCTGCTCGGCATCGTTCGGATAGGCTTCCGCAAAGTCCTGTGCTGCGCCGAGAGCCCCGGCCGGATCGCCCGCGGCGAGGAGCGCCTCCGCCAGCTGGAGACGAGCCTCAGGAGCGAGGGGACTGTCCGGGAAGCGGCGTCCCAGGCGACGGAGCACTTGTGCGGCATCGTTGGGAGCTCCAAGGTCCACATAGTTGCGGGCCAAGAGAAGCAACGCCTCTGCCTCGATGTCAGGAGGAATCTCCGTCGAGAGAAGAGCCTCGAGGCGCTGCGTGGACGTGGTGATGTCGCCTGCCGTGAGGGCTGCTTCGGCCCGCCCCAGACGAATCCGGGCCAAGGCTTCGGGGTCCGTGACTTGATTCTCGAAGGTGGCGACCAGCGCATCCAGTTCATCGCTACGGCCTTGAGACTCATACACGAAGCCGAGGCCGTCCAGCGCGTCTGCTGCGTACGGGCTATTGGGGTAGCGTGTCATCACGGCTCGGTAAGCCACCTCAGCGTCATCGTAGCGCTCCTGGTTGGCATATGAGTCACCGGTACCGACGAGGGCGCGGGGCGCGGCGGGGTCGTTGGCCAGGGTCCGCGCGACGCGGTCATAATCTGCCCGAGCGTCATCGTAATTCCCTTGGGCGAACAGGATGCCGCCTCGGGCCACCAGTGCAGCGCCGAGCAACCCGGACTGGGGGAAGCCGTCGATCAGGCGTCCGTAGGCCGCCAGCGCGTCGTTCGTGCGCCCTTGCCCGGCGAAGGCCTGGGCCGTTTGAAAGAGAGCATAGTCCGATCCACGCCCATCCGAAGTCGCATCCGGGACGAGGGCATACACCGCCCGGGCATCATCGAATTGACGAAGCGCGGAGTAGCTGTCGCCGAGGCGGAGCAGCGCGTCGGCGTAGTAGGGGACGGCTTCTGCCGAGCGCGAGTAGGCAGAGAGGAAGCGTTCGAACCCTGCAGCAGCGGCCGCGTAATCGCGGCGTTTGAAATGCGTCCACGCGAGCACATACCGCCCCGCGTCGGCTTTCGGGTGGTCGGGGAAGCGTCGCGCAAACTCATCGAGGATGGCTTCCGCTCGGTCGTAGCGGTCGGACTGGAAGGCGCTCTCGCCAGCGTAGAACAGCGCCTCGCCAGCTCGCGCTCCCGAGGGGTCGTCCGCAGCAACGCGGAGCAGCGCATTCGTGGCTTCCTCGTAGCGCTCGGCTTGGAAGAGTGCATAGGCGCTTTGAAAGGCCACCTCGGAACGGGTCTCGGCGGTGGCCGATCCCAGTGCCTCGGCCCGCTCGAAGGCCTCGTTGGCGCGCGCCGTCTGGCCGAGGGTGGCATAGGTCTCGCCGAGACGCCTCGCGGCTTCTCCCGCGAACGGCCCGTTCGGTGCCTCGGTCAACAGGCGGTCGAATGACAGCACAGCGTCGTCGTAGCGCCGCCGCTCGTACTGGAGAATCCCTAGCTCGAGAAGGGCCGCCTGGGCATAGGCACCTGTCGGGCGGCGGTCTCGAGCGGATCGGAGGGCTGCCTCAGCATCGCCGAGCTGGCCGATCTTCTTGAGTGCGAGGCCTCGGTAGTACGCGGCTTCGTGTGCCACCGGATCGTCGCCTGTGCTTTCGGTGGCGCGAGCTTCTGTGAGGGCACGGATCGCCTCATTCCAGTCCTCCTGTGCAAAGGCTGCGCGGCCGTAGGCGAGGGCTGCGCGCTGACGATAGGGGCTGTCGGCGGGAACGCCTAGAAGAATCTCTCGTGCACCGTCATAGTCGCCGAGCTGAACGCGGATCTCACCCAGTAGAAGCCCCGCTCGTTGGGTCTCATCAGTTCCGTGTTCCCAGGCGCGATTCAGGATCGCTTCTTCTGCCTCTGCAAGTTGACCCGTTCGGATATACGCCTCCGCAAGCGCGAGCCCGACATTCGTGCTCTCGGTGGACTCAGGGTATCGTCGTTTTAGACGAGCGTACGCTCGAGCCGCCTGCTGGGCGTCGCCCTGCTGCGTGTGGACCACCCCCAGCGCGTAGAGCGCAGCAGGAGCCGTCGGCGTGTCGTCGGTGGCCGCGCGTTCAAAGGCCGCCACCGCAGCCGTGGGGTTGCCTTGCTTTCGCGAGGTCTGGCCGAGCAGGTAGGCGATCTCAGCAGCCGCGACCGGATCGAGAGGTTGCGTCAGTGCGTCGCGGAAGACCGCTTCAGCCTCGTCGTACCTCGAGCTGGCGTAGTAGTAGCGTCCTAGGGCTAGGCGGGCCTGAGCCGCAAGCGGATGGGTCGGGTAGGTGTCTTCAAACTCTGCGTAGAGGTCGGCCGCGCCGAGGTCATCCCCCAGCGCCAGTGCTGACTCTGCCTGGAGGAAGAGCGCATGCGGGGCGTGTGCGTCGCGCGGGTAGGTTCGGCGGAAGGCTTGGAGCGCGCGGAGAGCAGGACCGTACAGGTCTGCGTGGACGAGGGCCTGGGCCTCATCGAAGGCAATCTCGGCAGCGCTGGCGTCGCCCACGAGCGGGGCGCCAGATTGCGCAGCAACCGGACGAGGAATCGCGCAGGCAACGAGCGCGATCAGGACTATGACGATGCGAGCGCGCAGCCGAAGCTGGCGGAGCGACCGGAGGGGCATGGGGGGACGCGGCGATCCGGTAGGGAGAACAACAATCTACGGGGGGATCCCCAGATCCGCGCGGATGGCGAAACAATCAGCCATCCAGGCGGGTGTACGGCGTGCCTGCGCCGGACAGACCGAGCAGGCTTCCCTTCGCCGAACGACGCGCACGCCTCGCCGCGTGCCCACGTCTCATCTTTCCGTTTGAATCATGGCTGACAAGACTCCTCCCACCGATGCCGCTCAGGGCGATGGCGCATCGGCTGATGTGACCCCCAAGACGGCAGGCAAGGCCGTCCCAAACGCTGCTGCTGAGCCCGCCAAGCAGGCTATGGCCGCCAGCACGACCCCCGTTCGCCCCCCCGCTCCGGCGGACTACAAGATGCCGGACGACTACGCCTCGGAGACGACCTTCGACAAGGTGAAAGCCTGGGCCGAGGCTAACCCCGGGCTGGCGGTGCTCTCCGCAGCAGGCATCGGCATTCTTGCTGGGCGGATCCTGACCGGCTTGGTGCCGGACCCCGAGCCCCCAACGCTTGCCGAGCGCGTCGAATCGCGAGCCAAGACCCTCCAGAAAGAGGCCACCAAGAAGGGAAAGGCCTACAAGAAGGAAGCCAGTGCTCTCGCAGGCGATGCTGGTGAATCGATCTCCGACGCACTTGATCGTGCTGCCGACGCTATCCGAGACGCTGCAGGAACGGCAGGTGACTACGCCGAGGAGGGGGTCGAGAAGACCAAGGACCTCGCGGAGACCGTGTCCGACGCCGTGAAAGTGGCGATCTCGGGCATCGTTGCAGCGAAGATCGACGACTGGGTAGACCGGGCGCGGAAGTAGAGCACGGCACGTCCAGGGCTCGCCAGCTCGAGCACCGAACCCTGTGCGCGATTCAGGATCTGAGGACTGGGTTGTCTTCTGGGGTCTTGAATCGCGCGCTGTGCTGTTGAGCGCATCTCCCTCCGCGCGAACAGGGCCAGTCGGTATCTTCGCGCGGCCCGCAACGCGGCGGGTCGGCTCTCTGTGCCATGCCTGACCTGTCCGTCTCTTTTCCCCCCTCTGTGCTCGTCGTCGGCACCGTCGCCTTCGACACTGTCGAGACGCCGTTCGGCCGTGCCGAGCGCATCCTTGGAGGCTCAGCTACCTATGCGTCCCTGGCGGCCCGGCTCTTGGCTGGGCCGGTTCAGCTCAATGCCGTGGTGGGGGCTGACTTCCCGGAGGCCCATATCGCCATGCTCCGCGAGCGCGGGGTGGACACGGACGGTCTCGTGGTGGACCCGGAGGGCGAGACGTTCTTCTGGGCGGGGCGCTACCATTACGATCTCAACACCCGAGACACGCTCACGACGCACCTCAACGTCCTGGCTGACTTCACGCCGGACTTGCCGGAGGCCTACCGCCGTGCCCAGATCGTGTGTCTCGGCAATCTCGATCCGTCCATTCAGTCCGCCGTGATCGACCAGTGTGAGACTGGAGGCGGTGCCAGTCTGGTGGTGGCAGACACCATGAACTTCTGGATCGAGACCACACCTGACGCGCTAGCGGAGACGCTACGGCGTGTCGATGTGCTCGTCATCAATGATGAAGAGGCTCGCCAGCTCGCCGATACGCCGAACCTGGTTCAGGCAGCGCGCGCCATTCGGGCGATGGGGCCCGACACACTCATCATCAAGAAGGGCGAACACGGCGCTCTGCTGTTCTGTGGAGAAGAGATTTTCTCGGCTCCGGCCTTCCCTCTGGAAGACGTGGTCGATCCCACTGGTGCTGGCGATACGTTTCTCGGGGGTTTTGCCGGACATCTGCTCCGCGTAGGCGCGGTGGACTCTGAGTCGATGCGGCAGGCCGTAGTCGTCGGCAGCGCGCTGGCGTCATTCGTCGTGGAGGCGTTTGGGCCTGAGCGCCTTGCGTCCATCACCCCAGCAGAGTTGGACGATCGCATTGGTGCCTTCCGTCGCCTGTCCGAGATTCCCGAAGGCATTGCGACGGCCTAGACTCGAGCTGGCGAGACCGAGGCCCACGGCTCATGATGCCAGCTCAAGCTGGGCGATGACTGGAAGGTGATCTGACCCTCTGCGCG
>JBCBZH010000216.1:0-7718 GCA_039815415.1 Bacteroidota bacterium
CTTCAGAAGTCCGACGCCACCCGCCATGAGTGTGGGCGCGGCGAACCGGAAGACTTGCCAGTAGGGGAAGTTCCACGGCATGATGGCGAGCACCGGCCCCAGCGGCTCGTAGGCCACGAACGACCGTTGCGCCTCGTCCACGTGGCGCGGGGCGTCGGTGAGAAAGGTCTCCGCGTGCTCGGCGTAGTAGCGGCAGACCCAGGCGCACTTCTCGGCCTCGGCGCGGGCCTGAGCGAGCGGCTTCCCCATCTCGCGCGTCATGCGCTCGGCGTGAGCGTCGGCGTCGCGCTCCAGCAGGTCGGCCACGCGGCGCATCCGCACGGCGCGTTCCTGGAACGACAGCGCGCGGTGCCGCTCGAAGGCGCTCGATGCGCTCGCCAGTGCGTCCTCGAGCTGGCGCTCGGTGTGGGGCTCAGGGGACTCGAGGAGAACACCGGTGGCCGGGTTGAGGGAGGGCATCACAGAAACCAGAGAACGGTTGAATGAGACGACGGCGGCTGCATGGAGTTCAGATCCCCAACTCCGCTTGCCTCGGAACGTCGATGGTCGGACCTTGGGGCGTCCGCCGACCGGCGCCCTCTCTCGCCAGCTCGATGTCCTCCAACGGAACCCTCCAACGCAGCGCTCGCCTCGTCCGGTCCTGGCTGGGTGCCCTGCGCGGCCCCGCTGTCCCTAAGCCGTCTCGCCGCGAGGTGCGGCCGGAGACCAACGACGAGATCACCGACAGCGGCGTCTCTCGGCGAGACATCGAGGCCCTGGTCGGGATGCCCATTGGCGCGCTGGCGACCTACGAGCACGCCCTGAAGCATCGCTCCATCTTCCGAGGCCTCACCACCGACGGTACCGAGAGCAACGAACGCCTCGAGTTCCTCGGCGACGCTGTGCTGGGCGCCGTCGTCGCAGAGCGCCTCTACACCACCTTCCCCGACCGTGATGAGGGCTTCCTGACGCGCACCCGCGCCAACCTTGTCAATGGCAAGTGCCTAGCTGACTTCTCGACGAAGATCGGGCTGGCGCCGCTTGTGCTCCTCTCGGACAACATGGACGCCTCCGGCGGGCGCTCGAACGCCACCATCCTGGCCGACGCGTTCGAGGCCATCGTGGGCGCTGTGTACGTAGACCTCGGATTCGGCGCCGCGCGGCGCTTCGTCAACGCCGTTCTGGATCGCTGCGTGAACCTCAAAGACGTCGCGCAGGAGAAGACTAACTACAAGAGCCAGCTCCTCGAGCTGGTGCAGGCCCGCAGCCTCGGCCAGCCGACCTACGACACGCTCTCAGAGGTCGGTCCGAGCCACGACCGCGAGTTCACCGTGGCCGCCGTGGTGGATGGCAAGGAGGTGGGGCGGGGCACGGCGCGCTCGAAGAAGGCCGCCGAGCAAGTGGCCGCACACGAAGCCCTCGACACTCTTCGCGAGGCCCCGACCAAGACGATGGGACGCGAGGCCGGATAGGCGCCCGTCGCCAGCTCGAGGCATTCACAGGGTCGTCAAGCCAAGGCGAGAACACAGCAGCACTGTGTCGCTACGGGTGTCCTACTCGTGGGAGAAGCATCCCCACGCCGCCAGCCCGACACGGCGCCTCTCGCGGCGGCGGATTGAAGGCCGCGTTCCCGCTCCGCGAAGAGCGTGTTCAGGCGGAGCACAGGCCATCGGGCTGACGTTTCTTCCACCCTCACACCACCGCCCTTCCCCTCATGGAGACCGTCGGCACTGACACCCGGTTGTTTTCCCACCCCGATCGCTTCGCTGAGCGCCACCTCGGCCCCTCCAGCGCAGACACGCAGGCCATGCTCGAGGCGCTCGGGCTGGACTCGCTCGAGGCCCTCGCCAACGCCGCCATCCCGGATGCCATCCGGCTGGGCCGTCCGCTCGAACTGCCTGAGGCGCTGAGCGAGCAGGAGCTGATCGAGACGCTCCGCGCCATGAGTGACTGGAACGAGCCCGCGCGGTCGTTCATGGGCATGGGCTACCACGGCACGTTCGTGCCGCCGGTGATCCAGCGCAACGTGCTCGAGAATCCAGGCTGGTACACGCAGTACACGCCCTACCAGGCCGAGATCGCCCAAGGACGCCTGGAAGCGCTGCTGAACTACCAGACCGTGGTCACAGACCTGACCGGCCTTCCCGTCGCCAACGCGTCCCTGCTAGACGAGGCGACAGCTGCCGCCGAGGCCATGTCGCTGTTCTCGGGCGCGCATCGGGGCAAGCGCGGCACGTTTGTCGTGGACGCGCGGTGCCATCCGCAGACCATCGCCGTGGTCAAAATGCGGGCCGAGCCGCAGGACATCACCGTCGAGGTCACGGACACCCTCGAGCTGGCGATCGGCGATGACGTGATGGGCGTGCTGGTGCAGTACCCCACTACCGATGGCGAAATCGTGGACTACGCCGCGCTGGCGGACCGCGTCCACGAGGCCGGGGCCTACCTCGCCGTAGCAACCGACCTGCTCGCGCTGACGCTCATTGAGGCGCCGGGCACCTGGGGCGCGGACGTGGCGCTCGGGTCCACCCAGCGCTTCGGCGTGCCGATGGGCTACGGCGGCCCCCACGCCGCCTTCTTCGCCACCATCGACAAGTTTGCGCGCAAGCTGCCGGGTCGCATCATCGGCGTCAGCCAGGACCGCCACGGTGACACGGCGCTCCGCATGGCGCTCCAGACACGCGAGCAGCACATCCGCCGCGAGAAGGCGACGTCCAACATCTGCACGGCGCAGGTGCTTCTCGGCATCATGGCCGGGATGTACGCCGTCTACCACGGCCCCGACGGCCTGAAGACGATCGCCGAGCACGTTCACCGACACACCCGCCTGCTGGCCGACGCGCTGGCGGCGAACGGACACCCGCTCGTCCACGACACGTTCTTTGACACGATCCGCGTGCGCCCCGAGGGGCTGGAGGCTGACACTGTGATCGCCAGCGCGTGGGAGGACTCTAGCATCAACCTGCGGAGCTATGCGGACGGAACGGTCGGCATCGCGCTGGACGAGACCGTCACCATCGAGGACCTCGCCGACGTGCTGGCGGCCTTCGGTGTAGACGACGCGACGGTCGACACCGACCCGGAGACTGGCTACACGGGCCTGTTCGCTCGCACGACGCCCTACCTCGAGCACCCGGTCTTCAACCGCTACCACTCCGAGACGGAGATGCTGCGCTACCTGAAGCGCCTCGAGAACAAGGACCTCTCGCTCGCGCACGCCATGATCCCGCTCGGATCGTGCACGATGAAGCTCAACGCGACCGCCGAGATGATGCCGGTCACGTTTCCTGGCTTTGCAGGCGTCCACCCCTTCGCCCCAATGGATCAGGTGGAGGGCTACGAGGAGGTCATCAACACGCTCGAGGAGTGGCTCGCCGAGATCACCGGCTTCGACGCCATCTCGCTCCAGCCCAACTCGGGCGCGATGGGCGAGTACACCGGCCTGCTCACGATCCGTGCCTACCACATCGCCCAGGGCGACACGCAGCGCACAGCTTGCCTCATCCCGACCTCTGCGCACGGCACCAACCCCGCCAGCGCGGTCATGGCCGGGATGGACGTGGTCCCCGTCGAGGTGACGGACGCAGGCGAGGTGGACCTGGACGACCTCCGAGAAAAGGCGGAGGCCAATGCCGACCGCCTCGCGGCACTCATGATCACCTACCCGTCCACACACGGCGTCTTCGAGCGGACCATCCGCGAGATCGCTGACATCGTCCACGAGAACGGCGGGCTGGTGTACATGGATGGCGCAAACCTGAATGCACAGGTGGGCCTCTGCCGCCCCGGCGACTACGGGATGGACGTGTGCCACCTCAACCTGCACAAGACGTTCGCCATCCCGCACGGCGGCGGCGGACCGGGCATGGGCCCGATCGGCGTCGTCGAGAAGCTGGCGCCGTTCCTGCCCTCCCATCCGATCATCCCGACAGGCGGCGACGAGGGCATCGGCCCGGTGGCGGCGGCGCCGTTCGGCAGCGCGCTCATCCTGCTCATCTCGTGGGCCTACATCGCCATGATGGGGCCGGAGGGGCTGCGGCGCGCATCGCTGATCTCCATCCTCAACGCCAACTACATGGCGAAGCGCCTCGAGGGCCATTACGATGTGCTGTACAAGGGCCCAGAGGGCTTTGTCGCCCACGAGTTCATCCTCGATGTGCGCCCCTTCCAGAAGGCTGGCGTCAGTGCCGAAGACATCGCCAAACGACTGATCGACTACGGCTTCCACGCCCCCACGATGAGCTGGCCGGTCACGGGCACGCTCATGGTGGAGCCCACGGAGAGTGAGTCGCTTGTGGAGCTGGACCGCTTCGTGGACGCGCTCATCGCCATCCGTACCGAGATCCAGGAAATCGAACTGGGGACCGCCGACGCCGAGGACAACGTCCTCAAGATGGCGCCTCACACGGTCGCGGAGGTCTCTGCCGACGAGTGGAGCCACCCGTACACCCGCCAGCAGGCGGCCTTCCCGAACGCGGGCGCCGTCTCCCACAAGTTCTGGCCGACGGTCGGGCGCGTGAACAACGCCTACGGGGACCGCAACCTCGTCTGCTCCTGCCCACCGATGGAGGACTACGCGTAGCGCCGATCGCCAGCTCGATGCAGAGAACGCCTTTTCTGTTCATCGGGCTGGCGATATTCCTGGTCGGCTGCGGCAGCGCACCGCCATCGGTTCCGCTGTCTCCCTCGGTCTCGCTTCACGGCACGTGGCGCAGCCTCCACACGCTCGCATACACCCTCGAGGACGACGACACATCCAGCGAGCCGCAGGAATACCGCGTCCTTCAGAGGCACCTCACAGTGACCGACGCGGTGTGGACAGAGCGATCCGTGGTCCAGACGCCCCTGGGAGCGCTCGAGGGCCTCGAGACCACAGCGCCATACCGCGCCCAGGGCGATTCGATCCAGATTCTCTCAAACGGAGACGCCTCGTTCTGGCGACCGGTGGCGGTCCGCAACGACACGCTGACGACTCAGGGAGAAGGGCTTCACAATGCGAGCGAGGTTCCGTGGGTTCGCGCCGAGCCGCTTTCGGTACCGCCCGAGCTTCTGGGTGTGTGGGTGGGCCTCTCGCCACCTGACGCAGCAGGCGTTTCCGCCGAATTGGGATTTCGCTTCCGGACCGATGGCATCTACGAGAACGGGTGGGGCGAGGCTGAAGGCCGGTTCTTCGTGCTTGGCTCCTACCTGCTCCTCGACGAATCCCCGCTGCCTTCGGACGTGATCGTTGAGGGCTCGGGCATCACCGTGTTCACGACGCTGCACCTGGAGATACAGGCCGATGGCTTGGGGCCGGACCGCCTCCTCCTCACGGCCGATCCAAGATCCATCGAGCCGCCGTTCGTGCTGTACCGCCGGTAGCGCAGCCCTCGTCTGGCGGATCGTCAGCTCGAGGAAATGCTTGCCAGATCGAGCTGGTGGGTGACAGAATGGGCGTCAACACGCGACTCCGAGCCGCAGGCATGCCGCTTTCGTCGTCTAATTATGGCGCCGCCCGGGATCTCGATATCGACGCCTCGCGCGTCTCCGATGTATGGGTTTCTCTCTGGTATTGTCATCCGCCCGGTGGATTGGGCTGGTCGCTGTTGCGGTGTTGCTGAGCGCGTGCGAGAGCACGCTGGTGGGCCCGGCCGATCTGAGTTCCACTCCACCCGTGGCCGCCCGCTTCGCTTCGGATGTCCAGCCGCTGCTCACGGCTCGATGCGCGAGCTGTCATGCCAGCCCGGCCGACAGCGGCGTCGATCTCTCCTCCTACGCCGCGCTGATGGCGAGTGTCGGCGACCAGTACGACGAGGCCATCGTCCAGGCAGGCGACCCGGGCGGTAGCCCGCTGATCGACAAGCTCGAGGCATCGCCCCGGTTCGGGGCTCGGATGCCTCTCGGCGATGCCCCGCTCACATCAGAGGACCTCTCGACCCTCCAGTCCTGGATCCGCGCTGGCGCGCTCGACAATTGACCGGCATCATGCGTGCCCTCGCCCTCGCGCTGACGATCCTGGCCATCCCGGCCACGGCGCAGACCTATGAATCGGCTCGGGGGACGGTCGAGTTCACCTCGCGCGTGCCCCTCCACACGTTTACGGGCACCTCGCCGCACCTGAACGGAGCCCTCGACCTGGACACGCGGGAGGTCGATTTCTATGTGGACTTGGAGACAGTGGAAACCGGCATCGGGAAACGCGACCGCGACATGCGAGACGCCTTGGAAACCCGACGTTTCCCGTTCGCGGAGTTCACCGGCCGTCTGACGACGCCTCTCGACCTCCAGCAGCGAACGCCACAGCGGGCTCGCGTGGAGGGCACGTTCACGATTCACGGTGTGGCACGCCCCTTGACGGTGGTTGGAACCATCGAGCCCACACGCCAAGGACTTCGCGTCCGTGCCGGGTGGGAGGTCCGCCTGGACGACCACAACATCCAACCGCCCCGCCTGCTGATGGTCAAGGTGAATCAGGTCCAACGCGTCGAGATTGACATTCTCCTGACGCCCTCGTGATACGCGCTTTCGCCGTTTTCGCGCTGATCGTCGGGCTGGTGGTGCCGGTGATGGCGCAGCCTGCTCGCCCCCGTGTTCGGGTGGCGCAAGACCGTCCGGTGGATGTGTTCTGGGCACCGAGCATCGTCACGCTGCCCTCGGTCACGACCCTCCCGGAAGGAAACCTCAACATCACCATCTTCCATGCCTTCGGGCGGGTGACGGATGGCCCCGACGACCTGTTCGGTCTCGATGGCGCAGCCAACATTCGCTTCGGCCTCGACCTCGGCGTGACCGATTGGCTGAGCGTCGGCGTCGGACGCTCCCGGTTCGACAAGCTCTACGACGCACGGGCCAAGGCCGCAGCGCTCCGCCAGACCGAGAGCGGGTCTGTGCCCCTGTCCGTCGCCCTCACTGGCAACATCGCGCTGGCGACCGAGGCCGACGGCGTAGACGCCGTCGGAAGCCTGAGCTATGCCAGTGCGCTCCTGGTCGCCCGACGCTTCGGCGACCGGCTCAGCGTGCAGGTGTCGCCGACCGTCGGGCACTTCAACACGGTGTTCGCCCAGGAGGTGGACGGCGAGGTCCAGACGCCGGAGAACACGCTCATCGGCGTCGGGCTGGCGGCGCAGCTTCGGATGACGCCCTGCAGCGCGCTGCTGGCCGAGTACGTGCCCGTCGTCAGCTCGAGGTCGGACGGGACGACCGACGCGCTGGCGGTCGGGGTGGCGCTCGACACGGGCGGCCATGTGTTCCAGCTCTTCCTCACGGCCTCGCCATGGGCTACGGAGCAGCACGTCCTCGGAGAGACCGTCGACGATGCCCTCGCTGGGGACCTGAGGCTGGGATTCAACGTCAATCGGGTGTTCGGGCTGTAGATCCGCCCCTCGAGCTGGCGTTGAGGGAGCTGGCGTTCAGGCGCAGCACAGCCGAAAATGAGGCGCGACACCGCTGAAAGGGTCCGCACGGGAATGGTTTCGTTCCCTCCTCGTGGAGCAAACAGAAAAACGCCCTGGAGAGGAAAGGCGAGATAAAGGGGCCCAGGGGGGTCTCGATAAGCGGTCCGAGGCCGGATTCGCCGGCCCGCCAGAACCACCCTCCTACCAACCACGGGTTCCATGTCTTTCCGCATCAACACGAACACCCAGTCCGCCTTCTCGCTCACGGCGCTCAACAAGACCTCCAACGAGATCGGGCTCCGACAGATGCGCCTCGCCACCGGCAGCCGCATCAACAACGCCGGCGACGACTCCGCGGGATTCACC
>JBCBZH010000076.1:0-15505 GCA_039815415.1 Bacteroidota bacterium
CGAGCGTCACCCCCGCCTCGATGGCCTTGTACATCAGTGCCGTGGCCTCGTCGATCATGCGCCGCGCAGCGGGCGTGGCGCTCAGGCCTGGCGCAGGCGCGTCGAAGGGATAGGCCTGCATGAACGAGTCGTTGAACGTCATGTCGCGCGGCTGGATGAGGCGCAGGATCGCCGAGCCGCGCGCCGAGGTGAACTGCTCACGAACCAGCCGCCACTGGTCGATGATGGGCGGGAGCCATTGCCAGTGGCTGAAGCAGAATCCCAGCTCGCGGTTCATCAGCCACTCGGCGTAGGCCGGGCCAAGCAAGTGCGAGGAGCGGACTTCCAGGTGGTAGGCCGGACCCTCCGGGACATCGGCAAAGAAGCGGTCCAGCTCGGCCACGAACTGCTCCGGCGGCGGGCTCTCGCGAGCGCGCTCGTAGGGCTGCTCCACGATGATGCCCGCCAGCTTGACGCCGAGCTTGCTCATCGCAGGCTCCACGAAACGCGTCGTGAACGCGCGGGCGTCGAGGAAGTCTGGATTGTCCACATAGACCGTGCGGCCGTCAGCGCGCTGGCGAACGCGTCTGGCAACGAACTGCTGCGGAGCCTTCAGCACGAACCGGGCGTTGTGAGGGGCGTGCTCTGCATAGTTCTCCAGCGTGAACAGGTTGGTGGATGGCTTCCCTGTGGCCTCGATCAACGGGCGGTAGTAGGTGAAGTCAATCTCGAGTACGCCGAAGTGCAGGAAGTAATCCTCCACCGAGGCAATGGGCAGCAGCCGTTCTTCCACGCTCTCGGAGCCGACCTTCTTGCGCCGCGTCTTGACCTCGCCCGCCCACACGTCGCGGGGGTAGATCTGGTCGATCCAGGCGGCGTAGCGGTCGCTGGCGGATCCGAAGTGGATCTGGTCGTGGATGCGCCGGAGGTCGTAGCGATCCGCCTCGGTGCGGCGGTCCTCGATGGAGCGGGCGGCAGACATGGCTACGAGCTGGCGGGAGGCGGGAGTGGCGTCGGGTCCGGCGGAGGCGTGTCGCCCATCAGGAGGGCGCGCACAGCCCGGCCTGCGACGAACAGGCCGATCACCAGCACGAGGTAGTACGCCAGGAATCGCCACGCGATCAGCACCGGGCCGCCGTACCCATCGGGGAGTAGGGGCGCAAGAAAGAGCACAAAGAGGCCTTCGATGCCGCCCGAGCCGCCGGGCGTCGGCATGATGAGCCCGGACAGCCAGAGGCCCGCTGTGCGGAACACGAACAGCACAGGCCGAAGGTCCCGCGTGAAGCTCAGCGCGACGAGCAGCAGCACGCCATAGCGCGCCATCCAGTAGAGGAGCGTGAAGGCGGCGCCTTTGAGGTAGAACGAAAGCGGCTGGCTGCGGAGGATCTGGGCTTGCTGCCGGAGCCGGGAGGCCTCATGCCGCACACGCGACTCGAAGCGCCGGAGCGGCTTCCATCGGACAATCCACGTCACGATGCGCCCGATGAGCTGTGGACGGACCAGCGTCGCGTAGGCGAAGAGTGTGATGTAGACCAGAAGCCCGCCGAGATAGAGTGCCACCGTGCCTACACCCACGGCGCCCAGACTGGTCGGGAAGACGGGGATCCAGACCGCAGCGACGTACATCGCGACGATGGCCGTCGCGTACCAGATCTGGTCCATCAGCATCGAGAAGAGCAGGATGGAGGTCACCTGCCCCAGCGCCAGCCCGTTCTCGCGTGCGATGAAGTAGGCCGCAAACGGCCCGCCTCCCACCGCCGATGGCGTCACCGCCGACATGAAATCCCATGTGAGCTGGCCCCGGACGCCGTCGCGGGCGCTGAGGGCGCCGTGCGAAATGTGCCGCAGCCGCAGCCCCCCCGTCACGATGTAGATCGCCAGCGCGAGGATCGCCAGCGCGAACACCGAGGGCCGGAACGTGTCACGGACGGCATCGAAGGCACCGGGCTCCCAGGTCCACCACAGCACGAGGCCCAACGCGCCGAGGCTGAGGCCGATGGGGAGCAGCATGTCCCGAACACGGACGCGGCGGCTCGGTGAGGGCGCGGTGGGTTGTGGGGCAGAGTCCAGGGAGGGGGGAGGCGGTCGATGGCGGGAAAAGCTACGGGGCTGGAGGCATCGTCGCTTTGCCCGCTCGGCCCTACGTTGCGGCATCGCCAGCCCGATCCCATGTCCGCCTCTTCCGGTCGCCTCGTCTCCCTCGATGTCTTTCGCGGGCTGACGATTCTGCTGATGATCCTCGTCAACAACCCGGGGACGTGGAGTGCCATCTACCCGCCCCTGCGGCACGCTGAGTGGCACGGCTGGACGCCGACCGATCTCGTCTTCCCGTTTTTCCTGTTCATCGTCGGCGTGGCGATTCCGCTGGCGTTCTCGAAGCGCCTGGCGCGGGGCGTGTCGCGAAGCGAGCTGGTGCGAAAGACCGTCAAGCGCGCACTCGTTCTCTTTCTGCTGGGCCTCGGGCTGGCCTTCTACTCGAAGGGATGGCGGTGGATTGCGGGCGAGGGGCTGGACCTGACAGATCTCCGCATCATGGGTGTGCTGCAGCGGATCGCGCTGTGCTACCTCGCCGCGTCGCTGCTGTACCTGTTCGCCAGTTCGAAGACGTGGCTGGGCCTCGGGCTGGCGATCCTTCTCGGCTACTGGGCGGTGATGGTGTGGGTGCCGGTGCCGGGCGTCGGGGCCGGTCAGCTCGATGTGCCAGAGGACACGCTAGCGGCGTTCGTGGATCGGGCGCTGCTCGGGACGCACCTGTGGGCCGGAGCCGGAGGCCTGTGGGACCCCGAAGGTGTGCTGAGCACCTTCCCGGCCATCGTGACCACCCTGCTCGGAATGCTCGCCGGAACGTGGTTCCTGCGCGACGAGCTGGCACCGGAGACCCGGACCCTCTGGCTGCTGGTGGCGGGCGTCGTGCTGTCGGCCCTCGGCGGTGCGTGGGGCTGGGTGTTCCCCGTCAACAAGGCGCTCTGGACCAGCTCGTACGTGCTGCTGACCGGCGGCTTCGCCTTCAGTGCACTCGGCGTGTGCTACTGGGTCGCCGACGTTCGCAAGCAGCGAGGCTGGACGCCTCCGTTCGTCGCCTACGGGGTCAATGCCTTGCTGGTCTTCGTGGGAAGCAGCCTGCTGGCCCAGACCCTGATCCGGATTCGTGTTCCGCACAGTGGCGGGACGACCTCTCTGCAGTCCTGGATCTACCAGACCGTCTTTGCGCCGCTCGGTCCTCCCGAACTCACCTCGCTGCTCTACGCGTTGGTGTGGATCGGGGGCTGGTTCCTGTTGCTGTGGGTGCTCTACAAGCGCAACATCATCTGGAAGGTGTAAGCAGCTGGAGGGATGCAGGATGAGAGAGGGATTGAGGCATGTGGATTTCCTCTCTCATCCCTCTATCCCAAATCGCCCATCCCTCTAGCCATTCACGCTACCTTCTCGAACCCCTCGCCAGCTCGATGCCCATGCAGATCCTTGAACCCACGGAGACTTACGACGTGTGCATCGTGGGGTCCGGCGCGGGCGGCAGCATGGCCGCGAAGGTGCTGTGCGAGGCGGGAGCGAAGGTGGTGCTTCTGGAAGCTGGAGGCGAGTGGACGATCGAGAACGACGCGGAGATGCTGACGTGGAACTACGAGTCGCCCCGGCGCGGCGCGGGAACCACCGAGCGGCCCTTCGGCGAGTTCGATGCCTGCGACGGCGGCTGGCAGATCGACGGTGAGCCGTACGAGGCGGTGGAGGGGACCGACTGGCGCTGGTGGCGCGCGCGGATGCTGGGCGGGCGCACCAATCACTGGGGCCGCATCTCGCTCCGCTTCGGCCCGGACGATTTCAAAGGCAAGACCCTCGACGGCTACGGCGACGACTGGCCGATCACCTACGACGACATCGCACCGTACTACGACAAGGTGGACGAGCTGGTGGGCATCTTCGGCAACCGCGATGGATTCCACAACGAGCCCGACGGCCAGTTTCTGCCGCCACCCGAGCCCCGGTGCCACGAGAAGCTGGTCCAGAAGGGTGCGGCCTCCATCGGGATTCCCGTGCTGGCGTCGCGGCTATCCATCCTTACGAAGCCCATGAACGGGCGCGCAGCGTGCCACTACTGCGGCCAGTGCAATCGAGGCTGCTCGGTCGGGGCCAACTTTTCCGCTGGGCGCGTGCTTCTGGAGCCTGCGATGGCGACGGGCAACCTGACGCTCGTGCTGCACGCGATGGCCCGCGAGGTGGTGACCGATGACGAGGGCCGCGCGACGGGCGTCTCGTTCGTGGATACCCAGACGATGCAGGAACAGCAGGTGCGCGCGAAGATCGTGGTGCTGGCCGCCAGCGCATGCGAGTCGGCACGGTTGCTCCTCAACTCCACCAGCTCGAGGCACCCCAACGGGCTGGCGAACTCATCAGGCGTGGTGGGCAAGTACCTGATGGATACCGTTGGCGCGTCGATGGGGGCGTTTGTGCCTGCACTGGCCGGGATGCCTCCGCACAACGGCGATGGTGTAGGAGGCATGCACATCTACATCCCGTGGTGGCTGCATGACCAGCACGCTTCGCTCGGCTTTCCCCGCGGCTACCACTTCGAGACCTGGGGCGGGCGTGGGATGCCGGGGTATGGCTTTATGGGAGGGATCCAGGGACTCAACGGGAAATACGGCCAGGGCGACCGGCCCCGAGGCGGCGGTGGCTACGGCACCATGCTGAAAGACGACTATCGCTATTTCTATGGCGCGTACGTCGGTTTCAGTGGGCGGGGAGAGATGATCGCTCGCGAAGACAACCTCTGCGAGATTGACCCGACCAAGGTGGACCGCTACGGCATCCCCACGCTCCGGTTCGACGTGACGTGGAGCGATGCCGAGCTGCAACAGGCGCGACACATGCAGATGGCCGGGCGCGAACTGCTGGAGTCCATCGGCGGCGAGATCGACGACCCGCCGGGCGCCGACCGGGATTATGGGATCTCAAAGCCCGGCGAGATCATCCACGAAGCTGGATGTGTCCGCATGGGCGATGACCCGGCGACCTCAGCCCTGAACGGCTTCTGCCAGGCTCACGACGTGGACAATGTGTTCGTGGTGGATGCGGCAAACTTCGTCTCCCAGCCGCACAAGAACACCACCTGGACGATCCTCGCCCTCTCGTGGCGGGCGGCGGAGTACATCATCGATCAGCGCAGCCAGTTGAATATCTAGCACAGTAGACGTTGAGAGGGGAGAGTCGCCAGCTCGTTGGTGTCCTTCTCGCTTTCTCATCGAGCTGGTGACATCCAATGGGCCCTTCATTAGTGACCCGTTCCTCCCCGCCGTCATCCCTGCGCAGGCAGGGATCCACGGACAAGCACTCTGCTGCCATGTGGATTCCTGCTTTCGCAGGAATGACGGCAAGAGTGATGGTTATGATCTCTCTGAGGCCTACTGCGTAGCCCATCGTCCAAGACCACAACCTGATGCCGGATTCTCCTGTCGGACCTCTCTCGCGCCGCGATGCGTTGCGGCTCCTCGCGGTCTCTGCCGCCGCCCCCGCTCTGATCTCGGGGTGCCAGACGGCCGAGGAGCACGCGGTGGCCCAGCATGCGGCCCGGCGCGCCACTGGCGAGCTGGCGCCCGCCATCGGTGCCGAGCCGGGGTTTTTCACCGAGGCCGAGTTTGAGACGGTCAAGATGTTGGCGGACTACATCCTGCCTGAAGATGACAGCGGCCCCAGCGCTGGCGAATCCGGAGTGCCGGAGTTCATCGACCACGTAATGACAGACGAGCTTCTCGGCGACCCGACCAGTCGCCAGACGACCATGCGTGGCGGGCTGGCGTGGCTCAACACGCAGTGCCTTCGTACGTACGGACAGCCCTTCACCGGCTGCACCGACGCGCAGCGCCGCGAGATGCTCGACCGCATTGCCTACCCCGAGGATTTTGTGCCGGCAGACGCGCCCGGCGTCTCTTTTTTCAGCCGGATGCGCGACTACACAGCGATGGGCTACTTTTCAGCTCCGGCAGGCATCGCGTCGATTGGATACATCGGCAACGTGGCTGTCTCGGAATGGACCGGCTGTCCAGGCGAGGTCCTTGAACACATCGGGCTCACAGCCTGATTCCGCGCCGCGTCGGACTTAGCGTGCTCCTCTGGTGAGAGCTTCCAAGTCTGGCGCGGCGTTGTTGTGTTGAATCACCAGCTCGAGGCATCCGGATCGAGCTGGCGATGCATCCGTTACTTCAGGCAGCGCTCTTCGATTCATGTCATCCTGAGCCCGCTCGCCAGAGGCGGCGGAGCGAAGGATCTGGTCGCGTGGCAGCGTTTCGTCTCGAGCTGGCGAGACGATGGGCCACCGAGATTCTTCGCTGACGCTCAGAATGACAGATGTTGGAGGAGAAGAGCAAAAGCCTGAGCCTTACTGCCCGATGGGCGAGCCCGGGGGGGCAGTCAGATCATCCGGACGGAGCTCCGGGTCGAAGTCCCGATTCAGGAACCGGTCGATCTCTCCGGCGAGCCAGACACCGTGGGCGCGGTCGTCATCGCGCCAAGAACGGAGACGCGGAGCGAGGCCCGTCAGGTACGCCTCGGTCTGTGCGCGCACGGAGACAGCCGCATCCGAGTCAGACGCCAGCTCGATGAGGGCGTTCACCCAGGCCGTCCAGGTCGAGCGTTGGATTTGAGCCTCGTAGGCTGTGGCGACACTGTCGGTCCTCAGGGCCTCGTCGGTGCGGACGAGGAGCGCCGTGAATCCGGGCATCGAGCTGTCGAGGTCGTGTTGGATGACGAGGCGCGCAGCCCGGTCGGCATTGAGGAGGTAGGAGAATGTGAGCGCAGCCGCGGTCTCTGCCGGAGCGAGAGGGTCGAAGGGAAGGCCGGTGCGTCCGTCGAACAGCTCGCGGGTCGGTCCGTAGCCCGGCGGACGCGGCGGGATCATCGACCGAGCCGCGTCGGGAAGCGCCAGCTCGCGAGGCGAGACGGTCTCCAGAAGCGCATCAATCGCCTCGAGCTGGCGAGCGGCAGCGATAGGAGTCGGCGCCGTCGCTTGGGCGCCGCGCTCCGTGTACGCGTAGTTCACGCCGCCGACGAGGTGGGCCGTGCCATCCACCTGATAGCGGTGGCGGAGGTACAGGGGCACGAGTACCTCCTCGAGCATCGCCATCGGGCGGCCCTGGCGGATGGCAGCTTCGTCGAAGGCGTCCAGCGCGACACGGCGGACCGCCATCTCGTCGCGGAGGGCCTGGACTGGGTCGGTGCCGTTGTCCCAGAGTGCGGCCACCGGGGTGGCGGCTCCGGCGGGGCGTGCGTCGCTGTCGGTCAGGTAGAGCAGGCCGCGCTGGCGGTTCTCCACGAGCACCTCGGCCGGCGTGCTGGGGTCTGGTGCGTAGCCGTAGCGAACGGCCTGGATGTCCCACTCGCCCATGCCCACATCGTAGGCCTGGGACAAGTCGATCTGGCCGTTGACGAGCCGCGCGAGCGGCGCGGGGTAGTCCATCACCGAGGCACGGTCCTGCGTGCTGGCGGCGAAGTTGTGCGCCAGCCCGATGGTGTGGCCGACCTCATGAGCGGAGAGCTGGCGGAGGCGCGCCAGCGCGAGCTGGAGCATCGGGTCCTCGGCCTCCGACGGGAATCCGTCAGCGTTGGCACCGGTGTAGGGGGCCAGCAGGCCCTCGGCGAGGAGGTAGTCCTGCCGGACGCGTAGGGAGCCGAGGGAGACGTGCCCTTTGAGGATCTCGCCCGTGCGTGGGTCCACGACGGATGCGCCGTAGCTCCATCCGCGCGTGGCGCGGTGCACCCACTGGATGGTGCTGTACCGAACGTCCAGCGGATCGACCGAGTCGGGCCGGACCTCCACGCGGTAGCCATCCCGGAAGCCTGCCGCCTCGAAGGCGTCGGCCCACCAGCGTGCGCCATCAAGCAGCGCCGAGCGGACCGGCTCCGGCGTGCCCGGATCGAGGTAGTAGACAATGGGCTCAACGGGCGTACAGAGACCATCGGCTCCCGGCGCATCCGCACATTCGAGGCGGTGGCGGGTGATCCAGCGCTGCGTCAGGTCCTCGCCGATGGGCACAGCATAGTCAGCGTAGCTGGTGGCGAAGTATCCCGAGGCTGGGTGAAAGGCGCGCGGCTCGTACGCGAGCTCCGGCAGCGCCACAAACGAGTGGCGGATGCGAACGGTCGGCGAGGAGGGATCGGCAGCAACCTGTCGAACGAAGCGGCCAGGATTCGAGCTGGCGAACGTCAGGCGGGCTTCCAACTCAGTGTTGCGCGGGAACGCCTTGAGCGCGCTCGGCACCGGCGCGCTGCGACGCTTGTCCAAAGAGAAGCTGCCCTGTCCAGTCCGCCGAAGCGTGTTGACGACCCCGTGCGCGTCGCGCACCACGAAGTCCGTCGCGTCGATCAGCACGCGCCCGTCCGTTTCAGCGCCGATGTCGAAGCCCCAGACGACACTGGAAGCGAAGGCGTCCTCCACAGCGAGGCGCTCCGCGGGGTTGTCTGAGTTCGCGCGGTAGCGCAGGTTGGGCTGCACCATCAGCACGCGCGGTCCCACACGCTCAAACCGGACGATGCGCTCGCCTCCGAGCTGGCTCCGGTCGAGCCCAATGTCGTTCGACCCAAGTCCCGCCGCGAGGCTGTTTACGTAAAGCAGGTCGGTGTTGAGGTCCCGAATCTCCAGCCACACCTTGCCGTCGGACGCATCCCAGTAGACGGGCACGAAGCCATCGTGCGCGTCCATGTCCGCCGTCTTGGCCTCGATGGAGGTGGGGGCGGGTATCGGGCTGGCGGGTGGCGTCGGGCTGGTGGTGGGCGGAGTCGAGGGGGCTGTTGCAGAGCATCCTGCGATCAGGGCCGCCAGCGTGAGGAGGGGGAGGAGGCGGGACATGTCAGATTCTGAGGGAAAAGTCTTGGCGGGGCGACAGAGCACCCGTAGATGACGCCATGTATGGTGTCTCGGGCAGAGGCACCACGCAGGCGGCAGCACGCACAGCCCGAAGGTAGGCCGCGCTCCTTATCCTGGCAGCAAGGGCGTCACGCGCTGGCGAAGAAGGTCCACCAACGCCGGGTCCATGAAGCCATAGTCGTCCGGGATTCCGAGCGCCACCGTTCGTGTGTCTCGGAGCTCGGATCCAAACGTGTTGACGAGCTGGCGGCGGTGCCGGGCCTCCATCGCCACGATCAGATCCGCCCACTCCACCAGATCGAGTGACACGCGTTCCTCGGCATCGGGTGCTGTCCCTGCCGAGAGCGCCTCCACGCCCGGCGCGCTGGCGAACACGGCCTCGGCGGTGGGGCTTCGAAGCCGGTTGCGGCTGCACACGAACAAGACGCGGACAGGTCGGCTCGTCAGCTCGTTCACGCCGTCACCCGCCGCCAGAACGAGGAGGAAAACGCCGGATCGATGAACGCGCTGAACGTCTCCCACTGCGGGAAGTACGATCGGAAGCTCTCGGGTGTCATGCAGGCGTCCTTGGCCGGATACACGACGCCGCCTGCCTCGCGCACGATGGCATCGCATGAATGGAGCAGTCGAATCGTTTCGGAGCCTCGATTGGGAAGATCCAGAGCCAGCGTGACGCCAGGACGCGGGAACGACATCAGGCCGGGCGAAGGCACGTCCCCGAAGGTCTTTAACACAGCGAGGAACGATCCCGCGCCAGCTCGAGCGAGCCGATCCAACACCTCACGGACCGCATCGTGCGAGTCGGCGAAGGGCACGACGAACTGGTACTGGTAGAATCCCCGCTTCCCGTATCCCCGGTTCCACTGCCCGATGGCATCGAGCGGGTAGAAGAACGG
This sequence comes from Bacteroidota bacterium, assembly GCA_039815415.1. Lineage (GTDB taxonomy): Bacteria > Bacteroidota > Rhodothermia > Rhodothermales > Rubricoccaceae > JBCBZH01. The sequence goes on from JBCBZH010000076.1 coordinate 9,733, forward strand.
GCGGTAGTGGACGCGAGAGCGGACCTCGAGCTGACGCTGCCTGTGGTAGTACGCCGTGTTGAAGGCGCGGACGGTAAAGCGATTGAGTGCCCATGAGGGCGCATCGACGGGCATCGACAGGCGCGGTGTGGCGGTAGCGCCCGGCTCGGGAAGCGAGGTGCCTGATCCCGTGGCGTGGTCGCCTTCGACCAAGAGACCGCGTCCTTCTGGTCTCAGCGTGTCCAGCCACGAGACCACGTAGGGGCTCCGGGCATTCGCCAGCTCGTTGATCTCGAAGAAGGCATCGAGCGAGTCGAAGCGCGTGGAGGTCTGGTCGATGGCATCGCTCTGGATGCGGAGCAGTCGGAACTCGACCCACGTGATGAGGCCCGTCAGGCCGAGGCCGCCGATGGTGGCGCGAAACAAGTCGGCGTGCTCGCCGCCGGGCGTCAGCTCGAGACGCTCGCCGGAGGAACGCACCAGCTCCATCGCCGTCACGAACCGTCCGAAGGTGCCTGCGACGTGGTGGTTCTTGCCGTGGACATCGTTGGCGACGGCCCCGCCGAGCGTGACGTACTGCGTGCCGGGCGTGACGGGCAGAAACCACCCATGGGGCACGATCCGCGCGAGGACACCCGCCAGTGTCATGCCTGCCTCTGCTCGGAAGACGCCGTTCTTAATGTCAAACGCTAGGGTGCGGTCCAGGGCGTCCGTGTCGAGTAGCGTACCGCCGTGGTTCAAGCAGGCGTCGCCATAGGAGCGGCCCTGGCCGTAGGCCAGCATCGGCTCTTCTGCTGGCAGGCGAGCGTCCCGGTCCTTAAGGCTCACCACTCGAGCTGGCAAGGCCTTCGGGAGACGGCCCCAGCTTTCATACGCAGGCGTGGATGAGTGGACCATTGAACTGGCGAGTTACCGGGCGGCGAACGTAAGCACGAGCGCGACCGTCGCCACTACGCCATAGCTGACGCCGTCCTTGACCGCAAAGAGCACCGGGTCATCCAGCATCTTGCCTCGATGAGCGAGCAGCCACATTCGCATCGTCCAGTAGAGCACGGCAGGAAGCGCCAGCCCAATCCAACTGGGGTGCGTGTAGAGCGTCTGGATCTCGGGGCTCGACATGTAGAGCGCCAGCACCAGGATGGAGAGCAGGCCACACGTGGGGCCCAGCACGCGCACCAGAGCGGCATCGTCGGCCACGTAGCCGCGTCCGTTCTCGGCAGAGGCCTCGCCCGTTTCGATGCGCCTCAACTCGGTGTAGCGTTTCAGAAGCGCCAGCCCGAGGAAGAAGAACATCGAGAAGGCGAGAAGCCACCCCGAAAGCGGGATGCCCGTCGCAGCGCCTCCGGCGATCACACGCAGCGCGTAGAGCCCCGCCAGCACGAGCACGTCCAGTAGGGGGACGGATTTCAGGCGCAGCGAATACGCGAGCGTGGTGATGGTGTAGGCACCAAGCGCAGCCAGAAACGCCGAGGGCAGGGTGAGCGTCGCCAGCCCGAAGGCGCCGCCAACGAGTGCCACCGCCAGCCCGATGCCGGTTGACGGCGAGAGCGCTCCAGAAGCGAAGGGCCGGTGCCGCTTGGTCGGGTGCGACCGGTCGTGCTCCTGGTCTAGCAAGTCGTTGACCACATACGTCCCGCTCGCGCACAAGCACAGGGCCACCACCGCCCATCCGGTCAACGCAAGAATCTTGGGTTCTCCCATGCGATGGGCGAGGAACGCCGGGAGAACCGCCAGCGCGTTCTTCGCCCACTGGTGTGGCCGGAGCGCACGGACAACCGCTCGAGCTGGCGCACCGGCAGACGAGGGATCGGTCGGGTTCATGCTGAAGCGGATCGAGACGGATGCCGCCTCACGACGGCGGCCAGTGCCAGGGCGCACAAGATGGCAAGTCCGGGCTCTGCGATGAACGTAAAGCGGGGCAGGGCGAAAAAGAACGCGAACAGGGCCGTGGTTGCCAGAGCCGGACAGGCGAGCAGCCACGCGATCGGCTTCCGTCGGTGGAGGGCAAGTCCCGCCAGCCCGACCACGAGCAATGGAAAGCGAAGGCCGAGGAGTGCGTTCTGCCACAGAGGTCGGTCCGCGGCGCCCCGGTCCTGAGGCCACGGACTCCAGAGGTCCCACACCGTACGGAGGCGCTCCCCAGCAAACGCAGCTGGGGTTTCCCGTGCGTGACGGAGGTAGGCCGGCACGGCGCTCGCCCGCTCGGCGTCCGTGAAGCGCGGCGCCGAGGCAATCACCTCGTCTGGGTCGTCGGCGATGGCGATGAGAAGGTTGACGTGCAGGTTCGAGGACGACGCCAGATGACCTGTGGAGACAGCCAGACTATGCGCGCCCAAGATCAGCACAAGGCCGACCCCATAGGGGAGCACAAGCGTCCGGACGGATCCCATCCACAGCGCGAGAATCCCGATGCCAGCAGCAACGGGTGCCAGCGCGGTTCGGAGCATCAGCGCCAGCCCGAGCACGATGCCCGCGCCAGCACTCCACCGCCAGCTCGAGGTCTGATGCGCCCGGAGGACTCCGTACAGGGCCAGCATGAGCAGAAACGTGGTGGGAACCTCCGTGAGCAGAAAGCGGGTGTAGTTGATCGGGTGGGGATACACGGCCACGATCATCGCGGCGAGTGCGGCAACGGGCTGGCGATCCAGCGCCCGTGCAATCGCATAGGTGAGGCCTACAGTGGCGGCCCCCCAGAGCACGTTGAGGCTCTGAACCACGGGCACGATGGCTGTTGACGGCACCACCGACAGCAGTCCAGCCAGAAACAGCGGGTAGCCATTGGGGGCGAAGGACCTCGGTTCGCCCTCGAGGATGGCACGCGCCATCCAGCCGTAGATGCGGGTGTCCACGCTGTCCCAGGGCAGGTCCGCGACGAAGCAGACAATCAGGCGAGTCGCCAGCCCGACACCAACCGGAACGGCCCACCAGAGGAACGCTGGGATTCGGGCGAGTCGGGAGGGGGGCTCCATGCAGGGCGTGGCGATCCGCGACAGGATAGCGGCGGTCGAGCTGGCGAGGGCAGTTCGATGCTGCGCCGAGGGGACGCACGGACTTCCTTTCAGATTCGCCAGCCCGGTGGCCGGATGTCCCGATCTTCGCGGTCCCCATTCCGACTCGACATGGCCGACCTCGACACGATCGTCTCCCTCTCGAAGCGCCGCGGCTTCCTCTTTCCATCCTCCGAGATCTATGGCGGCCTCGGCGCCGTGTACGACTACGGCCCGCTCGGCGTCGAGCTGAAGCGCAACGTGCGCGAGCGCTGGTGGAACGCGATGGTCCGCGAGCACGACAACGTCGTCGGCATCGATGCGGCCATCCTCATGCACCCGACCACCTGGAAGGCCTCGGGGCACGTGGATGCGTTCTCGGATCCGCTCATCGACGACAAGCAGTCCAAACGCCGCTACCGCGCCGACCAGCTCATTGAGGGGCACATCGCGAAGCTGCAGAAGAAGAGCAAGGACGAACGGGCGCAAGCGGTCCACGCACGCTTTGTGGAGGCACTCAACGCCGACAACCCCGCCAGCGCGTTGGGCGACATCATCCAGGAGGAAGAGATCCGAAGCCCTGACTCCGGCGCCTTCGACTGGACCGAGGTGCGCCAGTTCAATCTCATGTTTGAGACGGCAACGGGCGCGCTGGCGGAGGACGCCAACAAGCTCTACCTCCGCCCGGAGACCGCGCAGGGCATCTTCGTCCACTTCAAGGACGTGGCGGAGACCGCCCGCCAGCAGGTGCCGTTCGGCATCGCGCAGATCGGCAAGGCATTCCGCAACGAGATCGTGGCCAGGCAGTTCATCTTCCGGATGCGCGAGTTCGAGCAGATGGAGATGCAGTACTTCGTCGAGCCCGGCACACAGATGGAGCACTACGAGGCCTGGGCCGAGAAGCGGATCGCGTGGCACCGCGGCCTCGGCATCCGACCGGAGAAGCTCCGCTGGCACGACCACGAGAAGCTGGCCCACTATGCCGACGCCGCCAAGGACGTGCAGTATGAGTTCCCCTTTGGCTGGAACGAGATCGAGGGCATTCACTCCCGCACAGACTATGACCTCGCACGCCACCAGGAATACAGCGGCAAGAAGCTCGAGTACTTCAACCCGCAGACGCAGGAGCGCTTCATCCCATACGTGGTCGAGACCTCCGTCGGGCTAGACCGCACAATCCTGATGATCCTCTGCGATGCCTATCGCGAGGAAGAGGTCACCAACGGCGAGAAGACCGAGTCCCGGACCGTCCTGAAGTTCCATCCGGCGCTGGCGCCCTTCACAGCAGCGGTTTTCCCGCTCGTCAAGAAGGACGGGATGCCCGATCTGGCGCACCAGATCGAAGCCGACCTCCGGCGCCAGTTCAACGTCACCTACGACGAGAAGGGAGCCGTCGGGCGCCGGTACCGCCGTCAGGACGAGATCGGGACGCCGTTCGCGATCACCGTGGACGGCGACTCGGTGGCCGAGGGGACGGTGACAGTTCGGAATCGGGACTCGATGGCACAGGACCGGATTCCGGCTGACTCCGTTCGGCGCTATCTCGAGGACCAGATCGACGCCTGGGTACCGGCCGGCTCGTAGCCGATCGAATCTCGGTGATCGCCAGCCCGGCACCGGAGGTGAGGTGGCCGTCGGACTGAGCGATGCGCCCGAGATCGGCGAGAAGCTGGCGCGCCTCAGTCGGGTCCAACACCTCCGCCAGCTCGCGGGCGATCACGCCTACGTCGGGGCTCATCCCGGAGCGCAACGCATGGTGCGCCGTGTCGACCAACACGCCCACGAGCTGAGGCGAGAGATAGGGCGCCCATCGGCGGACCCGGTGGATGGTGCGCTCCCGCTCCGATCCGCTGAGAGGTTGGTCCGTCAGTTCCAGGACGGAGACAAACAGCAGCGTGATCTGATGGACGCGGTCGGTGACGAGGCGGAGGCTCAACAGGAAAAGACGTAGGGGGACGCTCTTCAATATCGGGCACGGTCGGTAGTCCATCTGGCTCAGATGTCCACGACCTATCCACGCTGGATCGAGCAGGGCGCCAGCTCGAGCTGGCGACTCAGGAGCGGGCGGGGTGTGTTAAGGGCCGTCGAGCCAAACCGGGCGAACGTGGCCCCCTCCACCGTGTGCGTCTCCGCCACCCGGGACGTGATCTGCCCCTGAAGGGCCTCCTTGCGCGTCACGGCGCCTAAGGAGTCGCCGACGATAAGTAGGCGAAGCCGCGGGCCCTCGCCTGGCGTGCCGTTGGCGCTTCCCGCAGCTTCGGCATGGTGGCCTCCGCTTTCTCTGCACGAGGAGGAGGTTGGGCATGAGCGAGGAGACGAGTCGCCAGCCCGGCGAGAGCGGGCTGTGCCGCGTTCCCAAGCGTGAATAAACGGGTGTGACGTTTTGATGTCACAGGTATGAATAAGATTGAGTCACCTCACAGCCTCACCCTGACATGTCACACACACTCATCTCGATCGTTGGCGGCTACATCGCGTGGACAGTCGTGTTTCTTGGGGGCAGCGCCGGGATTCGCGCTGCGTTCGAATCAGCCCACACGCCAGATGGTGGCACGTCGAGCGCAGGCTTGCTGGTGCTCTATCTGGCTCTGAGCGGTGTGGCCTCTGTCCTGGCAGGCGTTGTAGCCGCCCGTGTGTCCAAGAGCCACGGTCCCCGGAACGTTCTCATCGTCGCTGGACTGCTTCTGGCGACGGGCATTCCGGTTCAGATCAGCGTCTGGGAGACACTGCCGGTGTGGTATCACCTCGCGTTCCTCGGCGCACTCGTCCCCCTGACATGGATCGGAGGGCGGATGGTGGGATCTCGC
>JBCBZH010000235.1:0-7022 GCA_039815415.1 Bacteroidota bacterium
CCCTCCATCCCTCCATCCCTCCATCCCTCCATCCCTACATCCCTCCATCCCTCCATCCCTCCATGCACGAATCGCTCCACGTCATTGACCTCGGCCCGATGGCCTACCGCGAGGCGTGGGAGCTGCAGACGACGCTTCAGGCCGAGCGGATCGTGGCCAAGCGAGCGGGCAAGCCCCTCCCGCACGTTCTTCTGCTCGTGGAGCATCCGCCGGTGTTCACCATCGGAAAGAGCGGGGACGCGGCCAACGTGCTGGCGAGCGACGACGAACTGGCGCACCGAGGCGCCGAGGTGATCCGTGTGGACCGAGGCGGAGACGTCACGTTCCACGGGCCCGGCCAGCTCGTGGCCTACCCGATTCTCGATCTCGACCGGCTTGAGACTCCCGAGGGCGAGCCGCTCCGGGACCTCCATCGGTACCTGCGTGAGCTGGAGGAAGTCGTGATCCGAACCTGTGCAGACTGGGGCGTGACGGCAGGCCGCGTGGCCGAACGAACCGGCGTATGGGTGGGACCCGATGAGAGTGGCCCGGAACGGAAGGTGTGTGCCTTCGGCGTGCGCTGCAGCCGGTGGGTGACCATGCACGGGCTGGCACTCAACCTGACCACAGACCTTCGCTGGTTCGACCTAGTCGTGCCGTGCGGAATCGCAGACCGAGGGGTGACGTCTCTCCATCTCGAAAGCCACCAGCCCGTTGAGAGAGCAGCCGTGACCGGGCGGCTGCTGCATCACCTCGGAGACCGGCTTGGAGTCCTTGTGGAGCGGCCTGCAGCCCCTCCCCTCGCTCGGTAAACATTCTGCTCGGAGTAAACTCTCAACCGGGCTCTGCGTACGGGCTCTTTTCCCTCTTCCTTCCCCCTGGATCATGCCTCCGTTCAACGTTGACCTGTTTGCCCGCCAGCTCCTCACCGAAGCGCTCTTCTACGACGAGGAGTACGGAGCCCTCGGGAACGTCAGCCTGATCGACCAGGAGAGCGTGCGCGAGCGCTACCTGGCCTCCTATGACCCCGACCGCGACATCTTCCTGATCGAGGAAGCCGTGGAGTGGGAAGACCTCGACGCCGACGAGGATGGCGAAATCGACTACGCGCTGGCGGTTGACGGCCAGGAGCACAGCACGTACAGCACGCCAGAAGAGACGGCCGAGGTGCTCCTCGCCTTGGCCCGCGAGCACAACCTCGCGCCGAGCTTCATGATCCTTTTCGAAGAGGAAGCGGCGTAGGGAATCGATTGACCTCGTGTCGCTAGCTCGAGCGGTGTCCCTCGAGCTGGCGACAGGCAATGTGGCGGCTCACAGCCCGGCCCGCATCTGCCAGCCCTCCCAGGCCAGCATGGCCCATCCGGCAATGAAGGACACGCCACCCAGTGGAGCCACCGCTCCCATCACCGGCAGGTCCAGGAGCACCAGCGTGTAGAGGCTCCCGGAGAACAGCACGGTGCCTACGAGAAACAGAACGGCGGCCACGAGAGCGGCGCGGCGCCCGGACCACGCGGCCAGCGCGCTGGCGATCAGCGCAGGCGCTGCGTGCCCCAGCGCGTAGGTGGCCGCCGTGCCCCACGTGTCCAATCGCTCGGGAGACACTCGCCCCTCCAACCCATGGGCGCCAAACGCCCCCATCGCCACGGCGAGGGCGCCAGACACGGCGGCCAGGGCAAACAGCGTCCACGGTGCGCGAGTTGGCGTCCGGTGCGGAGCGGTCATCGCTGGGGCGCGGCCTCGCGAATGCGGAACGGATGCGCCCTCCCATTGAGGGTGAGCGTATAGCTGCCAGGACCGAAGCGACCGTCGAGGACCAGATAGAACGCGAACGGACGCACCACCTGCGCACACACCTCGTCGATGGGCTGGCGCATGGTCAGCGTCGCTGTGACGAACTGCCCCGCACGCGATTGCTCCGCCGTGTTCAACACCGAGCAGGCATCCGGGATGGCGCCCTTGATGAGCACCTCCACGGCCGTCTCTTCTCCGGGCAGCACCGCTGGCTCAGACGCGCGAATGTTGACGGACTCGACGACTGCGGGAAACACGAGGGTCCGCGTAGTGTCTCCATTGACATCCAGAAGAAGCGTTTCGCGTCCGTCGCGCTCCCAGTCTTCGAAGCGGTGCCCGAAGTCGTCTTCCGGGTTCCTGTCGGACGATCCACCGAGCCCCGAACACGCGCTGAGCGTGAACAGGAGGCCGAACACCGGGAGCCAGCGGATCACGCGGCGTCCTCGCGCAGAATCGCCAGCTCGCTCCCATCGTCCTGGGCCACCTCGGTTGGGGCATCGCCCCAAAGGCGCTCCAGGTCATAGTGCGCGCGCAGTTCGGGATCGAAGACATGAACCACGAGATCGAAGTAGTCGAGCACGATCCAGCGACTGGTGCCCGGCTGTCCTTCTTTCGAGAGGGGCCGTTCATTGGCCGTCTCGCGGATCTGATCCACCACACCGTCCACGATGGCCTTGATCTGGAGATCCGACTCGCCCGAGCAGATCACGAAGTAATCCACCTCTCCGGAAATGCCCCGGAGGTCCATGACCGTCACGTCGAGCGCTTTCTTGCTGAGGGCGCCCTCAACGGCGAGGCGTGCGAGATCTCGGCCGGGCATGGAGCCCGTCCGTGGGGAGCGAGAGGATGCAGTAGAAGAGGCGGCGGCCATACAGTGGGGGGACAGTTACGGCGTTTCGGGCGAGGTTTCTCCCGCGAACGGCGTCAGTTCAGAATGATCTTGCCCGAGGTAAACGGCGACATCGGGATCGTAGTCTAAATGAGGGCCTTCGGTCTCGATCTGGCTCGGGTCGATGCCGAGAGCCCCGGCCACATTGCGGGCATAGGCCTCGGTTCCAGCACGCACCACGACGGTCGAGAGCGGCTGCAACGGTGCGTTGCCCACCTCGATTACGTCGAAGCCTCGTCGGCGGAGGTACGTCATCGTACGCGCGGCGGCGCCATCGGTGCCGCTGGCATTGCGGACTTCCACCTGAATGGGGTCTTGCTGTGTCTCGGTGATGCCCTGTGGGTCCGCTTCGCGGATGGGCACCGTCCGCGGCGTCAGGACTCGCGTCCCGAGGCTGTAGAGCAGGACCAGCAGGAGAACGCCCGCCGCCGCCAGCGCGACGTTCAGAAACAGGTCTCCGGCGCGTGCGCGCGTGGACACAAGGCGCTACGGCTGCTCGCGCCAGAACAGGGGATCCGAGGCAGACGATCCCACTTCAGCCCCGAAGCGCCCCGCGCCATACGGGCTGGCGGTTCCATACGGCCCAACCCCGTACGGGCTGGCGTACGCGCCGTACGGCGATTGCTGAACCTGGAAGCGAATCATGCTGCTCTCCGTTGGCTTCCACGCCAGCTCGGCGTTGCGGAGGAAAACACGCGGCTGCTCCGCGTTGGGGCCGAGGGCCGACTGGTAGAGCCCCGACGAGAAGGGACTGTGCGCGACGCCCAGATCCACCCGGCCCGCGAGACGGGTGTTCGGCTGCCACTGGAGGCTGGCGGTGTAGACACCCAGGCCCATCGTGCCGGCCCCACCACCCGCGTACGAGAACTCGTAGGACTGGCGCACACGGAGCGTCTGCGCGTTGAAGAGCTGCTTCAACGTCGGGGTCTCCGGGGAGGCATACACCGAGACCGGCGCCTGCTGGCCAGGCCGGTCCGCGATGGCCTGAGAACGAACGGGCGCGGCCAGAACGAGGCCGAGGAGGCAGAGTGCGAGAGCAGCAGAACGCATGGACTTAAGACCGATCGATCGGAAAGGATAGACGCGATAAGGGCAGGGTGTCAACTGCCGATGAGGGCACTTCGTCTGCGCCATGGCATTCATCACCGGCAGAATGGTTTCCCCTCAAGGGGATCCTTTCCCGACGATTCGCTATCGTGTTTCGAGGCTGTGACGAAACGGCCTGCCGATGGCACATCGTACGGCCCTGCTCCTCCTTTTCCAATGCGCGCTCCCCGGGGTATCCTCTTTCTCTACGCCATCGATGTGTTTCTCGGGGCACTGGCGGGTACCAGCTATGTGGTCACTCAGGCCCTGGGTGCTTCACGGATCGACCTGTTTCGCCTTGGTGCTGAGAGCAACCTGCCTACGTGGTACTCAACGTCCCAATTGCTTCTGATTGCGCTAGTGCTCGGCGCGCTGGCATGGAGAGACGTAGACCCGCGCAACCGACGGACGTGGGTGCTTGCCCTCCCGACCCTTCTGTTCGTCCTCCTGTCGATGGATGAGGGTGCCATGCTTCATGAGCGTCTCGGGTTCTCGCTAGAGCGCGCAGCAGGGGCAGAGGTGGGCCTGCGTGCGACCCCATGGATGCTTCTGGGTGTCCCCCTCTATGCTGCTCTGGCAGTGGCCAGCTTCAAAGCGGCCAAACGCTATCTCACCGACAGGCCTGACGTGGTACGACTCCTTTGGATTGGAGGTGGGTTGTTCGCCGCCTCAGCCGTTGGCCTCGAACTGATCGGGGACACACTGTTAACCCACAACGCGATGGGGCAACGCGTGATTGGCGTCTTTGAAGAGGTGGGTGAGATGGCCGCAGCGACGACGCTCCTCTGGGCAGCCCTCCGCCTCGCGCGGTGGGAAGGCCTTGGAATTCAGTTCAATACTCCCTCTCCCCTTGCGATGGACGACGATGGACCGCCCAAGCCAGACGTTCAGCGCCAGGACGACCTGTCTCCCTCGTCACTCCTGCTGGGGTGAGATATGCAGACATGTCTTCGCCAGTTCGAACAACAAGAGCACGCGGGCCGGAGCGCGAATCTACCAGAACGAGTCCACGCTCTGCGTCTATGGGAACGGGGGGTGACGCCCACCTTCAGCAAGGCATCAGCGTGACACGCCTGAACTAAAAAGGGGCGGCCTCCGAAGAGACCGCCCCCGAACGGGAACACGCCGGAGCGTTTAGTTGCCCGTCAGCTTGGCACCGCCAGCGGTGAGAGCGCCTGCAAGCGTCTGGATCTCCGCGTTGTCCGGAGCCGCAGCAGCCGTCCACGTACCGAGATCGGTCAGCGTGGCGCCGATGGCTGCACCATCAAGCGGGTCTGCCTGAAGCTGATCCCGGAGGGTCATCAGACCGTCGCGGATCTCTGTGGCGTTGGTGAACTCAGCGCCGTCGAGGGTATTGATCCAGCCGTTGATGTTGGCGAGCGCACCACCGGGCTCGATGGCCGTGATGTCCGAGCCCGCTGCAGCGATGGTGCCAGGCAGGTCAACTGCCGCAGCCACGTCGCCCGCGGAGTCCGCAGAGTCGTCCATCATACCGTCATCGGCAGCATCATCCATGGCGCTGTCGTCCATTGCGCTGTCATCGGTGGTGACAGCAGTGTCGGTGGCGTCAGCGGCGTCGTCGCCGCCGCAGGCTGCAAGCGGGAGAACGAGGAGGGCGCACACGAGTGCAAAAAGAGAGGTTTTCATCGGGGTGGGGTGATGATGAAGAGCGAAATCGGCCCGAAATGGCCGGTTCGGTGCGGAGAACGGAGGGACGGCGTCGTCCGTTCGTGACCGTTCGCGAATTCACTAACGGAACCGATCCCGGGCCTGCTCTGGCCTCTTCGCCCACTGCTCCGCCAGCTCGGCCACATGCTGCGCGTGCTCCGCCTGCGTGTCCGGGCTCACAGGCAACCCCTCCACCAACACCACGGCCCCACGGAGTCCGGCGTCCGTCACCACCAGCGCTGCCGCCCCCGCCAACCCGACGATGGCCCCTGTAGCGGTGCGCACGGAGTCTGAACGCGACGCCCGGAGGCTCCGCAGCACGCGTTCGGACTGAGCAGGCGACCCCAACGTGCTGTCCGCGGCACGCGTCAGCAGGTCTGCATAGGCCCGCACCGTTCCTGCAGGAAACGACGCTCTGGCTGCTGTCTGAATCTCCTCGTCGGTCAGCCCGAGGCCCTGGAGCTGAAGACGTGAGGTTTCCTCGGCACGGTACGCCGCACTGTTCTGAAACGCCCGATCCCGGGCGAAGGCCGAGTCCCGCTGCGCAAAGCGCGAGATCCGCGCGAACCGGGCCGCCTGCTCGGCGGGGGTGGTGGTCCCCGCCCACTGCGCAGGCGCCCACGCAAGAAGTAGCCCGCCGACCGGAAGCGGCGGCTCCACGTCCGCCAGCTCGAGCTGGCGAAGACGAGCTTCGACACCCTCTCGGCCCAGGACTCGGAGCAGTTCGTCGGAGGCAGCGCGGTGGCCGCGAGCCGCGGCCCGCACCAGCGCAGGCATGTCTAGCGCGCCGAGGTCTTCCTCCTCGGCCTCAATCCCTGGCAGACGCCGACGTTCCAGCACCGATGCCGGAACCTGATAGGTCGTGTCCAGGCCATTCTCGGCCTGGTGCGCATACTCGGCGGCGAGAAGCAAGGCCGTGAGACCCGCGACAGGACGCACCCGATCCGCATTCCAATCCATCAGGTCGGCTCCGGTGCCCACATTCCAGACGAGCACGGAGACGGCATCGGGATGCGCCTGCACCCAGACTGCGAGGTCTTCAGCGGACTCCATCCCCGCTTCCGGCCCGATGCGCGGCCACAGCGCGAGCACCGCCGCCAGCCCGACGGCCAGCGCGAGGCCGATGCGCAAAACGAGCTGGCGAGGTCGGCTCGGGGAGGCGTCCGCCACTATGCGTCGCCTCGGTTCTGACGGTCGGCGACGAGGGCGTCCACCACGCCAGGATCTGCGAGCGTGGACGTGTCGCCCAGGCGATCTGGCTCGTCCTCAGCAATCTTGCGGAGGATGCGGCGCATGATCTTGCCCGAACGCGTCTTCGGCAAGCCTGGCGCGAACTGGATGAAGTCGGGCCGCGCGATGGCGCCGATCACGTGGGCCACGTGCTGGCGAAGGGCCTCGTGCAAATCCTCACTCGGCTCCACGCCGTCCACGAGGGTGACGTAGACGTAGAGGCCCTGGCCCTTGATGGCGTGCGGGACACCCACCACGGCAGCCTCGGCCACGTCCTGATGCAGCACCAGCGCGCTCTCCACCTCGGCCGTGCCCATTCGATGGCCGGACACGTTGATGACATCGTCCACGCGACCGGTGATCCAATAATCGCCGTCGA
>JBCBZH010000221.1:0-7608 GCA_039815415.1 Bacteroidota bacterium
CCGGCTCCGCGACGTCTTTGGCGTCGCTGCAGACGTGGCTGCAGACGGGTCCGGTCTCCACATCCGCTACCTTGACGCTCTCTGAACCTGCCCCCATGAAGGTCTACACCAAAACCGGAGACGATGGATCCACTGCCCTGTTTGGCGGCGACCGAGTCTCCAAAACCCACCCACGCATCTCTGCCTACGGGACTGTTGATGAAACCAACGCGACGCTCGGTATGGCCCGCGCCGCACTCCGCGGCGCCCCCGATCTAGCGAAGGCCGATGCGCTGCTCGGGCGGTTACAGAACGAGCTGTTCGTGCTCGGTGGAGACTTGGCTTCGCCGCGCGAGACGAAATACCCCGTCCCCCGAATCGAGGCACACCACGTGCGCCAGCTCGAGCTTGACATCGACGAGCTGACGGAGGACCTGCCACCGCTGAAGAACTTCGTGCTTCCTGGCGGGACTGCGGCCGCTGCCGCCTTGCACCTGGGCCGCACTGTGAGCCGCCGTGCTGAGCGCCTCGTGGTGGAGACGGCTTCGCTGGAGGAGGTCTCCTTGGATGCCCTCCAGTACCTCAATCGGCTCAGCGATCTTCTGTTCACGATGGCGCGCTGGGTCAACCTGAAGGCCGGCGTGGACGAACCGGTCTGGGCGCCCATCGAGGACCGCTCCCCCAGCGCCTAGCCAGGACCGGCCCCGCAGGTTTCTTCGACTCTCCCGACACTGTTGCCGCATTGCGGCGTAGTCTTTCTCTCCGATCTCCGCCTCCGGACGCATGAGCCATTCCCTGTCGCACAGCCGCCTTTCGCTCAGCGAAGAAATCGCCAGCGCGGTGTCGCATGGTGTGGGCGCGCTGGCGAGTGTCGGTGCGGGAGCGGTCCTGATCACCTTCGCGGCGCTCGCGGGGGATGCCTGGGCCATCGTTGGTGCCTCCATCTTTGTCGCGTCGCTGGTCTTGCTCTACACGGCCTCCACGCTGTACCACGCCATTCCGTGGGACCGAGCCAAGGCGAAGCTCCGAGTGTTCGACCACTGCGCCATTTACATCCTGATTGCCGGGACGTATACGCCCTTCCTCCTCGTTCCACTGCGAGGAAGCTGGGGGTGGTCGTTGTTCGGCGTCATCTGGGGCCTCGCGCTGGCGGGCGTCGTGTTCAAGCTCTTCTTCACCGGGCGCTTCAAGCTCGTCACCACGCTCGTCTACATCGCGATGGGCTGGCTGGTGTTGATCGCGATCCGCCCGATGTTGGCGTCGTTGCCGCCGACCTCCATCGCGTGGCTCGTCGCCGGAGGCCTCTCCTACACCCTGGGCACGATCTTCTACATGTCCAAGCGGATCCCATACACGCACGCCATCTGGCACCTCTTCGTGCTGGGCGGGAGCGTCTGCCACTTCATCGCCGTGATGCATGAGGTGCTACGGATTGCGTAGCGATCTGCTGGCAGCGCCTACGCCAGCTCGTCCAGGCTCGGATACCCAGCATCCCGCTCGTTGAGGACGACCGGTTCGAACGGCCACTCGATTCCAAAGGCTGGGTCGTCCCACCGCACGCCGCGTCCGGCATCGGCCACGTAGGGCGCCGAGATCATGTAGAACACCTCGGTCTCCGGCTCAAGCGTCAGATGGCCATGTGCACAGCCCTCCGGCACATACAGCGCCAGCCCGTTGTCCTCGGTGAGCGTCTCGGCGTGCCAGCGTCGATAAGTCGGCGACTCTGGACGGAGGTCGAGGCAGACATCCCAGATGGCGCCACGCGTGCAGCGGACCAGCTTGGCCTCCTCGTGGGGCGCGGCCTGGTAGTGCATGCCTCGAAGCGTGCCTTTCCGGCGCGAGAAAGAGGTTGAGCACTGCGCGAGGTGGCCCACCAGTCCCTGTTGAGCAAACACGTCGCGATCCCACGTCCTCGCAAAGTGCCCCCGTTCATCGGCGTGTCGTTGAGGGCGGACCACCACGCATCCGGGAATCGGGGTTGGATCGAAGATCACAGCGCAGAATGGCAGTCGCTATTCAGACGGTCGCGCGCCGGGCCACATGGGGCTGGCCGGCCACCACCCGATGCCCCGCAGGCTGGCCTCCACCCCAGCGGTCTGGAACAGCGCCATCGTCTCAGATGGAGAGAGCCGATCCAGCACACGCGTGTCAAGGGCGAGGTGCCGCGTAACCAGAGCCACGATGGCAGACGCCCTCGCCAGCTCGGTTCGGTCCACCTTATCGATGGTGTCCCCCAGATCGTGGTAGTACCGCACGGCTTCCGGGTCGATCGGCGCGTTGAATGTGATGGATGGAACACCGCGCTCGATAAACGGATGGTGGTCGCTTCCGATCCACGTCTTGTTGGCAACCGGTTGGCTGAACTGCCAGGACCCAAGAGCCTCCGAGGCCTCCGTGAGAACGGGCAGCAGCGCGTCGAAGCCCATCGCGTTGACACCAATGGGCGTGCCCACCATATCGAGGTTGAGCATGGCCCGAATATCTGTGGCCGCGTCCCGTGGCGCATGGCGTTCGGCATACGCGCGAGATCCCCACAGGCCTATCTCCTCCGCGTCGAACCAGACAAACTCAACCGTGTGAGTGAGGCCTGGGCTGTGCTGGTTCAGCAATCGCGCAGCTTCCAGAAGCTGGACCACCCCCAGCCCATTGTCCATCGCACCTTGCCCCAGATCCCACGAGTCGAAGTGCCCCCCCACCACGATTGTCTCCCCTGAGGTTCCTGGCAGAGTCGCCACGAGATTCTCGCCTGTCATGGTGACCGTTTCGGAGGTTACTTCAAGTTGAACACGGATGGTCACGCCGTCTTCAAGCTGGCGTTGGAGCCACCGTCCTTCCTCCTGGGTGAGTGCCAGCATGGGCGCTGGAGACGCCTCGCCCGTCAGATTGGCTGTCCGTGCAAGGAGCTGCCCTCCCCCCACTCGATTGACGGCCAGGAATCCTCGCACCCCAGCGTTCTCCACGAGCTGGCGCTGCTCCCCACCTCTCAGACGAACGTTCGACGGGACCAGAAGCACTCGTCCTCGATAGCTGGCGAGTACCTCAGGCGAGGCGTTTCCCCGTACGTAGAGCGCCAGCTCGGCGTCCATCGGCTCGGTCGCCACACTGTACCCCAGAGCAATCGCGCGCAACGGGCGATCAAACGGCTCGGTGACTCTTACCTCGGCCTCACCCCGGCGCCACCCCGGAAACGAGAACACCTCTCGCCGTGTCTGGATGCCGAGGTCCATCAGCTCACGTTCGAGCCAGTCCAACGATTGTGCGTGCCCCGGCGTGCCTACCATGCGCGGCCCGAAACGATCTGACAGTTCTGACAGCGCGTGATACGCACCTTCCGTCAGCAACGCATCGCCGACCATGGCATGGCGGACTGCATCGCCATCTGCTTCGAGGGGACCGACCTGAGCACATGCCGACGTGGCGATCACGCAGGCGAGCAAAGCAACGAGCTGGCGGGGCACGGGTTCGGGGCGAGTTCTGCGTAGAAGATCTCACACGAGCATCACCTGTGCCGTTCCAAATGGAACACAGGACAGGGGCATTCACCAGCTCGACTGCCCAAAGCGCCCTACTCCTCTAGAACACCTCGATCTGGGGAATCGGGACGACGAACTGCCCGCCCCACTCCCGGATCCCGCTCATCTGCTCGGCGATCTCATCGCGCAGGTTCCACGGCAGAATCAGGAGATAGTCGGGACGGGCATCGAGCACGTGCGATGGGTCGTAGACCGGAATGCGGGCGCCCGGTGTGAAGGTGCCCTGCTTGTACGGATTGCGGTCTACGGTGAACGCCAGCAGGTCGGTTCGAATGCCGCAGTAATTGAGCAGCGTGTTTCCCTTGCCAGGGGCGCCGTATCCGGCCACCGTCTTGCCCTCGCGTGCGGCCTCAATTAAGAACTCCAGGAGTGCCCGCTTGGTCTCGCGAACGCGCTCGGCGAACGCGTCATACGTCGCCAGCTCGTCCACGCCCCATGCGGCCTCTCTCTCGAGGAGGTCCTCTGCACGCTCGGTGACGGGCTTCGAGGTGTCCGCCTCGTGCCGCGCGTAGATGCGCAAGGAACCACCATGCGTTCCTAGCTCCTCCACGTCGAACAGCACCAGCCCGTGGCGCGCGAACGCTCGTTTCACGGCCGTGAAGGAGAGGTAGCTGTAGTGCTCGTGGTAGATGGTATCGAACTGATTGCCATCAACGAGCTGCAGAAGGTGCGGGAACTCGATGGTGATGACCCCTGTGTCCGCCAGCAGAATGCGGAGCCCGGCGATGAACGAGTTGAGATGCGGCGTGTGCGCCAGCACGTTGTTTCCCAGCAGCAGGTCGGCGCGGAGGCCTTCGGAGACCATTGCCGTGGCCTCCTCCTCTCCGAAAAACGCCACACGAGACGTGACGCCTTTCTCCTGTGCAGCCCGGGCCACATTCGCGGCTGGTTCTACGCCCAAGCACGGGATCCCCGCCTCCACGAAGTGCTGAAGCAGGTAGCCGTCATTGGATGCGATTTCGACAACCATCGAGGTCTCCCCAAGGCCAAAGCGCTTCGTCATCGCCTCGGTATACCGCCTCGCGTGCTCAACCCACGAGTCCGAGTACGACGAGAAGTAGGCGTACTCGCCCGCGAAGATCTCGTCCGGGGGGACCACCTCATCGATCTGGACGAGGGAGCATTCGTGACAGACAAACGCGTGCAGCGGATAGAAGGTCTCCCCCTTCCCCATATCGCCCGGCTGCACCACGTTCTGGCACGGGGGACTTGTGCCCAGGTCCACGAACGTGTGATGCAACGGGGTCCCGCAAGCCCGACAGCAGAAGCCGTGCGAGAGGGACCTCAGGGTGGGTACTGCGGCGGCAGCTGGAGTCTGGTTCATCATGCCGAAACGGTCGGTAGGTCAGCGATCCAGCGAAGATCTGTTCCAAGACGCCCGGCATCGAGATGCGCTTGCAGATGTGCGATCCGGGAATACCGTGGCCCTTCGAACTCGGATGGCTGGAGATCGAGCCCTTGGATGGCATCACGCACCTGCCGGATGCCGACTCGCACTGTCCAGCGCGGGTGCCAATCGGGAAGCACGCGAGCGATTTTGTCGAACGACACGCGATAGGAGCGAGTGTCCGGGCTGGCACCGTCTGCGAACGTCACGCTGCAGCCTTGGACCTCCTCACCGACCAGCGTCGCCACCTCACGGATCTGGTAGTTCTCCTGGTTGCGCCCCACATTGAACGCCTCGTTGTGAATCGCTGCGCGAGGCGCTTCCAGAACAGCACGAACTGCATGCGACACATCCTCGACGTGCACGAGAGGCCGCCACGGTGACCCATCGCTCTTCATTCGGATCTGCTTCGTCGCAACGGCCCATGCTGTCAAGTTGTTGACGACGAGATCGAATCGGAGCCTCGGGCTGGCGCCGTACACGGTCGCATTGCGCAGAAAAACCGGCGAGAACGCATCCGTCGCCAGCTCGCGGAGTCCCCGCTCAGCATCCACCTTCGCAACTCCATAGGCCGTCACAGGATTGAACTCCGCTTCCTCCGTCACGGCATCCTGTCCAGCCGCGCCATACAGGCTACACGACGATGCAAACACAAACCGGGCGACGCCTGCATCCTTCGCCAGCTCGCCCAGGCGGATGCTCGCAGCTGCGTTGATGGATGCGGTAAGCCCAGGGTCCAAGTTGCCCAGCGGGTCGTTGGAGAGGTTGGCCAGATGCACGACGGCGTCAACGCCTTGAAGCACATCCGCATTCACGTCGCGAACGTCGAGCTGGCGAGCTGGCGGTGATCCGACGGGTGCCCCGAAGACGCAGGCGGAAAACCACCCCGTGTCCATGCCGAGCACCTCGTGGCCGGCAGCCTGTAGAATGGGAGCCAGGACAGTACCGATGTACCCATCGTGGCCTGTAAGGAGAACGCGCATAACGTGTGGAGGGACTTCGCGTGCTCGCTGCCAACGCTGTTCCGTTCTGGATCGCCCCTGAACGGACGCAGAACCCGCTCTATGCAGCGAGGCCGCCTGAGCTAGTGCCCAGACGACCTCGCCAGATCAACTCGTAGAGTCTAGACCTTCGAGATGTGGACCTCGAAGTGCTCGTCGTCAGTGCGACGGCTGTTGACCTTGTACTGTCCGTCGAAGTTGCGGCGCATGTAATTGCGCACGCCCTGGACCTCGTTCTTGGACGCCTCGAATACGAGGACCTTGTCTTTCTTCAGGTTCTCAAACTGCTCGCCGACCACTGAGTACTTGCTCCGTCGCGTGCCGCGTCGGCTGCGGCGATCAGAGGCTTCGCTCTTGGAAATGGTCTCAAACGAGAAGGTTCGACCGGACTTGCCGGAACGTGATTTAGCCATGTGTAAGGCATGAGGGTTGGTGGGGTCTACATAAAAGGTAACCCATTGCCCTCACTCATGCCATTCAGCGACACCTCTCCATCCCAGGCGGGAAAATCATGCACCCATCCACCCCCAATCTGCCTCCTCATAATCGACAGGCCTGGAGTCCTCTTCTTGTATCGACATCACCTCCTGCTCCACACTACGACCCGTCCATCCGAAGTAGTGATCGGGGCCAGGTCGAAAAAGACGACGCAGCACGTCGGGCCGCACCGCATACCGAAACGTCTCAGCAATCGCCGCTCCCCGCTCACGGGCACGAAGCGGCGTAGAAACCACAGCACGGAGATACGCCCGAAGGGTTCGGGCGCTATCCAACGGCGAGCTGGCGTCCTCACGTCCAGCTTCTCGGCTCCACCACTCGGCACGGGTCAGGTGATACGTGCTCCCGCCGTGGATCCGGAACCCGAAGAGCGGAGCTGGCACAAACGCAGCGGGCTGTAGCAATGCAGCATGCGCCACAATCAAGCGGTCTGAGCCGTGCAGTCGGTGCGGACCCACGCGGTCGAGTAGACTCCGACGAAAGAGGCCATGTATCGGTGCGTTTACGTCATTCGACCGGAGAACAGCTCGGTACCGCCCGACGGGATCCGACGGAAGCTCGCGCTCAAGCTTGGCGTCATAGTCAAATACCTGCCCTTGACCGTCGACGTAGACCCGTCTCGAGGGATCGAAGGCAAGCGGCCGGTCCTCTTCGTCGATCAACGTGCAGCGCCCATAAGCAAATCCGGCCTCCGGTGCTTGATCCAGGGCGGCAACCAGCCGTTCGAGAAAGTCTGGCGCATGGCGGTCGTCATAAGCCGCGAGTGCATACAGGTCTCCTCGTGATTCGCCAAAGGCCTTGTTTGCATTTCGGAGCGCCCCTAGATTCGAATCGTTTCTGATGACACGAAGACGACTGTCCTGGCGAGCCGCCCTTTCAAGGATATCTGTAGTTGCATCCGTAGATGCGTTGTCACAGACCACCAGCTCGAAGTCCCCGAAGGTCTGACCGAGCAGGTCCTTCAGCGTCGTCTCGAGGTATCGCTCACCGTTGTAGACCGGGAGCCCAATGGAAACCCGAGGTGAAGCCGTCATGCGTGTTCAGACCGCATCATCTGGCGGCCATACCCAATGATGAACCGAGGCACTACGCGCGTGTAGCGTCGCCAGAGTCGGCGGGGCTCCATTGCCAACCGGAATGCCCACTCCATGCCGATCCGTTGAATGAGAGCCGGGGCCTGACGGACTTGACCTGCGTGAAAGTCAAACGC
>JBCBZH010000390.1:0-2632 GCA_039815415.1 Bacteroidota bacterium
CTCGATGACACACCGCATCGAACACGGCGCCCGCGGCTCTTTGCACGTCGGGAGGCCACATCATGATCGTTCTCCTCGCCCTGCTGCTTCTCGGGCCGCCCCGCGCCGAGGACCGCCCGGAGGCCGAGCGCTTGTTCCAGCTCGGCCTCGAGCTGGTGGCCGAAGGCGACACGACGGGCGCGCTGGCGGCCTGGAACGGCGCAGCAGCGACCGAGTGGACCTCGGCGGCTCTCAGCTACAACCGAGGCCTCATCGCTCTCCAGCGCGGGAACCTCGGCACCGCTCGGCTCGCCCTCGAACGTGCGGCACGGCTCGATCCGCGCAACACGACCATTTCCTCTGCTCTGGCGGACGTACGCGCACAGTCGGGCGACGCTCCGCCGTCGGCTATCGACCGCATCGTCCAGGGTGCTCTCAGTAGGATCGGACCCTTCGGAGCCGTGGTGTTGGCGCTGGCGATGTACGGGCTCGTGCTCAGCCTCGGCGCCCTCTGGTGGCGCCGCCGCACTCGGCCTCTCGCACTTGGAGTCCTCGCCAGCGCGCTGGGCTTCAGCCTCGCCCTCGGGCTGGCAACGTTCGGCCTGATGGAGGCGTCCATGGCGCGCGGCGTGGTACTGGACACCGGAGTGCTCCGAACAGCCCCCAGCCCGACGGCCACCGAAGCGGCACGGCTCCCTGCAGGCACAGCCCTCCAGCTCGGCGAGACCCAGGGCGCCTGGCAGGCCGTGACGGTGGACGACCTGGACGGCTGGATCCCGATCTTACAAGTCGAGGCGATCTAGAGCATCCTATTCGCTCGTTCTGTGTCTCAGGTCCGGACGCATCCGCCCGACTCGTTCTCCGTCCTTGCCTAGCGCGCGTCCGCTGCGCGCAGTACGTTTCAGTATGGAACCGCATATTTACACGCGTGATGAGCAGGGCCGCCGCCGAGGCTGGGTGGAGGTCGTCTGCGGAAGCATGTTTTCGGGGAAGACTGAAGAGCTGATTCGGCGTCTCAAGCGGGCTCGGATCGCCCGGCAGTCTGTAGCGCTCTTCAAGCCTGCGATGGACACGCGCTACGCCGAGGACGCCGTTGTGTCGCACGATGCCACGGCGATGCCCAGCGAGGTGGTTCACGCTGCAGATCAGA
Organism: Bacteroidota bacterium; assembly: GCA_039815415.1. GTDB lineage: Bacteria > Bacteroidota > Rhodothermia > Rhodothermales > Rubricoccaceae > JBCBZH01. The sequence continues at coordinate 1,130 of JBCBZH010000390.1, forward strand.
TCCTGCTGCTCGTGGGGGATGCCAACGTGGTGGGCGTCGATGAGGCGCAGTTCTTTGGTCTCGAGCTGGTGAACGTGGTCGAGACTCTCGCGCGAGACGGCCGCCGCGTGATCTGCGCCGGCCTGGACCAGGACTACCTCGGCCGGCCCTTCGAGCCGGTGCCAGCCCTGATGGCTGTGGCGGAGCACGTGACGAAGCTGCACGCCGTGTGCGTGCGGTGCGGCGCCCCAGCCAACCACTCGCAGCGCATTGTGGGCGAAGCTGCGCGCGTGCTGGTGGGTGAGAAAGAGGCCTACGAGCCTCGCTGCCGACGCTGCTTCGAGCCTCAGGCTGTGGAGGCGGAGCGGGTGGTCCCGGATGAAGCGCCTGCGCTCCCGGAGACTGACGCTCTGGAACCTGCGGAGCGCGCATGAACACGGTCGCCTTCTTCGCGTCGCTTCTGGTGATGGCCCTGGTGCTGTCAGCCGTTCTGGGGTGGTTGGCCGATCTCCGGCACGTCCGGGGCGCGATGTCGGCCAGCGAGACCCGCGCACAGCACCGCGACCAGAACGAGCGGATCCGAGGCGCCTACATGTCCAAGGAGCAGCGCGCGCGGGAGATGCGGGAGCGCATCCGGCGCGAGCGAAGTCGGCGCGAGCGGGCTCGCGAGGCTCAGGGCTACCGCCCCACGTCCGGCCCTTCCGCCAGCTCGAGCCACCGCGCCGACCGCCCGAGTACGCCACGAACGGTGTCCGCCGAAGACCGGCACCGGGAGACCCTCGAGCTGGTGGGCGAGGTCACGCCGGAGATGCTGCGGCGCAACTACCGCCGCCTCGTGGCGGCTTACCACCCGGACCGTTGCTCGGGGCTCGGTGAGAAGCTGCAGCGGCTGGCGGAGGAGGAGACGAAGGCGATCAACGAGGCGTACAGCTTCTTCAAGCGCCAGCTCGGCCTGTAGTCACCGGCTCGAGTTGGTGAGCGCGACACACGATCTGGGCCCGCTGCGATGAACGAGGGAGCCACAAGACTTACGCACGTCGATCTAGAATTGCCCCAAGCACTCCCCAATGCCGTCATTCCCGCGAAGGCGGGAATCCACGTTTCAGCGTTCACGCTCGTCCGTGGATCCCGGATCAAGTCCGGGATGACGGCCCACGGTGAGAGGGCCAGAAGGTGGGAGGCTGGAAACTGCACAGGTCATGGAAGATTCCGCTGGCTATCCCGCATAGGTGTCCTGTACGCCCTGGCTTCTTTCTGCTATGGCTGCTCGGGTGACTATGACGATGAACTGATCCAGAGTCTAGAATCCAACCGTAGTGAGTTTGAGGAACTGGTCACGCTTGCTCCGTTCTGCCAACACCTCTACATGTCGCCAGGGTGGGTGCGACCAGAGTTCAATCACGAACTAGAATCAAGAGAGGAGAAACGCTGTGCGGAGTTATTCGAGGCTCTCAACATCAAAAGTGTACTCGTCTATGAAAGAGGAATGCGTGGCGCGTCAAGCCCGACCGTGCGGCTGAGCAC
>JBCBZH010000375.1:0-2948 GCA_039815415.1 Bacteroidota bacterium
ACCCCGTGGAGGTGGCCCGCCACGACACCTTCGAGCGCCACGATGGCCGAAAGATGGACGGCAACTGGGGTGCCACGCTCCCCTCGCCCAGCGGCTATGTCTACGGAAGTGACATGCAGGGCAAGCTGACGGTGCTGCGCTGGACGCCGCCCGCCGTGGAGATGTAGCCGCCAGCCCGATACGCCCTCGAGCTGGCGACGGTGCGGGATCGCCAGCTCGGTTCCGACCGTGGCCGCGTGAGACCTGCGTCGGGGCACCGCAGCACTGTGTCCCGATGGTGCTGTGATGGGTCTCGCCAGCCCGACGGGCTGGCGATGGAAGGCCCCGCGCGTATTCTGTCCGCGACGCTGCCTGTTTCCTCTGCCGCCTGTCCCCATGCGACGCCTCCTTCTCGCCGCGCTGTTCATTGCGCCCTTCGCTCACGCCCAGACGCTCGACCTCATCGGCGAGGTGGCGATGCCTGCCATCGACACAGACACGCTGGAAACCGGTGGCACGGACGTGTGGGGCTACGTCGCCCCGGATGGCTCCGAGTATGCCATCATGGGCGAGATCAACGGCGTCTCGATTGTCGCCGTGCCGTCGCTGGAAGTCGTGGCGCGGGTTGCTGGCCCCACCGAGCGTGCCCGCTCGTACTGGCGGGACATCAAGACGTACGACCACTACGCCTATGTGACCACCGAGGCGTACGGGCCGAACGAAGGCCTCCAGATCATCGACCTCTCGAACCTCCCGGAGAGCGCCGAGGAAGTGGCCGTCGTTCGTGGCCCGGAGGATGCCTTTGTGTCCTCTCACAACCTCAACATCGATGAGGCACGGGGCCACGCCTACGTGCTCAACTCGAACGGCAGCGTCATCTACATCCTCTCGCTCACCGACCCGGTCGCACCGGCCGTCGTGGGTTCGATTGAGGTCGAGGACTCGCACGACGTGTACGCTCACGACGGCCGCGTCTACATCGCGGAGGGCCGCTCCCCCTACATCTCCATCTGGGACACCACCGCCCCCGGCTCCCCAGAGCAGATTGGGCAGGTCGCCATCCCAGACGCGGGCTACGTCCACAACGTCTGGCCGACGGACGACGGGCGCCACATGCTCACCACCGAGGAGACGCTCGACAAGACCATCAAGGTGTGGAACATCGAGGACCTCGAGAACCCCGTACTGCTGGGCGAATGGCTCGGCGCAAACCAGATCGCCCACAACGTCCACATCGAAGGCGACTACGCCTTCATCTCGCACTATACCGCTGGCCTCTACGTGCTTGACATCTCGGACCCGACCAACCCCGTGGAGGTGGCCCGCCACGACACCTATCAGCGTCACGACAACGTCCAGATGGACGGCAACTGGGGCGCGACGCTGCCTTCGCCGAGCGGCTACGTTTATGCCAGCGATCAGCAGGGCAAGCTGACGGTGCTGCGCTGGACGCCGCCCGCCGTGGAGATGTAGTCTCGAGGCCTCCCCATGAAGCTGACGCCTCTCCTACTCGCAGGCCTCATCGGGCTGGCGAGCCTTGCTGGATGTGCAGCTCCCCCACGCCAGCTCGAGGCGGGCGTGTTCCCTGAAGCCTGGGAAGGCCACTGGGAGGGCGAGCTGGAGATCTGGGCCGCGGACTCCGTGCGCCAGCGCATCGGGATGGGCCTCACCATTGGCCCTGCCGACGCTTCCGGGCGCCGCGACTGGACGATGGCCTACGCAGGCCAACCCGACCGCGAGTACGCGCTTCTCCCCATCGACCCCGCCGCAGGCCACTGGGCCATCGATGAGGGCGACGGCCTCGTGCTGCGCGCAGATCTGACCGGACGCGTTCTCGTGAGCCGGTTCTCGGTGGGCTCGACGCTTCTGATGAGCGTGACCCGTTTCGAGCCTGACCGGATCGTGTTCGAGATTCTCAGCGGACCCGTTGAGGCCGATGGGATCGTCGCAGAGACCTCGGAGAACCCGGTGACGGTCTTCGCCACCCCGAATCGCCAGCGCGCGGTGCTCCGACGTGTTTCGAGGTAATCGGATGAGGCTTCTTCTTCTCAGTGGCGCCATCGGGCTGGCGGCCTGCCAGCCTGGAAACGGATACAATGACGGCCCGCGCGAGGACCACGTTGATCCCGGCCCCAACCAGATCGCCAACGCGCTGGTGCGCCTCGCCGACACAGCCGTCGACGCCGCCGAGCAGCCGATCGAGCTTCGCGTCAACGGCATCTGGGCCGACGATGGGCTGTGGTACATCCTCCAGGACGGTGGCGACTGGACAGCGATCGCAGAGATCGAGTTCGGGAGGCCCGCCTACCCGATGACGCTCTATCGGATGCCCTCGGGCGTGCAGCCCTCCGACCCCGATTCCTTCGCTGACCTCACGCCTGACCAGCTCGAGCTGGCGGAGGGCTGCGCCATCCTGTTCGAGCGGACCGGCCCTGGCGACTATCTCGGCCAGACCGAAGGCACGGACTGCACCAGCTCGAGAGTCGACACCGCATATGAGACCCTGGAGGTGGTGATCGGCGACTCGCTCATCTGGTCCCGTCGCGGCTTCGATGCTGACGGGATTCAGCTCTGGGGGCCGCAGCCAGCGCGATAGCGCTATCCGCGCGTGAGCACCATGTACTCACTGCGATCCGCGTTGTGCAGGGTCATCGTTGAGTCCGCCTGCTCGACGATCTCGAAGGTGTGCCGGTCGTCACCGGTCGCGGTGTTGGTGAGACGAATCGTCGTTCCGTCGAGGGTCCATGAGAGGTCTTCGGTGAGCGCATCTGGCCCGAGAGCATCGAACTGCTGGTAGTGGAGAGCCGTCCCGTCCTCCTGGAAGGTCCAGTTCAAGGTGCCGTCTGATGCTCTGAGAGGCTGTTTGGGATCACCGAATGCGGTTGAGCATCAGCCGCGACATCGCCAGCAGAACCATCGCCTCACTCGTCCGGCACAGCCGCTCATGGTCCTTCGACAACCGACGGTAG
>JBCBZH010000156.1:0-10074 GCA_039815415.1 Bacteroidota bacterium
CCCGGTGCCAGTGGCGTCCAAACCCTGCCCCTGGTGAAACAGTTTGACCTGCGGCTCAAAGGCTTGACCCGACAATATCAGCGCTTACTCGGCCAAGTTCTCCGGCGGCGATTGGGAGTAGTGGCGATCGCCGTTCTAGTACTCGGTGGATGAGGTCGAAGCAGGGTGCCAGATCCAGGGCATGAAGCACCGCATCGGTCGCCTCGCGGTCGCTGGTGGTCACGAGGGCGACATGCTGGGCGAGGCCCCGGGCTCGCCGCGCCACCGCCCCCGCATACGGACACGCCTCGCTCTGAATGACGGCCGGATCGCGGGTCATTGTCTCATAGATCTCCAGGCGAACTGCCACATAGGCTTCCCAGGGCTCCACGTCGGCATCGATCTGGCGGGCGGCCTCCGCCAGATCGAACCGGTCGAGCAGCGTCTGCGCCACATCCTCCCTCGAGAGTCCCACCACATCGCCGAAGGCCTCTTCGACCGCTTCTGGGTGCACGTCGTCACGCAGCGCATGCGCCGCCCGAGCGTAGGACCGAGCCTTCAGGCGCTCGCTCTGCACGAGGGTGCCGTCGAGGTCGAAGCAGAAGAGGTCGAGCATCTCGGTCTGGGAAGAGTGGGAGCCGGAGACGCCAGCTCGACGGGCACGGTTCAGCAACGGCTCTCGTGGACGCATCTGCACATCTCCTTGGCCCTCGGCTCTTGCGGTTGGCCTATCCTGCCTGTCCCACCTCTCATGGCCCATGCCCCGACTCTTCGGTCTCCTCTTCGCCCTGGCGAGCCTTTCGAGTGCCTCCGCCTCACAAACCCAGCAGGTGTTGTTCCCCGGCGAGACGGGCGAGACCCTCCAGGCCAGTCTGCGCGCTGCATACAAGCCGACGTCCGGCCAGCTTCCGTCGTCCAGTGCGGGCAAGGACCTGATGATGTACCCCATCTGGACGGTCGATGAGGGCGGTGGAATCGGGGTCCAAGATGTCTACACGGGATGGTTCGTCGCCTTCCAGAACGATCCGCCGGGCAATGCCAACCAGGAGGTGTTCAACAATGGAGCGGGCAACGGGCTGAATCAGGAGCACGTCTGGCCCCGCTCCCGGCTCAACGGCTCCAGCTCGGCCACGTCAGAGCGAGACCTCCACCACCTCTTCCCCTCACGCGTGGACGTAAACTCGGACCGAGGCAGTCTCCCCTTCGCGGACATCGACGACGCGCTGACGACGAGATGGTACGCCGACGGTGTTGAGACGGGGACGGCACCCACCTCCGACCGCGATGCCTACTCCGAACTCCGCACCGGCGTGGCCTTCGAACCCCGCGAGTCGGTGAAGGGCGATGTGGCGCGGGCCATGTTCTACGTGGCCACCATGTACCCGAGCGAAGCAGACCTGAGCTGGTTCGCCTCCCAGGAGCGCCCGCTCTACGAGTGGCACAACGCGGACCGGGTGGACGCGGCGGAATTCGACCGCACCGTAGCCATCGCCAGCTCGCAGGGCGGCACGAACCGCGAGAACCCCTTCGTGCTGGACTCTACGCTCGTCCGGCGAGCGTTCTTCCCAGGTACCATCATCGATGCCGAGGCTGGAGCGCCCAACGAGCTGGCGATTCAGCAACACGGCCCCAACCCCTTCCGCGCAGCCACACGGCTCGTGCTCGATGTCTCTGCCCCCACGCCCGTACACGCAGACCTCCTCGATGCCAGAGGCCGCACCGTCAGCGTTCTGTACAACGGCCTGGCTCCAGCAGGCCCCCTCGAGCTGGCGTTGGAGGGGCACTTTCTTGCACCGGGGGTCTACTCCGTCCGTGTGGTGGCCGGAGAGGCGGTGCTCACCCGACGGCTGGTTCGAGCACGCTAATCTCGTCGGCAGGCAGTGCCATCCCGTCGCCTGTGGCGGCCAACGGAAGGGCGACAACGAACCGGGAGCCCGCCCCCTTCTCGCTCTCAACCTGAATCGATCCGTTCATGGCCTCCACCAGGCGGTGCGAGATGGTGAGGCCGAGGCCGGTGCCTTCGTAGGTCCGGTCCCAGCCTTCGGAGGCTTGCTGGAAGGGCTGGAACAGCTGCTGCTCCACGAACGACACGTCCATGCCGATTCCACTGTCGAACACACCGATCTCAGCGTGGGTGGCCGTCCGGCGGACAGCGATCTGAACGTAACCGCTGACCGTGTATGTCACGGCATTGGACAGAAGGTTCTCCACCACTCGCTTCAGGGCCTCCGGATCGGCAAGCGCAAGCAGAAGCTCCGATGGCAGGTCGGCGCTGAACACCAGGCCCTTCTCCTCCGCCTCTTTCTGGTAGGGCCCAGCCAGCCCGGCGATCGCCGTGACCACGTCGGTTGGTGCCAGCGTGAGATGGGTCTCTCCAGAGTCCATCTTCGCGAGGTCCAGAACCGAGTTGAGCGTGTTGAGCAACCGCTCGCCCCCCGTCTGGATGGGCTCTGCGAGATCCTGAAGCTCCGGCCCCGCCTCCATCCGAAGCATCTGAGCGAACCCGATGATGGCCGTAAGGGGCGTACGGATCTCGTGGCTCATGTTGGCAAGGAATGAGGACTGCGCTGCTGCAGCGGCTTCGGCCTCATCCCGTGCTTTCGCCAGCTCGGCCTCGCGGGCCATCTGCTCAGTCACATCCTGAGACACCCCGTGTAGGGACCGGGGGCGCCCCGTGGCATCGCGCGTCAGCTCAACAGCCGTCTGCAGCCAGCGGACTTCTCCATCGGGCCGCATCACACGGAACCGCTGCGTACCGGTCGTTCCCTCTTCGAACAGCTTCTCGTTCAACCGCTCCACCAGATCCTGGTCCTCGGGAATCACAAACTCCCGAGGTGAAGGCGGTGCGTCCTGGCCCGGATCCACCCCCAAGATCTCGTAGAGCCCTTTGGACCAGGTCCGGCGCCCTGTGGGGAGATGCGTGGACCACGTTCCGGTTCCTGCCAAACGCTCTGCAGCCGACAACCGAGCCTGGCTCCGCCGAAGATCTCGCCCGATCACCAACCGCCCCGAGAAGGCGAAGAACACGGCAATCTCACAAGAGGCAATCGACAGCAAGAACAGCCATCGGCTGAGGTGGGCATCCTCGGCACGGACGGCCAGCGCCACCACCACACTAATGGCAAACGCCACCATCAGAATGATGGAGAACGGCTCTGGGCGATTCCACACGATGGAGTACGCCAGCGCCACGGACACAATGAGGAACGTGTATCCCATTGCATAGCCCGGATCCAGCGCGTTCGCCCAGGTCAGGTATCCATACCAGCTCAGAAGCACCACCGTCAGCCCGACAAGCCAGGGGCGGGGTTGGTCGCGAATGCTGGACACCACGTAGCTCCCAATGAGCAGAATCAGAGCCGCGACCGACAGGACAACCCGTGCCCAGACGGGGTCATACGCCTCGGGCACTGTCAGGTGGTACGCCCACCCGTAGAGCGGCACAAACAGGCTGACGAACACCAACCCCAGCCGGAGAGCCCGGATGGCGACTGTGGTGTCATCGCTTGCCCCCCAGAAAGGAACAAGCGACTGGAGCCGGTGTGAGAGCGGAGACATGAAGAGAGGTGTACCCTCTCAGTATCGGAGTCTCAAGCGACCTGTTAAGCCGGATTGTTATCTCGCACATAGGTCATGAACCGGAAGGCGGGCACTCCCTCTCGCGACGGATGCACCTCCTCCGAAACACAGCGAAACGGGCCGCCCTGTGCGTCCAGCAAATGCCTGTACGGCGGGAAGAACGTGTCTCCGCTGAACTCGCCCTCCACAAGCGTCAGCTCGAGGCGGTCGGCCTCGACGCCGTCCTGGCCTGTCAGAGCGCTTTCATAGACCCCAGCCCCGCCGCCGATGAAGACGCGTTCCGCGTCAGGGAAGGCCGCCAGCGCCTCAGGGAAAGATGTAAAGACACGGGCGCCCGGATGCGTCACGCGGTCGGGCTGGCGGGTCAGGACCACGTTCTCACGGTTCGGAAGCGGCCCGCCGAACTGATGGACCAAGCTCTCGAACGTCTTGCGCCCCATGATGAGTGGATGCCCGACGGTGAGCGCCTTGAAGCGCTTGAGGTCTGCAGGGATGTGCCACGGCAGCTCGAGGCCGTCCCCGATCAGACGGTCTGACTCGGCAACGGCAGCTATAACGACGACTTCAGGCACGGGATTCGGACGTTGGCTTCACCGAGCTGGCGGCTCGAGATTGAGTGGAAGATGCCGTTGAGCGGCTTCGCCAGCCCGGCAGACGTTGCCTCGAGCTGGCGAGTGTGTTTGACGCTTGACTCACGTCAGCGTTCAGAGGGACGTGTCGCCAGCTCGATGGTCGAGCGCGAAGGAGCCCCCATTGCCCCGTATAAAGGTCCGTCGGGGGCCTTATCGAGCTGTTGGCCCTGAGACGTTGCCCACCCTCACACCGCGACTGGGAATCGGATGGCAGGCTGTGGATCGTAGCCCTCCAGGCGGACATCCTCGAACGCCAGCGCGTCAAGGTCGGTCGGCTGGCCGTCGGCGATAGTGAGACGCGGCGCGGGGTCGGGCTGGCGGGAGAGTTGGTCCTCCAGCCCGTCGATGTGATTGACGTAGATGTGGGCGTCAATGAGCGTGTGCGCGAACTGCCCCGGCACCATGCCCACACGCTGAGCGATGGCCTGGGTCAGCAGCGCGTAGCAGGCGAGGTTGAAGGGGACGCCGAGGGCGAGATCCGCCGAGCGTTGCGTCAGATGGCAGTTGAGGCGGTCCGGGCCATCCTCAACGGGCGTGACGTTGAAGCAGAACGTGTAGTGACAGGGTGGGAGGCGGCTCACGGCGGCGTTGGCCGGATGCCACGCGCTGACGACAAGGCGGCGGCTCATGGGGGCCGTCTGGAGGGTGTCCACCACGTAGCCGATCTGGTCGAACGAGAGCGAGCCATCGGCTTCATGGGTCACGTTCGGGTGCGAGGCATCAGCCCAGACCTCATCCCCCAGCGCGATGCCCTCGGCCGGAACGGGAAACCGACGCCAGAACCGACCATAGGCCGTCTGGAGGTTGCCGTTCTCATCGGCCCATGCGTCCCAGATCTTGGTGTGCTGGCGCAGCTCGCGGATGTGGTCGGCCCCGGAGAGGTACCACAACACCTCGCGCAGCATCGAGCTGAAGTAGACCTTTTTGGTGGTCAGCAGCGGATAGCCCTCCGCTAGATCGACGCTGTAGAACTCTGCAAACGACGAGAGTGTGTCGGTGCCTGTGCGGTTGGTCTTGCGCACCCCAGTGTCCAACACACGACGGACCACGTCCAGATAGGCCTGCTCGGCGTTCGTTGTGGTAGAAGCGGGAGGATCAGCGACGGCAGGCATCGTAGCGAGAGATGAGTGATGAGAGATGAGTGAGGGCTCGGGTGTAAACGCGGCCACACGAGGAAAAGGCTCTTGACCCTTCACTCCTCACTCTTTACCCACGGCTAGCTTACGGGCACCCCCCGGCGCCGTTCACGCCAGATTATCCACACTCCTTCCTCAGCTCGATGGACCCCGGCCTCCACGTCAAGCAGGCAATCAACCACCTCAACAAGATCGTCCAATACGTCCCCTTCGTCGTTGAGGATGGCGATGACGGCCCCGTCGCCGTCGTCGCGCTGACGCCGGAGGACTGGGGCGTGGTGGCGGATGCGCTGTTCTACATGAACACGCCGCGCGAGGTCTTCCCGGACACCATCGCTGCCTACGCGATGGCCGACGACCAGCGCACCATTCAGCTCGAGTTGGCGGATGGAACCGCTGTGACCGTCGAGGCGGGATAGCGATGGATCCCCTCCCTGCGGTTCTGACGTCGCTCAAGAGCCCCCCTCAGCCCGACGTTCTGCGAGAAGCTGCGGAACGATTCGGAACTCCGGTCTATGTCCACTTCGAGGCGACGGTCCGCGAGCGCTGCCAGGACCTCAAGACGGCTCTCCACGGCCTCCCCACGCGCCTACTCTACGCGCTCAAGGCCAATGCAACGCCCGCGCTGCTCCGCGTCATTGCGGAGGAAGGCTTCGGATTCGACGCCGTCTCGCCGGGCGAGCTGGCGCTGCTCCGCGCCCTCGGCGTAGACCTGAGCCGCGTCCTCTACACCACCACCTCCGCCAGCGACGACGAGCTGGAGATCGCCACCAGTTCGGGAGCTCTGCTCAACATCGACGACATCGAGCGCATCGATACGTTCGGCTCGCGGCACCCCGGCGCCGACGTGTGTGTCCGGTTCAACACGGGTGTGGGTGCCGGTCACCACAAGCACGTGGTGACCGGCGGCAAAGAAGCCAAGTTCGGCGTGCCGATGGATCAGGCCGAACGGGTGGCCGAGGTGTCTGCGCGCCACAACCTGCGGGTCGTCGGGATTCACCAGCACGCAGGCAGCGGCGTCCGCGAGCCCGAGATGCTGTGGCCTGCTGTGGAGACGCTGATCGAGACGGTGGCCCTGTTCCCGGATCTCCAGTTCGTAAATGCCGGCGGCGGCCTGAGTGTCCCCTACCACCCCGACGACACGGCACTCGACCCCGCACGCCTCCGCTCTGGCGTGGCGCAACCAGCACTCGACGCGCTGGCGAACGCCGGACGTAGCGACGTGTCCATCTGGTTCGAGCCCGGCCGCTACCTCGTGGCCGAGTCCGGCGTGCTGGTCACCCAGGTCCACACCCTCAAGACCACCGCCGACCGCACCTTCGCGGGCACCGACTCCGGCTTCAACCAGCTCCTCCGCCCCACCCTCTACGACGCCTACCACGCGCTGACGAACCTCTCCAACCCGGACGGCGAACTGCGCACCTACGATGTGGTCGGCAATGTGTGCGAGTCCGGCGACCTGTTCGCGCGCCAGCGCGAGGTGCAGGAGCTGCGGCGCGGCGACCTGCTGGCGATCCTGGACACCGGCGCCTACGGCGTGGCGATGGCCTCCACGTACAACCTGAGACCGTTGCCTGCGGAGGTGCTGGTGCGTGAAGATCACCAGCTCGAGCTGGTGCGTCCGCGCCTCTCGCCCGACGCGCTGGCGGCGGCGGTAGTAAACGGGCTGGCGTAGCCTGACGTATCGGCCCAGCGCCTCCCTCAAACACCACAGCAACGCGCGGATGCGTCGATCCCTCCTTCTTACAAGCCTGCTGGCCCTCTTCGCCTGCAGTGGCGTGCTTCCCTCAGCGGAACGCGGGATGGCAGGCCAATGGCAAAGCGACGACGTATCCCTTGTCCGTGGCTCTCTCAGCGAAGTGTACACGTTTGCTCTCGACATGACTGTTGAGGACAATGGAGACATCCGTGGCGTCATGGACGTCATCTACTTCCATACAGAGCGTTCAGATGAGGTCCGCACCATCCGCCAAACCATCACATCGCCGGGTCCTACAGGACAGAGCCGGATCTACCTGACGGGTACCAACCCTATCCAAACAGCCGGCCCAGAACTCGTCGGGGTCTACGCCCCGGATGATCTCGACTGTGCGTTGCCTGATGGGGATCTCCTGGCTTGCATCTGGGGGAGTGACGCGAACGGAAATCCGGTTGCGGTAACCCTCCAACGGAGATAGCCCACACGCGTCAGCTCGAGGCCTCAACGCCTCATCACTGTCAGCCTGAACGAACGTGACGGATCTCCTCGCACGATGGCATCCCAGCCTCATGCGGGCCAGCGCCAGCCGGTTACCAGATCCTTCGCTAGCGCTCAGGATGACGGCAAATGAGATCTCAAGCTGGCGACAAACGCCAGCGCGTGGAGACACGCCCTCGCCAGATCGAGAACAGAACCCCGCGCGTAGGGACACGGCACGTCGTGTCCGCTCGGAGGCTGTCACCTGAAGAGATCGACTTGATGCTCAAGCGACTCCTGGCTGAGAGCGCCGGAAGGCCTCTGGCGTCGTGCCCCCGATCCGCCTGAAGTACTTCACAAAGTTGGTCGGCTCCGAGAAACCAAGGGCGTAGCTGACGGACTCAACGGTGTCGTCGGTGGTGGCGAGGCGGCGCTTGGCTTCCAGCACCACGCGGGCGTCCACGATCTGCTTAGGCGAGCGACCGCGCGACTGGCGGCAGGCACGGGCGAGCGTGCGGGAGGTGGTGCCGAGAGCGGCGGCGTACCAGGACGGGCTCCGCGAGGTGGTGTGGTGCGCGTCGAGGTGGACCTCGAAGTCCTGCACGAGTGCCTCGTAGCGCTGGGCGATCGGGTCGATGGGGCCGTGCTGGGCGGCCACCGCGTCCGTCAGCCCGGCGAGAACGGCCCCCAGTAGCCTCGGGCCTATCGACTCGGGCCGCAGGGCGCCCGGCTCTGCGTCCAGACGCTGGATGAGGCGCAGCACGTCGGTGAGGAACTCGAAGTCCGTCGTCGCGGGATGAAAGGCGGGGGTGGCGTTCCACCGGGACGGAACGAGGGCGAGTTGCGACACCTCGGGGGTGAAGAGGATCATCAGCGCCTCGTGGCTGGCGTCAGCGTCGAACGAGTGGACCTGCTCTGGACGGATGTGCAGCACATCGCCCGACCGGAGCGGTACACGCTCGAAGTCAATCCAGTGCGCGCCCTCGCCCTCGAGTACGAACTGGAGTAGGTGGAACGTCAGGCGCTGGGGATCATTGGGCACGTGGTCCAGGTCCCGGATGCGGAGGTTCGAGAGGAGCGTGACCTCCACGGGACTCGCCTGCCCCGACGAGTGCTGATATGGGAGGCGCTGGATGGCGTCACTCATGCGTGATGGGTTCGGGCTGGCGGGGCGTGTGGTTAGGGTTTGGCGGCGAACGGCTCCGCCTGCCAGACAGGAGAGGATGGCACGAAACGTCTAAATATTCTACCAAGGAAGGCGCGGAAGAAGGCAAAGACCAACCCAGTGTCCCGATCTGACCATCAATTGTCCAGGTCTCACCTTCCCGTGCGAGGCGAAGCAGCCTAGCCTGAGGGCTCACCTACCGCACCTCCTCATGAAGACGCTCCTCGGCTTCTGCACCGCCCTCGTCGCGCTGGTGTGCGCCTCGGGCTGTGCGCCCTCATTCCCCCAACCTGATCCTCTCATGCCCTCGCAGAAAGACCGCGCCGTCGCGCTCCTCGAAAGCCTCGAAACCGGAGACTCCGCTCCCGTTGCCTACATCAACCCCAACCACTACATCCAGCACAATCTGGCTGTCGGCGACGGGCTGGCGGGGTTCGGGGCCGTGATGCAGAACACGCCCGAGGAGGGTTTCAAGGCCCGCGTCGTCCGGGCCTTCGAAGACGGCGAGTACGTCGTCACGCACACCGAGTACGACTTCTTCGGCCCCAAGGTCGGGTTCGACGTGTTTCGGTTCGAGGACGGCCTGATCGTGGAGCACTGGGACAACCTGGCAGACATCACGCCGCCAAACCCGAGCGGCCGCACCCAGCTCGATGGCCCTACCGAGGTCACGGATCTCGACAAGACCGAAGCCAACAAGGCCGTCGTGCGGGCCTTCGTGGATGAAGTGCTCATCGCGGGCGACATGACCAACCTGACCACCTACGTCAACGCCGAGCACTACCACCAACACAACTCAGCCGTCGCGGACGGCCTGGATGGGCTCGGTGCCGCGCTCGAGTACTTCGCGGAGAACGGCCTCGTGATGGAATACGACCGCGTCCACAAGGTGCTCGGCCAGGGCAACTTCGTGCTGACGATGAGCGAAGGCCGCTTCGGGATGGGCGACCACGTCGCGTACTACGACCTCTTCCGCATTGCAGACGGGCAGATCGTGGAACACTGGGACGTGATCCAGCCGATTCCGCCGCAGTCCGAGTGGAAGAACACCAATGGCAAGTTCTAGCCACAGGGTTTCCTCCGTGCCGCCAGCTCGAGGCCTCGAGCTGGCGGCGTAGGTCATACTTTCGCTTTAGCCTGGCTACGCCTCGCCCTGTCTCTCTCATGCTGGAAGAGAAGACCTGATCTGGGAGGCACGAGTTGGCGATTGAGAACAGCTCCTTAACAACACGCCAGCTCGAGGTCCACGGCTCATAGCCCAGAGCCCACTACTCACGGCCTCAGCAGCACCTTCCCCATGTTCTTCCTCTCCTCGATGTACTGGTGCGCCGCCGCCGCCTCGTCGAAGGAGAACACGCGGTCCACGTGGGGACGCACGTCACCGCGCTCGTAGAGGCTGAGGATGGC
>JBCBZH010000079.1:0-15166 GCA_039815415.1 Bacteroidota bacterium
CTCTGGTTCCGGCTCAACCACAGGTTCAGGCTCAGCAACGACAACAGGTTCAGGTTCAGGTTGGCTGGCACATGCGGCTGATAAATCTCCTCGGGGACGAGGCCGTCGAGTGGGTTCGCTTCGGTCAAGAGTTCCATCGGAGAGAAAGCTGGTGGGGTGGATGTCGGCCGCCGGAAGAAGGGTACCCGCAGATGTGTCTACTTCCCAGCGGAAGGTGGCTGAACGGTCTGTAGAACCGGCTGAACGGTCTGGAGAGGGAGTGAACTGTGCGCTACTCCGCCACACCTTCGACATGCGTCCAGGTGTTTGCCTGGATCCAACGGTGCCCACCACGCCCTCGCAGGCGACCTGTTACGAGCCACCGATCCTCGACGGACACCTCTACACTATCCGGTAGGCGCACAGGGAACGCCAGCGCGTCGGAGCCCAGCCAGACCGAACCGTCTGGAGCGACCTCGGACACCCATCCACTCAGTGAGGCCTCGATGCGCCGCCCGCGAAACGCGACGGTGTCCAGCAGGGCTGGGTCTGATTCTCCTAGCTCGAGGGGTGGAGCTGTCGGGGTCTCGCCAGCTCGGAAGTCCTTCGCCAGCACGAAGGCACCAACCAAGAGCCCGCCGAGCCCAATCGCTAGCGCCGCCGCGTGACGTGCATCGAGCTTGCGACTCACGGGGCGCTGGTCGGCGCCGAGCCCGCGGCCTGAACCGACTCTGCCGAGGTGCGGATGGCCGACAAGCTGGTGCCTTGCCAGAGAAGCGCGGCCACACCGGCCACGCAGTAGAACAGCAGTTGCGCCGCATGCCCGATGACAGCGTAGGCCGCAGCCGGGGACGCAGCCACCCCGAAGAGCACCGTCAGAGCAAGGACGGTCGCGTAGTGGTAGGATCCCGCGCCTCCGGGAGAGGGGAGAGACATGCCCACGGCCCCGACGGCCATCAGCGCGAAGGCGTCGAGGAGGCTGAGGCCGTACGTCGCGGAGAGGCCGAGGAGCCGGAGCGGGATGTCGGCCATGAGGACGTAGCATCCCCACATGAGCAGGGTAGACAGCGCCAATGCCACGCGCTGCCGGCACCGAAGCAGCGCCACGATGCCCTGCCGGAACTGGTCCGCCAGCCCGAGGAGACGCCCTCCCAGTCCTGATTGGGCACGGCGTACGGCGGCCCACACCAGGGCGAGTACTGCAATCCCGCCAAGCACAAGTCCGAGAATCACACCCGGCGACAGCTCCGGTATCGACGCCAGCGCGCTGGCGATGCCCTCGCCGAAGGCGGCCCAGATGCCATCGAGTCGGCTGCCGTACAGCACCGCGACGAGAAGCAGCGCCAGCCCGAGCGTCAGAACATCCAGCACGCGCTCAGCCACGACGGTGCCGAACACAGCTGGGAACGTGCGGTCGCTCCGGGTGCTCACGTTGGCGGCGCGGGCGAACTCGCCCAGGCGGGGCGCGGCGTAGTTGACCAGGTAGCCGATGGTGACGGAGACGAACGTGACTTCGAAGGTCACCGGGGGGCGGGTTGGCGTGTCCTTCCCGGGGAGGGCGTTCAGAAGCAAGCGCCAGCGCCACGCACGGATCGCTACGGAGGCCACGCTGACGACGAACAGCGGAACGAGCCAGCCCCAGGCACCGCCACGCAGCGCGTCCCGCACCGCCGCGAAGTCGGCTCCACGCAATGCCAGATACAGCAGGCCGCCTCCGAGGAGGAAGCTCCCGGCGATGGCGAGACCGGACTTGAGGCGGGGGGACATCGAACGGGTGAGATGCAACGAGGGGCCGTACTCGCTCTGGCACGGCCCCTCGCCAAGCTACCGACCGGCCTGAGCCGGGCGGACGGAGTTTGTGTCCAGGCTCTGTCTCGCAAATCCAGATCGGCCTGTACGGGGCTCCGTAGCCGCCTCGCGGTGTCGCGTTCCATCGCCGTAGCTGCAGCTACGGCTGCTTCACGCTCCTGGCGAGCCGACTTCGGCTCTCGCGTTCGGCCTCGTTCCGAATCACAAGACAGAGCCTAGCGCAGGTCCACCACCTCGGTCCCGCGCGGTGCGGAGAAATGGAACGTGGAGGGTTCCATGGACTGGTTCAGGCGAACGTTCGACAAGTCGAAGGCCAGTGTGGCGCCATTGGCATCGTGAACGCGCACGCGTGTGGGGATGCCATCCGACGAGCGGACATACAAGGTGGCATCCCGCACCGACGAGCCCGCCTCGCGAGGCCGAAGCGTCAGCACGTCATGGGCGGTTCCAGCGATGCGGGCGGACGTGGCGCCGGTCACACGGAAGACGCTGAGGTAGTCCGTGAACAGTTGGCCGACCGAAAAGCCGACCTGCGACGGATCGTAGGTCTGGACGACTACCTGCTGATCGTCCGAGGAGTACGACCACAGCGTCTCGCCGTCGGTCACGAAGATCTGGGACCCGAGATCGAGACGGAAGGCGTCGTCCATGACACGGAGGGTTCCGCTAAGGCTCTGATTGCCGATGCGCTGGATGAACTCGGCCTGGAGGGTTTCAACCGCACCATACGTCTGCTGGAGGCGGCGGGCGGTGTCTTCCGGCGATTGGGCCATCGCCTGTCCACTCCAGAAGACGAGCGTGGTGAGGGCGAGCAGGCCCAGAGGCCGCAGGGAGGTCGAAAATCGCATGGTGGGGGCGGGAGAGTCCGACAAATGGGGGAGGCTCCGGAGAAGGTCCAAGAACGTGCCGAGTCTGACAGCAGCAAGGTCGCCAGCTCGAGCTGGCGATCAACGCAAAGCGGCGGACCCGCGAAGGTCCGCCGCATGAGAACGGTCGAGAGGCGAAACGCTTATGCGTTGGCCTCCTCGAGTTCGCGGGTCTCCTGTGCGTCGGACGAGCCGCCCGAGCTAAGAATGTCGACGTGGCGAGGCTTCTTGGCCTCCGTCTTCGGCACCCGGATGTGCAGGACGCCGTCATCCAACGAGGCCTCGATGGCGTCGGGGTCCACGTCATTGCCCAGCGTGAACGAGCGGAAGAAGCGACCGTAGCTGCGCTCGACGCGGTGGAAGCGGCCATCGCGGTGTGCGTCCTTGACGGAGCGCTCGCCGCTGATCTTGAGCGTGCCGTCGTCGAACTGCACGTCGAGGGCATCGCGCGAGAGGCCGGGAAGATCCAGCATCAGCTCGTAGGCGTCGTGGGTCTCCACGATGTCGGCGCGGGGTGCCCACGACGGCGAGCTGGCGTCGCCGGAGGCAGTGTTGAAGGTGTCGAAGAAGCGGTCCAGCTCGCGGCGGAAGCCATCGAGGTCGCGAGCCGACCGGCGAATCAGGGTGCTCATGGCAGGAGTGTGAGTAGAGAGAATGTCAGGCCCAGATGGGCACGGAGTCAGTATGCGAGAGACGTATAAAAGCCGTTATTGCACATCAAAATGGCAGAGGGCTGCTAGACCTCCGTCAGATCGTCGGACGGCGCTGTGTGGACGTACCCATTTTGTCACCTCGCCCGCTGTCGTCATGACGCACCCACTTCTCATCATCTCTGGAGGCCAGACCGGCGTAGACCGGGCGGCGCTGGATGCGGCTCTCGCAGTCGGGATCGAGATCGGCGGCTGGTGCCCGGCAGGGCGGTGGGCTGAAGACGGCCCGATTCCATGCCGCTATCTACTCCGCGAGACCGCCAGCTCGGACCCTGCAGAAAGGACGCGCCTGAATGTTCGGGACAGCGACGCCACGCTGGTTCTCACGCTCGGACCTCCTCGCGGCGGTACCGCGCTGACCCTCGAACTGGCGAACGCGTTGAGGCGCCCTCACCAGCTCGTCGATCTCAATGGGTCCACCTCTGCGGCACAGGTCGCGGACTGGATTCGCCAGCTCGATGTGCAGGTGCTCAACGTTGCCGGGCCGCGAGCGAGCGAGGCACCGGGGATTTACATTCGAGCGTTTGAGCTGGTGCGTGAGATCCTCGCTACCGCCTCCGCGCGTCAGGTTTAGAGGTGTCCCATGTAGCCGATCACGGCGAAGCGCTCAACCTCTTCGATGAAACCATCCAGAAGGGAGAGGCACGCATCGAGGTCGCGATACGCGAAGGGGCCATCGGTACGCAAGGAGGCATTCGTCAGTCCATCGGGGAGCATGACACGCTTGCGCAACTCATCAAAGTCATAAGCGTCTGCGAGCGGCTTGCAGTCCGCTCGAGACATCGCGCGCCCTGTTCCGTGGCTCAACGAGCAGAGAGCTTCCTGGACGCGCTTGGTCGCTCGTACGAGCGCGACATCTCCCGACATGTGCGAGGGGATCACGTTGAGGTCGCCAGGATCTACCCGCACCGAGCCTTTCCGAATGAGGGCTCCCTCGTCCAGCGTCTCGTAGGTGTTGTGAGGAAGGTCCAGAACAAGATCCAAAGGCCCGAGTACGGAGGCCGCAGCATCGTGGATCGCAGCTCGGTTGGCTTCCGCCCACTCGACGACACGAGCAAACTCGGCGTCGAACGCGATTGGATCCTCAACTAGGGCATCGACATGGCCGGATTCCGCACGCGAGCCAGTGTGGATGAGGAGGTACAGGGCATCCTCTCCATAGGGCGCCAGTGCGTCGAGGAAGTGATTGCCTCCACCGAGATCCCCGACTCCGCCCTTGTTCTCTCGAAGGGCGTTGGCAATCGCATTCCATGCGTCGCGTGTGAGGTCGCTCGGGTGGAGCTGACTCCGAACCAGGCGCATCCCGCATCCACAGTCGCTGACGGCAAACCGGCGCCAGTCGGGTTGGCGCGTCAGTACAGCGGTTCCGGTTGGAAGAGGAGACTTCCCGGGGCACGCGTCTGGGAGGAATACGACGGTTTCGGCTTCGAGAGTATGAGGAAGCCAGTCGTAGAGCTTGCCCAGCGGCTCGGCTGAAAGGTTGAGAAGCTGCATCGTTCTCTGGAGTCATAGACGGGACGAAGATGACGATGGGTGGCTTGCTCAGGAATCCCTAAACCCGCACCCGATCATCTAGCGGTTCACGACCTGCCCGGGGACAACGCGTGCTGTGAGGCTGTTCGCCAGCGCGTCGATGGCGAGGCTGAACGGATACCCTGTCTGATCCACGGCGTAGAAGCCATCTGCTCGAGGAGACCCGAGGCGGTCATACAGCTGCCGAGAGAGACCTGGCAGGTCAGGACCCTCTGAGGAGAAGTCCAGCGTCACACTTTCCACCCGTCCGTTCTGGACAAAGACCCGGAAGCCATCGACGGGAAAGCTGGGGGCAGACCACCATACGTCGCCCAGGCCATCCGCAAACAAGGTGGAGTCCGGCGTCGCCAGGTCGAACTGGCGGTCGGACCAGAGGTGCCCGAGGCTCAGCACCAACTCGTCGGCGAGGGCCGGGAGGGTGTGGGCCTCGTCGGCCTCGATGATTCCCAGATCCACCAGCCCGCGAGGCGGCGCGCTGTCCGCCGGGGCCGTCTGTGCCAGCGGAGATGGCACAACCGTGAGGGCGAGTAGAAAGCAGAGGCCACGCATAGTTGTGAAACGCACCGACGGTTGAATCTCGCGCGTCGCCAGCTCGAGCGGACGGCCTACGCCGTGTCCGAGTGCCGCTCGCCGCGACGACGCACACCCTGGCCGGTCCGGTTGGCGAACAGATCCTCGCCATCTCGGAGCCGCTTGTACGCCGTCCACAGCACCACCCCGACGAGCGCAGCCCCGCCAAACACGCCGATCAGCAGTGGCGACCAGTAGCTGTGGTCGAACGTGCCGTGGAACCAGCCAGGCTTCTTCAAGCGCACATCCGGGTTCTCGATGGCCTTCCAGGCGATCCAACCCCCACCGCCCACGATGAACGCGACGACGACCGCCAGCCCGGCGCGCAGAAGCGCCAGCCCGCGCCTCCGCTGTATATCGTTCGAGGAAGACTCCGGGGTCATGCGAGGGCCTCGATGGGGCGGATGGGCACGTTCGTGCTGGCGAGGTAGGCCTTGGCGTCCGCGACAGTGGTCTCTCGGAAGTGGAACATGGAGGCGGCGAGGACGGCATCAGCTCGTCCGTCCTGCAGGCCTTCGCGGAGGTGGTCCAGAGTGCCTGCGCCTCCCGAGGCGATCACCGGGATGCTCACGCGAGCATCCAGCGCGCGGAGCAGATCGAGGTCGTAGCCCGTCTTCATGCCGTCGCGGTCCATGCTGGTAACCAGCAACTCGCCCGCACCGCGCTCTTCGGCCTCAGCGGCCCACGCCAGCGCGTCGATCCCGGTGCTGCGCCGCCCCCCGTGCGTGAACACCTCCCAGCCGGACTCGGTCTCGCCTGTGCGCTTGGCATCGATGGCGACCACCATGCACTGGGAGCCGAAGGCGTCGGCGCCGCGCGAGATCAGGTCCGGGTCGCGGAGTGCAGCGGAGTTGACGGAGACCTTGTCGGCCCCCGCAGCGAGCATCGCCCGGATATCGTCGACGGAGCGGATGCCGCCGCCCACGGTCAGCGGGATGAACACTTGATCCGCCGTGCGACGGACCACGTCGTGCATGGTGTCGCGGCCTTCATGGGTCGCTGTGATGTCCAGGAACACCAGCTCGTCGGCGCCGGAAGCGTCGTAGAACTGCGCTTGCTCCACTGGGTCGCCGGCATCCACCAGGTCCACGAACTGCACGCCTTTCACGACGCGGCCGTCGTGGACATCCAGGCAGGGAATGATGCGCTTGGTCAGCATTCCTCGTCCTCGCGGAGCGCCAGTCGGGCGGTGGAGAACCTCTCGAGATCCACTTCGCTCTTCTTGTGCCAGCACCAGAACTGCTGGCAGGGAAACTGATTCTCGTAGAGCGCCCGCCCGACGATCACGGAGTCCACGCCGAAGGGTTCAAGGGCTTGCAGCCCGAGCAGGTCGCGATAGCCGCCGACGCCGCCCGAGGCGGTGATGCGAGCCTTCGAGAGTGCCTCGCCGAGCTGGCGATACTCCTCGATGTTGGGACCGTCGAGCGTGCCGTCCCGGCTGATGTCAGTGTAGACGAAGCGGCGGACGCCGCGCGCCTCCATGTCCAACGCCAGCTCGACGGCGTTCACGCCGGTTCCTTTCTCCCAGCCCTCCACGCGGGCCTCGCCGTCTCGAGCGTCGATGCCGACGACCACACGGCTGCACCCGAAGCGCTCGATGGCCTGGCTGACGAGGTCCCGGTTGCGAACGGCGACGGTGCCCAGCACCACGCGGTAGACGCCTCGGTCGAGCGCGGCCTGGATGTCGTCCAGCGTGCGGATGCCGCCGCCCATCTGGACGGGGATGTCCAGCGCGCTGGCGATCTCGGCCACCACAGCAGAGTTGTTGGAAGGCTCCTGGTCGGTGGAGGTGCGAGCCGCATCCAGGTCCACGAGGTGCAGCACGCGGGCATTCATGACCCGCCACAGCTTCGCCATGCGGACGGGGTCTTCAAAGTAGACCGTCTCGTCCTCATAGCGGCCCTGGCGAAGCCGGACACACCGGCCGTCGCGGAGATCGATGGCGGGGATCAGAAGCATGACGCGTCAGGCAGCGAGCAGGGGGGCGGACGCTCGAGCGGGCGTCCAGTCTGCGAACCTACGCAGGAGCGCCAGCCCTGCCGTGTGGCTTTTCTCGGGATGGAACTGCACCCCCACCACATTGCCCCGGCCGACAATGGCTGGGACGTCCTTTCCGTAGGAGACCGTCGCCAGCACGTCGGTGGGCTCGGTCGGGCTGGCGTGGTAGGAGTGGACGAAGTAGACGTGATCGGCGCGGCCGTCTACGACCGGGTGGCCTTCTCGAGGATGGAGCTGGTTCCAACCCATATGCGGCACCTTCAGGGGGCGCCCCTCGCGGTCTGTGATGCCCTCGAAGCGGACGACACGGCCGGGAAGAAGCGCCAGCCCGTGGTGCTCCCCCCGTTCTTCAGAGGTCTCGAACAAGAGTTGCATCCCGACACACACCCCGAGCAGCGGCACGCCTGCTCGCGCGCGGTCGGCCACCAGCTCGAACAGGTTTCGCTCGCGGAGAGCGGCGACGCAGGCTCCAAAGGCACCCACGCCGGGAAGCACGAGACGGTCTGCTGAGGCAATCGCTTCCGGGACGTCGGTGCGATGCACACGACAGCCGGCAGCCTCGAAGGCTTTCGCCAAAGACCGAACATTGCCGATGTCGTAGTCGACGAGCGTGAGCATAGGACGGAGGAATGCGAGGCGCAGGGTACGCCTGTGTGGCACCTATGAGCCCGGGCCGCCCCAACTTCCGGGATTCTTGGTCGGACGAGTGTGGGCACCCGATTGCGCAGCCGGCTGCGTTGTTTCGCCACGTCGGTCTAGTTTTCGCTGCCTGTGAGACCCCACCGCCTCCACCTCGTCCATCGCCAGCTCGCACGGATCGCCGTGTGCGCCATCGCGCTGGCGTGGACTGGAGCCGCGGTGGCGCAGCCGATTGTCGAGAGCGTCAACCGGGCCAGCGGCCTGCCCTCCGATTACATCAACGGGGTGTATCAGGACCGTTACGGGTTCATGTGGTTTGCCACCGATGCCGGGCTCGCCCGCTACGACGGGCAGCAGGTGGAAACCTTCACCGCAGACGACGGCCTCCCGCACCCCTTCGTGTACACCGTGCGGGAAGACGCCGAAGGGACACTCTGGGCGGGGACGTTCGAAGGACTGGCGCGATTCGATGGTGCTCGTTTTCATCGGGTCATGGAGCCCTTTGGGGAGCCTCTCATCACTCGGCTGCATGTGGACCAGGAGGGGAGGTTGGTGGTGCTGGCAGAGGGACGAGTGGCTCGACGAGAGGGGGATCGGTGGCGCAGCGTCCAGGGCCCGGTGCTTTCTCAAGCGGAAATCCACAGTGTCGCCTCCTTGTCTGGGGGGCGGCTGCTAGGTGGTGGGAGAGGACGGTTGTTCCTTCTCGAACCTGAGGGCGACCACTTCGTCGCTCGTGCGATCGCCAGCGGATGGAATCAGGGAGGAGTGATGCACGTGGCTGACGGTGACCTGGACCACGCATGGGTGTACGGGCCCACGTCCAATCCCTTCTTCTATCGCATCCGCGTAGAAGAGGGGCGCATCGTGCGCGTCGATTCGGCAGACATCGGAGGCATTCGCCAGTTCGTCCCCGATGGAGAGGGCGGAGCCATGTTGGTTATGGATCGAGGGGTGTACCGAATGAGCCCCGATCTGAAGCCCGAGGCCAAACCGATCTACACCGGTCAGGTGGAAGACCTGACGTTCGACTACGAAGGCAGCCTTTGGATCGGCACATTCGGTCGCGGAGCAGTCCGCCGAGTTGGCGATCACCTCAAGGCCTTGACCGACAGTCCCGCGGCCCGGATCGCTGTGGGGCCTCAGGGTGACGTATGGGCGTCTGGGTTCGGTCTTTGGCAGATTGATGCCGGCGCCCTTCGCGCGACTCGTCGCTTCGCCAGTCTGCAGTTCAGAGAGATTCACTTCAGCGCTCTGGGGACCCTCTGGCTATCGTCTGGGCAAATTCTCTATGCCGTAGAGGAGCGCGAAAGGCTGGCTCCATTCCGAGCCGACCCCGGATGGATTTCGGGAGTCGACGTGGTGGGGGACTCGATCCGCATGAGTTCGTACTCGGCAGGCATTCATCGGATTGTGAGTGGCAAGGACGTGGATACGCTGCGGGCAGGCCGCGGGCTTCCAACGGATATGATCGAGGGGCTCGAACGCACTACGTCGGGGCTCTGGGCGCTCACACGGTCGCACGGTGCCTTTCGGATTGAAGGGGGGCGAGCCGTGCGCTACGGTCGGCGCGAGGGGCTCCCGTCCTCATCGGTCTACTCGATCTACACCGATTCGGAGGGAGGGACGTGGTTCGGTACGGATCGGGGCGTGGCTCGTCTTTCGCGAGGGGCGGCGCAGGCGGAAGCGCTCGGGGTGTCGCTCCTCGACGGCCAGCGCGTCTCAGCGATCTTCGAGCGCGATGGCGATGTCTGGATCGTCGGTGACCGCGCGCTGTACATCGTGTCACAGGGGGAGGTGCAGTCCGTCGGGGCGTTCCGAATCCTGCCGGATGTGACGAGTGCCATCAACGATGTGGTGTATCACGCCGCCACCGACCGACTCTTCCTGGCAACCACCGAAGGCGTTGTGGCCGTTGAACTGGCGGCCCTGCCCGTGGGGATGCAGCCCCTGCCCCGGATCGCCATTCGGAGTGTCGAGGTCGGTGAGACCCCGCGCCCCTTGCTCGGGAATCCTCTAGTAGCCCACATTGAGGACATTGCTCCCGGTCGGCACCGGGTTGAAGTCGTCTTCGCGCCTCTGAGCTTCGCGGGTCGTGTTCGCACCGAAGTCCGGCTGAATGGTGGCGAGTGGGGGCCGGTCGGGGAGGAACGTCGCATCGTGTTCCCGGCGCTGGGGGCGGGCACCTATCGGCTGGAGGTACGGGCCGTCTCGCTCTCAGGCGGCCTTTCCCCAGAGTCGGCCACGCTCGAGTTCGCCATCGACCCCTACTGGTGGCAGCGTCCGGGGTTCATCGTTGTTCTGGGACTTCTCAGTCTTGTGGGGTTGGTGCTATTGGTGCGCTACATCTCGCAGCGTCGCCTTCGAGAGCAGGTTCGCGCTCTCGAAGTGCAGCGCCGCCTCCACGATGAGCGCGAGCGCATCAGTCGCGACCTCCACGACCACGTCGGCGCGCAGCTCTCCAGCCTGCTGGCAGGCGTCGAGCTGGCGCGGTTGGAGCGCCGGGCGTCCGGTGATGGCGCTCCGCCAGCTCGAGACCTTGCCTCGAGTGAGGCCCTCGATGGGGTGGAGGCCGATGCACGGACGACCATGCGGCAACTGCGAGAGACCATCTGGGCGCTGCATGGCTCCAGCGTGTCGATGGATGAGTTTGCGAGCCGGGTCCGAAACGATCTCGCGGCCCGACGGACCGACCTCACCACTCGGGTCACATGCGTAGAGGGGAAGGATCAGACGCTGTCGCCCATTCAAGCCCTGAACCTGTTCCGCGTTACGCAGGAGGCAATCACGAATGTCCTGAAGCACGCCGAGGCTCGCCAGCTCGAGGTGACGCTCGCCCACGACGGGGCCTCCGTACGAGTGGAGATCTGCGATGATGGTGTCTTTCGCCCTTCACCTGGAGGCAGTGGAACGAATGGCCTCGCCGGATTCGGGCTGCGATCCATGCAGGCGCGAGCAGAACAACTCGGGGGACAGCTCGAATTGGATACCTCCGAAGGCACAACGGTGCGCGTCGTGGTTCCAGCGGAGTCTGTTGATGTGCCGTAGGTCCCCTCATCCGGGGATGGCGAGGTGGATGCCTTATGCCGATTCTGGAGTGGCCTTTCTTCACCCATGATGTCCTCCTCAGCATCCTCGCCGGTTCGCCTTGCACTGGTGGAGGACCATCCGGGACTGCGCGACCGGGTGGTTCAGCAGTTGGCGTATTTCGACGCCGTCGATCTCGATCTGGTGTCTGAGAGCGGAGAAGCGTTTCTGGCCGACCTGGAGGTGCGGGACCGGAGTGGGCAGCCCTTGCCACAAGTGGTCCTGATGGACATCGAGGTTCCCGGCCCGGATGGCATCGAGACCACGCGCCAGCTCAGCACGCTGTGGCCCAGCATCGATGTGCTCATGCTGACGGTGTTCGAGGATGAGGACCGCATCTTCCGGGCGATCCAGGCTGGGGCCAGCGGCTACTTGCTGAAAGACGCGGGCCCAGAGCGCATCGTTCAGGCCGTGCTCGAGGTGGTCGATGGCGGGGCACCTACCTCACCCCTCGTTGCCCGAAAGCTGCTCGGCTACGTGAAGCAGCAGGCAGCGCCGCACGTCATGCCCTTCAGCCTTACGAAGCGGGAGCAGGATGTGCTCAGCCATCTCATTGAGGATGCGACCGAGAAGCGGATCGCAGAGCAGCTGGGGGTGAGCCCCCACACCATCCGCACGCACGTCAAGAATCTGTATCGGAAGCTGCAGGTCCACAGTCGGGCCCAGGCCGTGCGTGTTGCCATTGAACAGGGGCTGACACGCTAATCGCTCGGTTCGCGAGTTTCCACCGGAAGAAAATGCGATTGCAGGGTTTAGCTCGTCGCCAGCCCGTCGATACGTGGAGGGCGTTGTAGGTTCTTCCCAGTGCCGATTCGTCGGCTCGGGATTCGGGGCCGAGTGTTCGTGGTGGGACACTCGGCCCCTCTTTCGTTGCTTTGGGTTCTGAGCTGTGGGCGGTGAGCGGAGATGCTTGAGCAGCGCGATGAGCTGTCGGCGGACTCCTACGGTCTGGGCTTCCAGGCTGGCATAGGATTGGGGCGTGAGGTGACCGAGATCGTAGGCAAGAAGCAGGTGGTAGTCTGTTTCTGCTGCGGATCCAACTGCAATCTGAACGAAGCGGGCAAAGTCAGCGTCGGAGCCTCGGCCTGATCCCTCGGCAAGATTGGCTGGAATCGACGCTGCGGATCGTTTCAGTTGAGACGTCAGCCCGAATCGCTCTGCCTTCGGGAATGAGTGAGACACGGAGTACACATCAAGCGTGAGACGATGCGCGGCTCTCCAGACGCGAAGCTGTCGGTAGTCCTGCATGTGGCGATGGGCAGTGAGCCGTGGGCTCCGGGGGAGATCTTGAACGCGTTGGGATCCAGTGGACTAGACCCGGAATCAGCCCATTCGTAACCTCGATCGCGACATCTTCAAAGCCCAAAGCCCAAAGCCCAAAGCCCAAAGCCCAAAGCCCAAAGCCCAAAGCCCAAAGCCCAAAGCCCAAAGCCCAAAGCCCAAAGCCCTAAAGCCCAAAGCCCTAAAGCCCAAAGCCCTACTCGGGCAGTCCGTCGCCTCCAGGGTCTGCGCTGGGATCGCCGCCATTGAGAAGCGTTTCGAGGTCGAACTCATTGGTGACCAAGACCTCACGGGCTTTGGAGCCTTCAAACGGTCCCACGATGCCCGCTTCCTCGAGCTGGTCGACCAGGCGCGCAGCGCGCGTGTAGCCGACCGACAGCTTGCGTTGGAGAAGCGACACCGAGCCTTGTTGGGCTCGCACGATCACGTGTGCGGCGTCCTTGAACAGCTCGTCCACGTCGCCGGAGACGTTGCCTGCAGCACCAGCGGGGGCTTCCTCCGCCGGGTCCATCGGTGGAAGGATGTACGGCCCGGCGCCGTCCTGACCCGAAATGAACCCGGCCACAGAATCGACCTCGTCCACGCCCACGAAGGGACCCTGGAGACGCGTCAGGCGGGAGCCGTTCATGTAGAGCAGGTCGCCGTTGCCGACAAGCTGCTGAGCTCCGCCGCCGTCGATGATCGTCCGGGAGTCGATCTTGGACGACGTCTGGTAGGCCATCCGCGATGGGAAGTTGGCCTTGATGAGCCCTGTGATGACATCCACCGAGGGGCGTTGGGTCGCCAGCACGAGGTGGATGCCCACGGCTCGAGCCATCTGAGCCAGCCGTGCGATGGGCGCCTCCACTTCCTTGGCGCTCGTCATCATGAGGTCCGCCAGCTCGTCCACCACCACCACGATGTAGGGGAGGTGCTTGTGCGCGTCGCCGAGGTCGTGCAGGCGGCCGTCGGCGAACTTCTTGTTGTACTCCTCGATGCCTCGCACGCCAGCTTCGGCGAGCAACTCATATCGGAGCGTCATCTCTTGCTCGCAGGAGCGCAGCACGGCGGCAGCCTGAGAGAAGTCAGTGATGATGGGCTCCTCGGCGTCCTCCGGCATGGCCGAGAAGTGGTTCAGGAGCGCCGAGTAGCCGTTCAGCTCGATCATCTTCGGATCGATCATCACGAACTTCAAGTCCGCCGGGTGCTTGGCATACAGCAGCCCGACAATCATCGCGTTGACTCCGACGGACTTACCGGACCCGGTTGCACCGGCGACGAGCAGGTGCGGCATTTTGGCAAGGTCAGCGATGAACACTTCGCCCTCGATGGTCTTTCCGATGGGGACCGGAAGCGCCATCTTTCCCGCACGCCCGGCATCGCGGAACTTGGCTGTACGGAGCATCTGCCGCAGGCGCACCATCTCGCGCTGGCGGTTCGGGATCTCCACGCCCACCGAGGATTTGCCCGGGATCGGGGCGATGATGCGAATGCCCGGCGCGGCCAGTGCCATCGCGAGATCGTCTTCGAGCGACGTGATGCGGCTGATCTTGATGCCTGGTGCGGGCGTCAGCTCGTAGCGCGTCACCGTCGGGCCAACGACCGCGTCGATCTCGGTGATCTCGATGTTGTACGTCTCGAGCTTGTCGAGCAGCGTCTGCTTGTTGTCCTCGATCTCGTCGTAGTCGATCTCGGCGTCGTCGTCGGATTCCTCCAGAAGCTCGATGGACGGGTACTGGTAGGGAAAGTCCGAGGCGCTCGGCGTGCGAGCCGTAGCGGCATCGAGGTCGGCGGTCGCCTCTTCCACCTGTCCGTGGATGTTGACGGTCGGGCCGTCGCTTGGCGTCGAGCTGGTGACTGGAGGCGTCGGCGTCGAACTGGCGATGGGCGGTTTGGCGGCATCCACCAGCTCGTCCACCATGTCGGGCTCCACCGGGTCGGGGAGGGGAGGGCGCGGCGTGTTGGTGAATCGCGGTTCGGGGCGAGCAGGAATCGCCGGGTCGGGCGTGACGCGCTCGGGGCGAGCCGGACGGTTGGGCCGCTTGGGTTCTGTGTGTCGCGCTGGCGTCTCCTTGGTCTTGCCAGTGCGTTCGGCCAGCGCCGCCGAGCGGGCTTTCTCGCGGAGCTGGCGACGCTCGATCGCGCCCTCGCGGTAGCTGGCCCAGGTCCCAGCAAAGCCAGAGCTGACCTTGCCTACGGCTCCCTCAGCTCGGTCTAGAGAGGTCTGGATGTCGCGGTCGTAGACCAGCAGGCCGGTTACGAGCACGGCCACCATGAGCACGACGAACGAGCCCACCGAGCCGACGAGACTGGTGAGCCACCCGGCCACCCCGAGGCCGATGGCCCCGCTGAACCGGGTGAGATCGAGGTCCGTGTGGGCGTCGAACCAGCCGAAGAAGCACGCGAGGAAGAGCGCGCCCGCGAACGCCAGCCCGGTGAGGAGCGGTAGGAAGATGGGCGTGCGCTGGCGCAGCAGGAGGTAGCCCCACGCCATCAGGCAGGCGATCAGCAGGAGCGTCGGGAAGCCGAGGAACTCGCTGACGACGGCTTTGCCCACCACTGCGCCGACGGGTCCCAGCAGATTCTCGACGCGGTTGTCGCCGGGCTCGAACAGGTACTCACTCTCAGCGCCTTCGAGCAGGGCATCGTCCGTCGGAGAGTGGGTGACGACGGCGAGCGTGAGCAAGGCTGCGAGAGCCATCAGGATGATGCCCAGCA
>JBCBZH010000334.1:0-3927 GCA_039815415.1 Bacteroidota bacterium
GAGATCCGCGAGCGCGGCGGCGGTATCAATCACCGGCCTGCGGTTTTGATGGTGCACCCAAGTGCGCGCGTACTCTGCACCTCGATGGGGACCCCGGCGATGCTCTGGTCCATGGCCTGCTGGAGATACGGCACCTGAACGCGGTCCACGTTGGCCGGACTGTCATCGATGGCCCCCTGATACACGAGCGCCCCATCGGCCCCAAAGAAGAATGCCTGCGGCGCGTTGCGGGCACCGAACGCCTGTGCCAACTGGCCCGTCTCATCGAGCATGACGGGGGCTCCTGGAGTTGCCCCAGCGTTGTCCTCCGCTAGGGGCTCGGACTGCACAAAGGCGAAGCCCACGCCAGCGCGTCGGTACCCATCGGCGAGCGATGCGGCCCGCTCGGCGTACTTGTCAACCCATGGGCACGCGTCACTCCAGAAGATCACCGCCAGCCCGGCCGCTCCGCTCGCGGCGCCGAGCGAGAGCGTGGCCCCATCCGTCGTCGTAAACGTCTGGTCGGCGAGCGGGATGGGCGCTCCAAGCTCAAGTGCATCCTGAGCCTGAGTGGGGAATGCCAGAAGCAACGCCGCAGCGGCGAAGAGGAAACGGGTCATCGTGTGGTGGGGGTCAGGCCGAAATGGCGTCTGCAATGAACTGATCGATCTCGTCGTATTCGAGAATGCCCCACTTGCTCCGGAGCAGCGTACCCTCGCGATCAAACACCAATGTCGTTGGCACAATCGAAGCCGCCTCTGGATCGAATTGACCGATCAGGTCGCCAGGGCCAGTGTAGAGGAAGGAGGGTTCCGTGACGCCTTGCTCGTCCAGAAAGTCTTGTACGAACTCGCCGTCGGCGGGCATGTCCACAGAGACGAACCGAACCTCGATCCCTTCACCCTCCTTCTCCGCATCGTAGCGCATGAGGTCTGGAAACTCGACGCGGCATGGGCCACACCATGTGGCCCAGAAGTTCACCAGGACGATATCGGCGTCCGTGTCGCGGATCGCCGCTCTGAGCGCATCGGCAGATTCGATCTCGATGTATCTGGTCGCGTTCTGATCAGAGGCGAGTGGGTTTTCTGTGGCCGCACTCGCGGCAGCGTTCAGCTCGTCATCGCCAGGCTGGCACCCGACCATGAGAGCAGCGAGGAGCAGAGGAAAGACGAATCGCATGGAATCAGCAACTGGGACCCATTAACGCCCAATGAACGACAAGCGTGCCCACTATGGGATGCGTTCGATGGGAAGATGATTGCCCGGTTTGATATCGGAGAGAGGAAGCAGGGTCCAGGCGATCACACTATCATCGGACCGGGGCTCCATCAGCGCAACGATGACGCGCCCCAGCGGCTGGTTCACTGGTATCCGTAGCGACGGGGCCAGCCGAGGGCGCTGTCCGGTTTCGGCAGGAACACGCGTCCACCGGCCGAAGGGCTCGAGCTGACGAACCTGCTGGAACTCCCTGCGCGCGACCCGAACGCTGTCCACCACGAACCGCTCACGCTCCGTTCCCCACGCAAACGTGGTGTCGAACTGAACGCCGTGGGAGATCAGAAGATCGCGAACGACACGGGCTCCCGGCGTAGCAGTCGAGAGCAGATACGCCTGGGGCGCCCGCACTCGCTCGCTAGGCTCAAAGCGGACGAAGGCTGGCATCGTCTCAGGCGTGCGCACATCGCGCATCGCGTACATCCGATCGTCCGTCAACGGATGATACACGGTGTCCACGGCCCCGAGGAGAATCTCGGCGGGCTGGTCGAGCGGCGCGAACGACGCCCGAACCGCCAACTCGCGCCCGACGACGGATTCGGCATCGGCGGCTTCTACGATGCGACGAACCTCGCTGGCGTCCGCCCATGCCTGGTCCAGGATCTCCTCCACGAATCGCTTGGTCACCAACACGCGGTCCTCGAAGGTCGCGTAACTGTACGCCTCAGACAGAATGCCGTACCGATTCCTCAACCCAATGTAGTTGGTCGAAAACCGGGGCTGGGCGCTGAAGGTGTACCATCCGCGTGGGGCCGATGTGCCCTCTCCAAACGTGCCTGGCACGTTTCCGTAGTGGTAGGTCGCATAATCATCAGACGCAATGATGGTCTCTGAGATGTCCGGCAACCAGCGGTCATAGAGGTGTTCGGAGATAGCGGATGGGGTATTGGGGGACAGCCCCGGCGCGTAGGTCAGGTGGTACCCCATGAACGTCCCGTTCGTCGTGTGCAGGTCCACGACTATGTGCGGATCGGCATCGCGGATCAGCCCAACGAGCCCACGGCTCTCTGGAGCCCGGAGCTTCATAAAGTCGCGGTTGAGGTCAAGTCCCTGGGCATTGGGCCGCTGTCCCATCCCATCTACCGGCCCAAACTGGCGGGGGCGGTTGCCATACTCCACGCGCTCATTTCCATCTGCGTTGTAGATGGGCGCGATGAGGACGACGAGGCTGTCCGTCCACGCCTCGTGCAGGCCTTGAGCCATCTCTCGTGCCACCATCAGGGCGGCTTCTTTTCCCGCCACCTCGCCCGCATGGATGTTGGCAAACACCAGAACCCGCGTCTTGCCCGTTGCACGGATGGCCTCGGGCTCGGCACTGGGCGCGCCCCACACGAGCAGTGGCAGCTCCCGCCCCTCGTTGGTCGTTCCGAACGAGGTGGTACGAACCGTGGCATCGATGTCCGCCAGCGCGCCCACGAACGCCATCACCTCAACATACGAGCTGGTGCCGCTATAGCCCGTCGCCTCGGCACGAGTCACTGGGAGGTCGGCGGCGCTAAGCCGAGCCTTGCCTGACGAAGACGAGGCACAGGCCGCCCACATCGAGCTGGCGAGTGTCAGGAGCAGTCCGACTCTCAGCGTCCTCATGAATCCGAGGTCTTCGGGAGGTCCAAGCGGTTCGCCATCCACTTGTTAAGGAGGAAGAGAACCACCATGACAGCACCCCACTGGACAACGCACGACGCGGCGCTGTACGGCTCAAACGGATCCCACCAGTTCTCCGAATAGGCGGTCCCCGCCTGCCAGAGCCACCACCCGAGCAAGACGGTAGCCATCACCGGAATCACGAACCGGATCCACACATCCCAGATGCGAGGCAGCGCCCAGTCCGACTCCACTGCAACCTCCTCACGGAGCCGCTTGGCCCCGTACTTCCATACGGCCAGCGAGATGAACCCGCCCGAAATCATCAGTGCGACGCCCCACACGAAGTCCTGATTGCCGAAGAAGTTGCCATACAACGCACTGGGAACACCGATGGCGAAGGCCGCCAGCCCAACGCCGGTGAGTGCCTTCGGGCGCGAAACGCCTAGATCCACTACGACCCTCGATGACAGCTCAATCATCGAGATCAACGAGGAGAGGGCGGCGAAGGTGAGAGCGAGGAAGAACAGGATGGCGAGCGGGCGTCCGAGCGGCATCTCCGCGAACAACGCTGGCATCCAGATGAACGTCAGGCCTGTACTCCGGTCACCACTGGTACGCATGATGTCCAGCACCTCCGTCTGCGGCATCTGGGCCCCCAGCGTGGCGAACACGATGCCGAAGATCATGATGGCAGCCAGCAAGGACACCGTGTTGTTGCCCACGCCCGTCAGCAATGAGTTCCGCACCACTCCATCCTCGCGGCGCATGTAGGCACCGTAGGTCAGGATCAGGCCCCAGCCTGCACCGGTATCCCACGCGTTCTGTGTGAGCGCTTCAAGCCAGAGTGTCGCGTTGCCAAGTGTGCCCCAGTCTGGCGTGAACAGGTAGCTGATTCCTGCACCCGCACCCGGAAGCGACACGGCCCGAATCACAGCGATGACGACGATGATGAGAAGCGTGGGCACCAACACTTTATTGGCCCTCTCAATGCTCTTGACACCCCGCCAGCACAGTTGGGCTTTTCCAAGGAACACCGCGACCTCAACATCCGCCGCATCGGCTACGTGGCCAGTGAGATCACCAAGA
>JBCBZH010000355.1:0-3478 GCA_039815415.1 Bacteroidota bacterium
CAATCCCACCATTCTGTGGGACATGATGTGCACGATCCGTGAAACCCCGCCCCAGAATGGGAGGCCTCAACGCAAACCGCCCCGAGCCCACGAGGGCCCGAGGCGGTTTCTACGGACGGGGCGAGGCCGCGTGCGGATCTACATTGAGTGCGCCATGATTTGAACCGGAGCGCCAACCGTGTCCCAGTGCAGGATCATCGTGGCCGAATCCTCCGTGATGTTGGCGAAGCGAATCTCGAACTGCTCCTGCATCGGAGCATTTGTCATCGGCTCAACGGTGACACGCAGTGCATCTTGAGACGGATCATGGTTGAAGGCTCCCCACTGCTCAGCAGTGTTGTTGAAGATGATCGTCCATGAGTCCGCCGTCGGAACAGTAAATAGGGCATAGGTGCCTGCTGGAAGCATCTCGCCTTCGACCATCACATCGCCAGAGAGCGAGATGGTCGTGGCCTCGTTCGCACCGGTCCGCCACGTCTCGCCGTAAGGCACGAGCCCGCCGAAAATGTCGCGGTCGCGGACGCTTGGGCGGCTGTATCCCACAGTGGCGATGGTGGTGCCGATGGTCTGGCTAACGGTGGCGTTTGGACTGGGACGGGCCTCGTCATTGGCTCGCTCTTGGGCGAGCGTCGGGCTGGCGACGAAAGCGAGCAGAAGGGCAGCAAACAGAATGCGCATGGAGAGAGCGGAGTCAGTGGGGGATAGGGGAAGCCCCCTACGCCAAAGCAGGGGACCAGGGTCCGGTTGCGAATCGGGTGTCGAGCTCGCAGACTCGGATCGTCTCTCCCAGGACGTGATGACGGCCTGAGTGAATGCGTCGCCCTGCCGGTACAAAAAATTTCCACCCGTTCCGGTTAATCCGGCTCTGAAGGCTCCGATACCAGAACACGGTTTTGTGCAGACCCCTCCCGTATTCATGCCTGTCGTGTTTCGCTATGCCCTTCTGCTTGGTCTCCTGGTTGGAGCCCACGCTGCAGTTGCGCAGGTGTATCCCTTGCGGACGTACGGGCTGGCGGATGGGCTCCCGCAGGCCCAGCTCTCGGACATCTTTGAGGACTCTAAGGGATACATCTGGACGGCTACTCAGGGCGGAGTCAGCCGCTTCGATGGGGTCGAGTTCGTCACGTACACCGTCGCCGATGGCTTGCCTCGGAACTATGTCTTGAGCGTGACGGAGGATGCCTCGGGTCGCATCTGGGCAGGGACCTACGACGGGCTGGCGGTGTTCGAGAAGGGCCGGTTCTGGCCGATGGGAGGCGCCGTTCAGACCAAAATCCTGAGTGTGGCTGCTGAAGGGGACCGGGTCTGGGTAGGCACCGCAGACCGTGGTGTGATCGCTCTCGATGGGAAGCAGCAGCATGCATGGACGACCGACAATGGGCTTCCAGACAACACCGTCGAGACTCTGGCTGTGGACACCCAGGGGGGCGTATGGGTTGGCACGGGTTCTGGGCTTGTGCACATCACATCGGATGGAGACGTGACCTTGCCGGTTGATCCGGACGGAGTCCTGAATGGATGGATCGCAGATATGGCGTCCTCAACGCATGGAGGCATTTGGGCGGCTACGGAGACGGACATTGTTCTCATCAAGGATGGCCGCGTCGATCGGCGGACCCCCGCGGTCCAGCGCAAATGGACCTCTCTGGACGAGGACCGACATGGAAACGTCTGGGCTGGAACGGTCAGCGGGGATGTCGTGCGCCTCAAGATGGATGGGAGCGAGCGTCTCTATGGAGAACGGCAAGGCTTTCCTCGAAAGCTCGTTGAGTCCATTCTGGCGCCCCGCACAACAGGCCTGTGGATCGGGCATGACAGCTACGGGCTGACGTGGTTTCGCGGGCAGTCCTTTTCCGTTTTCAACGAGATTGACGGGATCGACAGCTCTGAGATCTGGGCGATCCAAACAGTCAATGGCCGATTGACGGTGGGAAGCACAGGACACATGGCTCAGCGCACGGCGTCGGGAGCCTTCCAGCGGGTCACCCTGCCAGCACCTCACGCGAATGCCTGGGTGTCCGGGATCACGCAGGACAGCCAGGGGCGCGTGTGGTACGCCACCTCATCTGGAGTGCTTCGTATGAGTCCGTCCGGGGAGACCCGGACGTTCGGACTGGAAGAGGGCATCGAAGCCATCCCAGATGGAGAAGATGCGGGGCTCTGGGGCGCGATTGATCTCGCAGAAGGGCCAGATGGCCGCATGTGGGTCGGCATGAGCACAGGTCTCGCGGTCATTGATGGCGAGCAGGTTCAGACGTTCTCAACGGAGGACGGACTGCCCGATGCCTTCGTGAACAGCGTGGCCATTGACACGCTTGGTGTCGTGTGGGCAGCGACGGATGGAGGAATCGCGCGAGTCGTGGGCGACCAGATTCTGACGGCAACGCCAGCCGCGGACCCAGAGGGGGACGTGTATGCCATCCTCCGGCATCCCGATGGAAGCATCTGGGCCGGTCTCTCCGATGGTGGGCTGGTGCGCTACGCGCCGGGTGATCCAGACCATCCCGTGCGCATCCCTTTCGCAGGTCCCCTTCGCGGAGCAACCCTGTACGCGTTCGATGTGGCCCCCGATGGGGCGATCTGGGTGGGATCGAACCGTGGGCTGACCCGATTTGACGTTCGGGGCGTTCCTTACGGCCAGCCGCATCAGATTCGGCACTATGGTGCTGAGGAGGGATTCACGGCCATCGAGGCCAACTTCAAGGCCATGCATTGGGCCGACGACTGGACTCTCTGGATTGGGACCGTTGGCGGGCTGGTGCGCTACACCCCTCGGTTGGAGCCAGCCTTCGCGAGTCCACAGGTGTACATCACGGGGATTCAGCGCAGCCCAGGAGCGGAAACGTGGACTGGAGACCTGGGGGCAAACGGGTTACCTGTGGGGCTTGAGCTGTCTCATGAGGACAGCTACATCTCCATCGCGTTTACGGCACTTTCGTTCGATGCGCCCCACCGGGTGCAGTTTCGGTATCGGCTCGAGGGAGGGCGGCAGGACACGACGTGGAACCCGCTTACAGACCAGCGATCTGCGACCTATCCATCGCTACCGCCTGGGCACTACGAGTTTGTGGTGCAGGCGCAGGCCGCCGATGGCACATGGTCGGAGACAGAGACGTTCTCCTTTGAAGTGTTGCCTCCGTTTTGGCTGACGTGGTGGTTCTTCGTTGGGTTCGGCCTTGCCTTCATGGGCGGGTTCATGGGGGTGGGGCACCTCCACACTCGACGCCAGCGAAGCCAGCACGAAGCGCTGAAGCAAGCCGTGAATGAGCGCACAGCCGAGCTGAGGCGGCAGAAGGACGTGCTTCAAGAGGCACGCGCTGCCGCACTCGCCGCCGCACGGGCGAAGTCGGACTTCCTCGCGACGATGAGCCATGAGATCCTTACCCAGCGTCTACTATGGCCCTTGACTCGCCTTGGCGAAACCCTAGACCAATATCAGCGAGCCATGGCTTCCATCCAACGGGTGATGGCCCTACTG
>JBCBZH010000303.1:0-4811 GCA_039815415.1 Bacteroidota bacterium
CCTGACTCACCAGCTCGAGACAAGGTCAAACGTCCCCAAATCGGCCAAGCAGAGCGATTAGGGAACTTTTCCGAGCTGGCGGATCGAATCCCTCCATCCCTCCATCCCTCCATCCCTCCATCCCTCCATCCCTCCATCCCTCCATCCCTCCATCCCTCGTGCCCTCTCTCCCCTCCTTCTGGCGTCGGTTTCGCGTTCAGGTGGTGGTGCGCCTGCTCGTAATCGCAGGATCCGTGGGCTGGGCAGGCGCCCTGCTGGGCCGCGCTCCTGGACAAGAAGCCCCGTCGGCGTCTTATGTGGGAGCCATGGTCCTCGTGGCTCTCGCGCTCTACCTCGGTGTTCGACTCGTGTATGCGGTGGAGCGGCCCGCGCGAGACCTGACGCGGTTTCTGGAAGGCATCCGCTATGACGACTTCTCGCAGCGCTTTGTGGAGGGAAAGGGCCTGCTCGGCACCCTCGGGGGCGCCTTCGAAGCCGTAAATGATGCGTTTCGACAGGTGCGGGCTGAGCGTGAGGAGCAGTCGCAGTACCTGCAAGCCGTCGTGCGCCACGTGGGGGTCTCACTGGTCGCCTTTCGTGACGATGGGACCATCACACTGTTCAATCCCTCCGCCCGCCGGACGCTCGGCGTCCCTCGCCCCCGCTCGCTCGACTCGCTCTCTGCCCGGGCGCCGGACGTGGCCGAGGCCCTCCGCACCGTACAGGTGGGCGACCGCGTCCTGATCCGCCTCGACCGAGGCGACCAGACCCTCGAGCTGGTGGCGTACGCGACACGCTTCAACGCGGGAAACGTGACGCACACGCTCGTGTCGCTCCAGGACATCCGGGAAGAGCTGGAGGCGCGAGAGCTGGAGGCATGGCAACAGCTCACCCGCGTGCTCACGCACGAGATCACCAACTCCGTCGCGCCCATCTCCTCGCTGGCAGGCACGGCCCTCTCTCGCCTCACCTCCACTCATGACCCTGCACTGTCGGGAGTCCGCGAGTCCCTCGAGACCATCGAGCGGCGCAGCCGCCATCTGGTGTCGTTCGTGGAGTCCTACCGGAGCCTGGCTCGGCTCCCCACACCATCGCCAGAGGTCATCCTGGCGTCGGAGCTACTGGGCGACGTGGTGACGCTCTTCCGAACCACAGCGGCCGAACGTGGTGTGGCCGTAGAGGTGAGCGTGGACCCGGAGCGCTTCGAGCTGGTGGCCGACCCAGAGTTGATCGAGCAAGCCTTGGTCAACCTCGTTCTGAATGCCATCGAAGCGGTGGGCGAGCACGGCGGCGGCACCGTTCAGGTCCGTGCCTCCCCCGGCGCCGACGGGCGCGCGGTGCTGGAAATTGCAGATGACGGCCCAGGGCTGCTCCCTGAGGTCCGCGACCGCGTGTTCGTGCCGTTCTTCTCGACCAAGTCAGGCGGCAGCGGCATCGGGCTGAGCCTCGCGCACCGGATTGCGCGGCTGCACGGCGGATCGCTGACGGTAGCCTCGGAGCCGGACGTGGAGACGGTGTTCACGCTGCGTCTGTAAGCCCGTTCGCCAGCTCGAGACAGGTTCTGATACCCCCCACTCCGCTGCGCGTAGAGCCCCCTCAAGGGGGGGGGTCTAGCGCGGTGATGAACGCTTGAGATGGCTGGGATACGTGTCCACGTTCTACCCCTCCATTCAAGGGAGGTGGCCGCGAAGCGGTCGGGGGGTGTTCCCTCGAGCTGGCGACTCAGAACGCGAAGCCCATCCGCAGCGCCACGCCCGTCCGCTCGGGCGATGTATCGTAGGTGAGCGTCAGGTTCGTGGCGCCCGGCAGAGCTAGCCAGAATCCTCCGCCCGCACCCACCAGCCAAGAGGTCGCCAGCCCGTCGGCCCAGACGCGCCCGGCGTCGGCGAAGCCGAGAACGCCAACCTCCGCGTACGTGACGATGGGCATCGGGAAGCGCGAGAGGACGAGGCGCGGCTCCACGGAGCCGTACACGGCAGAGCGCCCGGCGAACCGGTCAGTGCGATAGCCACGAAGGGTTGTGCCACCTAGGGTCGCGGCGTCGTAGAACGGGAACGTGCCGACCACGTGCTCACCGCCACCACGCAGGGCGAGGGTCGCCCACGTCGCCGCCGGGTGCGTCATATAGAGCGAGAGTGCGGACCCAAAGCGGGCGTACGTGTGCCCATCGGACTGGAGCCCCTGCCGCGCTCGAGCCCACGCCTCGAAGTGGGCGCCTTGCATCGGGCGGTAGGTCCGGTCCACGGCTTCCACAGTCAGCCCGGCCGCTGCGCCGACCAGCGTCTGAGCATCGAGATCCCGGGCGGGAAGCCCGGCGGTGGCGATGAATCCCGTCGAGTCCACTCTGGGGCTCGCATACGCCACCGACGGTCCGATCCACGCATGGATGCCACGGGGCAACGTCCGCTGAGCATAGGGCTCCACAAGCACCTCGGCCATCTGGACCCGGAAGTCCGACGCTGGCCGCGCCGTTGGGGCGACGCCGTCGCCATAGCCGAAGAAGTTCTGGAAGGCGAGCGCCGTCTGCGCCGACGCTCTCAGTCCAAGGTCCATCCCTCCGAGCGCCTCCGTGAACTGACCGTGATAGCGGAAGAACCCGCCTCCAGTCGAGCTGGCGAGGGCCGCGAGGACACGGTGCCGCCGCGCATACGGCTCCTGCCCGAAGCCGACATAGGTCATGTCCACGCCGCCCCCCAGCCGAAGGCCATCGTCTGCGTTGTAGCCGACGGTCACGAGAGGCGTGCCGGTGTTGGTCTGCCTGGGGATGTAGCCGTAGGCCGATTCGGGAATGCGGTTGGATCGGTCGAGGTCAGCCCTGGAGCCGAGCTGGTGATCCCCGCCCTCGCCACGCCCCTCGTACACCGCGACCCCGGCTCCGTCGGTCTGGTCGCTCACTGTGTCGTCTCCGGCGCCCGGCAGAATCCGCACCCGCAGGTCTCCGCGTCCCCGGTCTCCACGAATCGTGATCGCATCATCGTCGCCCCGAGCCCAGATGCGCACCTCCTGCGTCTCGCCTGCCTTGAGGATGCGTGTCCAGAGCACCAGCCCGTCGCTGTCCTTGTCGAGCTGGCGAACGGTCAGGCGGAGGTCCCCTCCGGGCAGCCACTCGAGGTCGAAGGCGTCCTTGTCTTGGGTCCCCACCACGTCCACGATGGGGCTCAGGATGTCGTACCACTCCATGGCTGCTGTCACCAGCTCGTCGCGACGGCGTTGGAGTGCCTCCCGGAGACGCTCGGCGTCGAGCGCGTAGGCTTCAGGCGGCAGGGCTCGGAGGGCCGCTTCGATGGCCTCATCTGTGAGCGCGGCCTGCAGATCCTCGGCGGCACGCTGCCAGTCGGACCGGTCGAGCGGCGCCATCAGCCGGAGGTCCTGCGGGCGCCCGCCCTCCGTCAGCCCGTTGATGTTGACGTATTCCGGCGTGAGGCCCTGCAGCTTGGGCAGATGCGGCTGTCCGAGGCGGAAGATCAACCCGTTGCGGTCGTTGAGCGCGAAGTCTCGGTCGCGTGCCACAGGCCGGTAGACCTTTCCTTTGGTTGCGGCATCTCCGGTGAGCGTGGAGTCCAACACACCCGGCTCGAACGCCCCCCAGCGCCACTGGTCGCGGTGCCGATCCCAGTCGCCGATGAGCATGTCGAACAGACGAGCCCGCAGATAGAAGGGCGCATCCACGCGGTGGTCCGCATCGCCATCCAGCTCCCGCCGCAGCTTGGCCGACCCCACCAGATTCTCTGCGTTGCCGAAGAACGCCTGCCCCTCACCCGACTCGTCCGGGTGCTCCTCGAACCACATCAGCTTTCCCGCGAGCGACTCCCGGTAGCGCCCGAGCCGTGGATCGTCCGGCACCACGACGACGCGCGGATTGGTGTGATACAGACCTGCAGCATCGGACAGGCGTGCCGCCACCAGCGCACCAAACGGGTACAGCCCGCTGGTGGCATCCTGGCCCCACTCGTGCGTCACCCCGAAGGTGAAGCCCAGGCTGAACGGGTTCGCAGGGTCCTTGTCGATGGAACGCAGTCGGTAGACGCGGTCATCGGCACTCTCCAGAAAGAGCGACTGGGACTGGCGATCTCCGCCAGCCCGAAGAACTGTCAGCCCTCCGGCTTCAGTTTCGAAGTCGAGCACAGGGGCCCGAACCGGCGTTTCCCACGTCTCGCGGTAGTGACTCCCGATGAGCCACCGGCGCACGGCAGAGGCCTCTGCATACTTCGTGGAGGCCGCCACCGAGGCAAACTCTGGTTCCGCCGCCGCAGGCCCTCCCACCTCCGCAAACGGCACCGACCGGGGGCTGCGGTCCAGCAGGGGCGCAGTCAGCAGGCTCTCGCCACCCGGCGCCTCGGCCAGACCAATGGCCTCCATCGTCGCGGACCCATCGCTGAAGTAGCGCAGCACCATGAATCCCCGCTGCCCTGTGGCAAACAGCGCTCTACGCGCAGCCACCGGATCGCCCTCGGACCCAGCCCCGGATACGAGCTGGCGAACGACGCCCCGGCCCAGCGGCTGCTCATGCATCTGCAGGCTGTGGTCGTGCCCGGCAGCGTAGACCAGCGCATCGTGCGAGGCAAAGATGGGCATGAGCGCATCTGCCAGCGCGCGATACCGGGGGTGGCCCAGATCCTGCCGGTCTTCCCCCTGGAACCGTCTCGTCGCCACGGCGAGCGATCCGATGCCTGGAAGCGGCACGTAGGCATACGGATGCACGGCAAGCAGCAGAAAGGAGCGGGAAGAGGTGGTGGCGAAGGGGCACCGCGCCCGAGTGGCTTCCTTCGGTCAGAATGGGGTGATGCCCCACTACCAGGACGCGCTCGTCGTCCGCGTCCTCGATCGCCTCC
>JBCBZH010000356.1:0-3428 GCA_039815415.1 Bacteroidota bacterium
CCGGCGCCTCGATCTCGCACTGGTGCCGTCGGGGGTCGTCGGGCGCCTCAATCTGGTGCGAGGCCCGTCTTCCCTCATCTGGGGGCCCAACACCACGGGCGGAGTGCTCGATCTGGTGCCGCGCGCGCTCGGCTCCGACGGACAACTAATGGAAGCAGACATTAGCACGGGCCTTCCGCTGCGAGGGCGCGCAGGCGCCACATACTTGCGCCGCTCGGGACCCTGGAGCAGCGCTGTCTCCGTCGATGCCCAGGCGAATGAGGGGGCTGCGCTCGCCAACTCGCTGCCCTTTAGCCAGCCGGACCCGTCGGTGCGAACGAACTCAGACCGGCGTGCGGTCAGTGCTCTGGGCCGGATACACAGAAGGTTGCGATCCGGCGCAACGGTGGCAGC
This sequence comes from Bacteroidota bacterium, assembly GCA_039815415.1. Classification (GTDB taxonomy): domain Bacteria; phylum Bacteroidota; class Rhodothermia; order Rhodothermales; family Rubricoccaceae; genus JBCBZH01. The sequence continues at coordinate 394 of JBCBZH010000356.1, forward strand.
TACCCTGCTCCATCTCCAGGCCGCGCAGGGCGTCGCGCCAGAAGGGCATCTCGATCCGGCGGTGAGCCGCGTCCGGTTCTGGCGGATCCCGGACTGGCGCCACACCACGCTCGTCATGCGCGCGACGGCGCCTCTCTCGCGCTTTGGCGTCGATGCGACGGTGTGGGCAGGCACCTTTGGCCAGACCGTCCACGCGTTTTCGGATGCCACGTACGAGCAGCGAGCTGGCGGGCAGCGGGATGGGGACGAGACGGTCGGAGCGCGAGCAGTGCTGGAAACGGTCGGGCCAGCGGGCACCCTCCGGGGCATTCTCTGGGGACTCGCGTCGGCCCATCGCCAGCTCGAGCTGGCAGACGGTGCCACGACCGAGCGCTTCCGGGAGACCGAAGGCCGGGTTGCCATTGAGGCCGAGACGCAAGTGGGGGCTGCAACGGCGCTTCTGGGCATGTCTCTGGACGGATTCCGTCCGCTGGAGGCAGGCCCACGAGCCGTCGGCGACGGGTTTCGCCTCGTTGGTCTCGTGGCGCGGGCGGAGGCGCCGGTCTCCGGCATGCGCGTTCATGCGGGCCTGTCGCGTGGAGGGCGGTTTCCAACGATGCGGGAGCTGTTCGGCCAAGCCCTGGGACGATTCGCGCTCAATCCAGAGTTGGGTCCTGAAGTGACGTGGCAGGCAGAGGTTGGCGCTCGGTCTGAGGGGGCGCGAGCATCGGGGTGGGCCGCACTGTTCGCCCGCCGGACGACCGGCACGATTGAACAGGAGGTGCTGGAGGACGGACGCCGCCAGCGCGTCAACCTCGGCAGCAGCCGGGCTCTTGGGGCGGAGGGGGGCGTCGCCGTCCGGGTCGGATCGTCGCTCCGCATCGACGCCAGCGCGACGCTGATGCAGCTTCGTGGGCGGAATGGAGACGGGGCGGAGGTTCCGCTTGCCGAGCGGCCCGAGCGCCTGGCTCGCTTTGCCGTCACGACGTCGCCTCCCGATGGGTGGATGTGGGCCGCCGAGGTGCTCGCAGTAGGTCCTGCCGTCTCGTTGGTGCAGGATGGAACGACCACGTTGCCGACGAGCGCTCGTCTCGGAGCGCGGCTGGGCCATCGGTGGGTTGTGGGCCGAGGTCTGGTGGATGCGTTCGTCCACCTCGACAACGCCACCAACACGGTTCACCTTCCGCAAGCTGGGTTGCCCGCTCCAGGCCGGGAGGTGCGGTTCGGGCTTCGCTGGACCAGGTAGCGGAAGGGTTCAGCTACCTGCCGCACGGTCACGTTCTGCATTGAGGAGACGTTACTCGGTCTCTCGATACTGAGCTTCGTAGGCATCTAATTGCGCGCGTGCCGAATCGGAAAACACTCGGACACCGCTGCGCTGCTGAACAGCCTCCTCGAATGTGCGGATGAACCCGAACACATCGCCTACGGTGCCGATGAGGGCGCTGCGTCCGAGTTCCTCTTCAATCACTCGGGCCATGTAGGCGCCGAGGGGGCGTCCTCCAGCCGGAAGCTCATTCGTCAGCTCGTCCCGCATGGCCTCCGCTGCTTCATGGTCTTCGTACAAAGCGGCGAGCACGTCGTCGAGGCGCTTGATCCAGTTGGTAGATGCTGCAAACGCCTCTCGATACTCTTCGTAGAACGCATCGTTGGCGTAGCGAGCTGCAAACTCAGCCTCGGTGAGATCGGGGAGGCCAGCTTTGTCCAGGCGGTCGGCAATGCCTTCTTCCTCAAGCCGGACCAGTCGGTAGAGGAAGCCAGACTCGTCGTCATCGAAATCCGATAGAGGCACAGCAACCCGGCCACGAAAGCCATGGTGGTATTCATGAGCGAAGAACGCTATCGGGTCTGCGTTTTCCATCAGGCCGAGTGGACCTGCGACGATTCGTTCGGTGTAGCCACGCCCGCCAGGGACGAATGGAGTGATGGACACCGCAGCGGGAGGATGTTCCAGCGTGAGTCCCGGAGGGAGATACTCTTGAACGCGTAGGAGGGCCGTGGCCTGCGTGTCGCGAAGGTCCAGCCCATTGAGGAAGTCAGTGATGTCCTGCCGCCGCTGAACGACTTCCTCGGTGTGGGGAAGCAGGAACGCCCCGAGATAGCCTCCCGCTGCGCGGACGGAGTCGGCAGTGGCCGCTAGGGCTGGATCGCATGCCAGCCGGAGGCTTTCCTGAATGTGAGCGCGGCGTCGGCCTTCGCGGCGGAGAAAGGCTGTGAGCCCGGGCGTCTCGAAGTACGCGGCCCACGAGCTGGCGTCGGGCTCTGTGCTGCTCGCAAGCTGGTCACAGAGGTGCCAGTAGGCATCAACCCCAGATACGTCGATCTCAGGAATCGCCCGTTGTGCAGCAACGATGACGTCGCCAGCTCGTGGCCCTGGTGTGAGGGTCCATCCATCGGCGAGCGTGAGGGTGTACCCGTTACCTGTCCACGTCTGACCGTTGTTAAAGTAGGGGGCGGGGACGCGGGCAAAGCGCCAGTTCGAGTCTATAAGTCCGTCCTTGGTGACCTCCAGCGTGCCCCATGCGTCCGTCACCCGCATCGTTGTGTACACAGTCCCCAGGTCATCCAACGCATCGACGGTGCCGGGGTTGAATGACACGCGCATCTGCCGGAAGTCGAGCTGGAGAACCGGTCCCTCGATGAAGCGATACCGGAGATCCACGAGCCGAAGTTCGCGGGCCTCAGCGAGCGCGTCCTCTTCGGCCATCAGTGTGAGACCGTCGTAGCGATCCGCTGCTCGCATGGCGGCCGCTTCGAGCTGGCGGGGGGCCTCAAAGCCCAGGGCATCGGCCGCGAGAACAGGAAGATCTTGGCCTGCAGCGCGGGACCGCCAGCCCGATTCGAGCGCGTCAAGGAGGAGGCCGTAGGCTGGACCACTGCTGTACGCGAACGATCGGACGAACGTATCGGCGGACTCCGCTTCAGCCAGAGCATTCGCGCTGCGCAAGTGTTGTGCTGGCGTATCGAGCCCACTGAGGCGAATGCCGGTGTACTCCGCAAGGCCCTCGTGCATCAGCATGGCGCGCTCCTCAGCCTTGGCATCCGGGAAGAGGGCG
>JBCBZH010000177.1:0-9176 GCA_039815415.1 Bacteroidota bacterium
CGCAAGCGCGGGCCCCCTCCTGCACAAGTCCCGACGTCTTCTTCGGGTTTTGGCTCTGCTGCCGCCGACGGGTCGAAGAGGCTGCGGCCGCGACGGCCAACTTCCTCCTCCGTGGCGGCCCCCGTAGCCCTCGACACACTGGTCGCGAAAGCGATCCGCCCCGGGACGCCGCCAAAGGTCTCTGGAACAACACTTTCAAAGAACAGGATGGCCCCGGGCTCCGCTGCGGCCACCAGCGCCTCGTATCCCCGCCAGACGCCTCCGATGCCCACGCCCAGCACAGCCATCACACCCAGGCGGCGGTGAAGGCCTTGATCCCGGCGGGACAGCGGCTCGCCGGTCCGGCGCTGCCGCACCTTCACCTTCGCCCATATGCTGATAACGAAGACCACCACGGTGGCTCCCAGAAGCAGCCCCACCTCGGAGTGCGTCAGCCCGCATGCAAGGAGCCCAAAGGCAGCAACAGCGATGCCTCGGCGGCTGCCGTTCCCGAGATAAGCCGAGACGTGCGGAAACACCGCCAGCGCGAGCGCGGCCGCCAGCATCAAGGGTTCCGCTCCGGCCTGATGATCTAGAGGGAGAGGCAGCAAGGGTCCGCCGGCTGCGATGAAGATCGCCCCTGCGAACGCGCCAGCTGGGCGGCTCCAATAGAACCGGGCAGTCTGGTAGACGCCATAGGCCAGCGCGCCGGCCGCCACGGCCCCGACGCCGCGCAATACCAGCGCTGAATCCACACGCGCCAGTTCGGCCATCGCCATCGCCAGCGCGTGGACCCCCCACCCATCGGCCCCACCGACCGGGTCTCCCACGGCCAGTCCCTTCAACGTCTCGAGGTGCGCGTAGTAGCGCAGCGTCAGCGGGGCCGGGCTGGCGAGATCGGGGATGATTCGGATGCCGATGGCTGCGATGGCCGCAACGGCGAGCCCGAGGGTCCAGCCGGTGGCTGTGGTGCGAGGCCGCAGGCGCTCGCGGATGCGCTCAACGGATGGCCACCGAAAAGACGGTCTCGAGCTGGCGGTGGGCGTTTCCGAAGTGGGCAGCCCCAGTGCCAGCCCGTCCACAACAGGATCTGGAGGCACAAACCGCTCGATCCACCGCAGCAGCGAGGCATACCGCAGTAGCAGCGTCCGTTGCCACAGGAGGCGATAGCGCAGCCAGGCTCCGAACGCCAGCGCGATCAGCAGCATCACTGTCAACGAGGCCGCGTCGAACAGCCCTAGGATGCCCAGAAGGAATGCCAGCACGAGAGTCGTTGAGACGCCGAGCACGGCGTCGCCCCAGGCTCGGCCTTCCCACGCCGACCGGCTGGCAGTCCCCGGCAAGGTGAGCCGAGGCAGCACCAGAAACGCGAGCACAGCGACCACCCCGACTCGGAACAACCCGAGAAGCAACAGCCATGCAAAGGGAGTCTCGGCACCCATCAGTAGGCGACGTAGCTGTAGTAATCGGCCTTCCGCAGCATCAGGAGCGCGGACCGCGTTGTGGCTGCAGCAAACCACAGCGCGCCCACACACAGCCCAATCACCGCATGCTCGTACCCCATCCAGCGCGTCACCACAAACCCAACACTTAGATCGAGACCCAGTGCAAGCACGAGTGGGCGGAGAACACGTCCGGTCTGCCCCTGAGCTAGAAACACGAGGCCGTTCATCAGCCCAATGGCGAGCAAGAAGTACCCCAGCGAGGCCACGATGAACACATAGCGGGGAACGCCGGGCGCGAACATCGGCTCGAGCAGTTCTGGCCCGTGGCGCTCCATTGCGAGTCCACCTGCCCACACAACAGCGATCCCCAGAATGCCACAACCAATCAGCAAGCTCAGGTGCCGGAGGTACTGCCCTCGCATGGCGTTGGTCACTTCCTCGGTGGTCGAAGCTGGGCCTAGGTCATGGAGCTGGCCTCCCATCCGGCGCACCGAGAACGGCAGTGCGGCAAGCATGATGAACAGCACCACCAGAGCCCAGTCCATCCCCAGCTCGTAGTCCGTCCTGAACCAGACCGGATAGGCAAGCGGATCGGCCCCTGCGGCCGACCAAGCCACAACACGGTCAGCAAACAGGACGGAGAAGTACAGGATGCCGTAGCCGACATAGGGCAGCGTGGCATGGAACGTCGTCGAGGCGCGCGGCAGAGGCGGCTCAGGGCCATCGCTCTCGGCCAGATGCGGGTGACCGAGCGTACGCGACACCCACACGAGTGCCAGCGCGATGGCGACCGCCAGCCCGAGAACGTGGGCCACGTGGATGTTCCACCCGAGTCCTCCGACAGCGCCCCACACAGGCAAGATGCCCAGCGTCGTTGACATCCCGACCGCCACGAGACGCTCCTGCACATACAGAAGCGCAAGTGCGAGCCAGAGCCACCCCAGCATCAGGTAGTACGACAACCCAACGATTCCCAGCAGAAGCGGGTAGAAGGGAATGATGAGGTTGGCGGCAAAGCCGATGAGACCCGTCACCAAGACAGTCCATGCCCCCAGCCTCGCAATGCGAAAGGCCACGCGTCTCGCCTGTCCGCCGAGTTCATGCCCAAGGAGCCGGGATGTCTCGTGCGCGAGCGCTTGCACGAACCCAGCCGTCACCACGAAACTGGCAATCGTGCTCAGGCCAATCATGGTCGCCCCCCCTTCGGTGAGCCGGATGGAGGCCCAGAGCGAGTACCCCAGCCACACCAAGGCCATCACCTGCCCTGTGACCGGAAGTGCATAGGTCAGGCCCCGGAGGTAGCTGGCTGCGAACCGACGTGCCACGACCAAGCGGCTCTCCACCTGGCGAGCCTCCTGCGCACCCGGTCGGGCCGCAGCGTATGCGACGCACTCGGGATAGATCGTCTCCGCCAGCTCGAACAGGTCCTGCTCGCCGAACCGTTCCTCCGCATCGACATCCCGCCACCCTTCACTTTCGAGAGCAGCCACAACCGCCCACGCATCGACCGGACGGCCAATGCGGAAAGCGACGGCCTCGGCGAGTTCTGGCTCGGCGCGGACCGTTTGCGGGGCGATGGGAGGCGCCTCAGTCAACAGGCACGAAGGGTCAGGGAATGTCCAGCGCCCGTAGGGCAAGCGGTGTGCCATGCAGGCGCCGCCTCCATCCGCTCGACATCGATTCCAGTCGGCACCAGGCACTTCCCTCGGGCGTATCCTCTGCGGCTTCCCTCTCGCTCATGCTCACCCTCGGCATCGAAACCTCAGCGGACGTCTGCTCTGTCGCCCTTCTCAACGGTAGCGACCCGGTCGTCGAGCTGGCGATTCTCAGGCCCCGCTCTCACGCCACGCGTCTTGCTCCGCTCATCCAAGAGGCGCTGGTCCATGCTGGCGCCCAGCCTGCCGACCTAGATATGGTTGCCGTATCCGCTGGCCCGGGCTCGTACACAGGCCTCCGCATTGGCCTCAGTACGGCGAAGGGGCTGTGCCTCAGTGCCAACGCGGCCCTGACGCCCGTCCCTACCCTCCACGCGCTGGCGGATGCCGCCCAGTCCGTCTCTATGTCTGGCGATGGCATTGTTGTGGCCGCGAGGTCCAGGCGAGGCGAGATCTATGGGGCGGCTTTTGAGCGAGTAGGCCATGAGCTGGTGTGCGCCCGCGAGAGTGCGCCGGTGGCCCTCGTGGACCTTCCAGAATGGCTGCCATCGTACCCGCAGACATGGGTGATGGGGGATGCGGCGTCCTCCGTGCTCGACGTCCTCGGGTCCGCCGGGCGTCCGCTGCCCACCCGTCCGTCTGCGCTTCGAGTGGCTCATCGTGGTCGCCAGCTCGCGGAGGCCAATCAAACGGTCGATGTCGCGACGTTCGAGCCCAGCTACCTCAAGCCCTTCGAGGCGTCGCAGCCCCGCGCTATCTTTCCCGATATGAGCGCGTGACGGTTCACGTCGGCGCCTGCCCCCTCTCTCCTCCTCAGTTCTCATGGCTTGGTTCAAACGTCAGTCGGCGGGCATCCAGACGGAGCGCAGCGAGCAAAACGAGATCCCGGAGGGCTACTGGCACAACTGCCCCAAATGCGGCACCATCACGAGCCAGCGTGACCTGGACGACAATGCTCGCGTGTGCCCATCGTGCGGGCATCACTCTGCGATGTCTGGCCTGGGCTACCTCGAGCTGCTGTTCGATGACGGCGTCTTCGAGCGCCAGGATGCGGACCTTCACTCTGCCGACCCGCTCGCGTTTGAGGACCGGAAGCCGTACACATCCCGCATCCAGACGGCCGAATCCAAAACCGACCTCAACGACGCCGCAGTAAGCGGCACCGGCCTCGTCGGTGGCCATCCGATGTCCATCGCGGCGATGGACTTCAGCTTCATCGGCGGCTCGATGGGATCGGTCGTGGGCGAAATCATCGCTCGAGCCATCCGACGTGCAGCGGACGAGGAGCGAGCCTGTCTGGTCATCAGCCAATCTGGCGGCGCGCGCATGATGGAGGGAGCGCTCTCGCTGATGCAGATGGCGAAAACGAGCGCGAACCTCGCCGTGCTGGCGGAGAAACGCCTCCCGTTCCTCTCTCTGATGACCCACCCGACGACGGGTGGCGTAACCGCGTCATTCGCCATGCTGGGTGACCTCAATCTCGCCGAACCCGACGCTCTCATTGGCTTTGCGGGGCCTCGTGTCATCCGCGAGACCATTGGGCGAGATCTGCCGAAAGGATTTCAGCGCGCCGAGTTCTTGGTCGAGAAGGGATTTGTGGATCGTATCGTCCCCCGGACAGAGCTGAAAGCGACGGTAGCCCACCTGCTCGACCTCCTGCTGGACGCCCCGGCCGCTGTCCCGACACGAAACGGCCAGGCGCACTAGATCTCGCCCCTGGACGGTCCCATCATGCGCCTCGTCATCCTCCTGGTTGCCTGTGTGTGCGCCCCGGCTTACGCGCAGACCGAAGGGCTTCAGATCCCTGAAGACGACGTGCACCGCTTTCTGGACCGCCAGCGCGTCCTGGGAACGCTCTCTCATGGGGACCTGGGCGCAAAGCCCCTGTCGAGCTACGCCGCTCAGGCGTTGCTGGACTCTCTGGCGTTGCGAGACTCGCTCTTGTCCCCCCTGGACAAACGCCGCCTGTCCGAGCTTCGAGGCGACACACTCGGGGGCCTCTTTGGATCGTGGGTCGCCAACCGCACGCGGCTGTATGAGGACTCCCGAGCGTTTGCGAGTGTATCAGGCACGGTCGGGAACTCCGAGTACGCGTTCGAAGCTGCGCCCCTGTTCTTCGTAGACGGAGGCCCTGTCGTCCAGACCGAGTCCATTGAAACGCCTCCTGAGACGTGGCGATTCTCACGCGGCGCCCGCGCTGCTGGACGCGTCGGTCGGTTCTTCTTCGACACCCGGGTGCTAGAAAATCAGGCCCGGATTCCACTCGGAGCCATCCAGCGGGAGGGAGTGACGGCCCCTCGGATTGGCTTCGCACGGTACCCCGCAGGGGCAGAGCCCTACTACGACTATTTCATCGCCTCGGGCACGGCCGGGTACCGGGGGGATGTTCTCGAAGCGCGCCTGGGCCGCGACCGAAACACATGGGGCTATGGCCGCTCGAGCGTCCTTCTGGACGACTATGCCTCGGCGTTCGATCAGCTCCAATTGCGTTGGAGTGTGTGGCGCCTGTCGTTCCAGAACCTCTACGCTCGACCCGTTGACCCCCGCGATTCGGGCCGTGAGAGTGGGCCTCTGCTCCCACAGCGGTATCTCGCCATGCACCGCCTCGCCATCGACCTGGGGGCTGGCGTGGAGGCGGAGATCTTCGAAACCATCGTGTTCGCCTCGGACACGTCGGCCAGCGGGCAGCGTGACGGGTTCGAGCTGGCATACCTCAATCCCTTTCAGTTCTACCGAGCCACCGAGCGGGAGTTGGGCAGCCCGGACAACGCGCTGCTGGGCGTCGGGCTGGCGTGGCAAGCCCTCCCTGGTCTCCGTGTTTACGGCCAGGGCATCCTCGACGAGCTGACGGTCTCTCGCATCCGAGACAATTACTGGGGCAACAAGTGGGCGTTCATCGCAGGCGCGGAGATCTCGGATCCGTGGATCCCTGGCCTCGGTCGCATCCGTCAGCTCGATCTTCAGGCGGAGTATGCGCGTCTTCGGCCGTACATCTACTCCCACTTCACCGTTGAAAGCTCGTTCGTCCACTACGGCGACGGCCTGGGACACCCTGCGGGGCCCAATGCGAGCGATGTCTCAGCGAGTCTTCGCTACCGACCCACGGCCCACACAGAAGCCGCTGTGGATCTCTCCTACACCGTTCGGGGCCGAAACACGGATGAGATCAACTTCGGCGCAGACCCCTACCGGACGTATCTCGACCGCAACTCGGATGACGACGTTCCGACGCTTCAAGGCGTCCGCCAACGCGAGTGGCTGGTGGAAGGACGCGCGGGCGTCCGATTGCTGCCAGACCTGACAGCTGGTGCCGCTCTCCGCTTCCGGTCAGTCGACGATGCCGAAAATGGGCAGGTCCGGTATGTGGCGCCGGTGATCTATGCGCGGTGGGGCCTTCCGTTCGCGAGCGACCGGTACTGAGGCGAACTAAGTCGGCGTCTTTTCGCCTCCAATCGTCAGCTCGTCCTCTACAGATGCGGTGAGGCGGGCATTCTCCTCTGGAGAAAAGCTGTTCCAGTGCCGATCCGTGAGGGCTCCTTCCAACGCGTAGAGCCAGATCCGGTTGACGTGGTCCCCAAACCGGTGCTTCAGGATCTTGTACGTCATCGCTGCACCGAGCTGGCGAACCTCATCTGCGGTTTCGATGCCACAGTCCTGCAGCATGCGGTCGGACTCCGGCCCGAGGTTCTTGAGCGTCGACGGCTTGGCCATCAAGACGCGGACGCGACCGATACCGCCACATCCGCTCCCAGCCCATCTCCCGTAGCTGCAGAAACCAACGGAAGCTCGAACCAGAAGCGCGTGCCCCGGCCCTTGGTGCTCTCCACATGGATCTTCTCGCCGTGCGCCTCCATGATCTGGCGCACAATTGCCAGCCCGAGGCCGGTTCCGCCCACCTTCCGTGAACGGGCGGTGTCCACACGGTAGAAGCGCTCGAAGACCCGGTCCAGGTGCTCGCTGGAAATCCCACGTCCGGTGTCGACCACCTCCACACGCGCCTTGTTGAGATGGCGGCGCATCCGGACTCGAACGGACCCTTCCTCCGTGTAGGCGATGGCGTTGTCCATCAGGTTCGTCAGTACCTGACGCATCCGATTCCGGTCCGCTACAACCACCAGCTCAGGATTCTCGTACGTGAACTCGAGGTCTTTGTCCACAGCCTTGGGGTCCAGCATCTCCCCGACTTCCTCGATCAGATCCTGAAGGCCAAACGAGCTGGCGCGGATGGAGTCCTCCCGGTACTCGAGCTTGGCGATCTCAATCAGATCGGAGAACAGGTTGTTGAGCCGCTGGAGATTGTCGAGTCCCTTCTGCGCGTACTTCTTGCGCTGCGCGGGTGGGAGGCTCTCGGAGGCCAGTGCCTCGAGATAGCCAAATACCGCGAAGATGGGGTTCTTGACCTCGTGGCTGACGTTGCCGATAAACTCGTTCTGGACGCGCTGCATCCTCTGGAGGTCATGGATGTCGGCGCGGAACCGGCCCGCCATCTGGTTGAGAGATCGCGTGAGGTCCTGAAACTCTGCCGCACGGGTGCGAACCTGAATGCGACCATCCAAGTCTCCCTCGTTGATCCGCTGCGCGCTCCGCGTGATCGCTCGAAGCGGTCCGGTGACCTGCCGGGCGGCCATCCACGCCCCGATCAGCGCAAACACCAACGCGAGTGCCATCCCGATCACCAGCACGGCCTGCACCTGCTGGATCGCGCGCACAAAGGGCGGCGTGGGCTCGCCGACGCGAATGAGCAGGCCCGACTCAGGACGAAAGAGAGCGAGATAAAACCGTTCGCTGCCATCCGGGCCGGGCCGAATGGACCAGCCGACGCGTCCAGCATCAGCGCGGGCTTCGAGCACCTCCTCGCGTTCAAAGAATGGCGCTCCGGAGGCGCCCCCGGCTCCCCAGTTGCCCAACACTGAATCGCGCGTCGCCAGCGCGACGTCCAGGCGCGTAAGGCTTGCGATCTGGCGCCCTAGCTCCAACTGAGACTCTGGGGTCGGTGCCGACTCAATCTGTACCGCAAAACGCTCGGCCTGCTGGTGCAGCGTCTCCCGCGCGGCATCGCGCACCTGACCGCGGAGCACGAAGAACGAGTAGAGCCCCACCCCAACCACCGCCAGCCCGACGAACAGGGCGAACGTCAGCATCATCCACGTCTGCGTGGACGCCCGACGCGGAACGAAGAGCTGGCGGAACGCTTTCCAGCGCATGGGAGCGAGGGATCAGGGATGGATGAGGGATCGAGGAGTGCGCAGAAGCCTTATCCCTGCGCGCAATCCCTCATCCCGTATCCCTCTGCTACGCTTCTTCAGCCGTCGCTTCCTCGACGAACCGGTAGCCGACGCCACGAACTGTCTGGATGTGCTTGGCAAAGTCGCCGAGCTTCTCGCGGAGGTTCTTGATGTGCGCGTCCACCGTGCGCTCGGTTACCATCATGGCATCCTTCCAGATGGTCTCGAGCAGCTGCTGCCGTGTAAACGCCTTGCGAGGGTGGCGGACGAGGTAGCGAAGCAGTTCGAACTCTGTCAGCGTCAGCCCGAGGTCATCGCCATCGAGGGTGGCGCGGTATTCATCCTCGTAGATGGTGAGACCTGCGACACTGAGCGTCTTGCTCTCCTCGGTGCCTGACCGGCGGAGAACCGCGCGGATGTTGGCAAGCACCACCTGGGGGCTGACAGGCTTCTTGAGGTACGTATCGCCCCCTGCCTCGAGGCCCTCGAGCTGGTCGCTTTCCTCCGTCTTGGCCGACAGGAAGAGAATTGGGATGGTCTCGGTTTCCACACGGCCACGGAGACGCTTGGCGATTTCGAACCCGCTCATGCCTGGGAGCATGACATCGAGGAGGACGGCATCAACATCTGGGCCTGCCTTGGACAGGGCCTCATCGGCATCGTGAGCCGTCAGGACGGTGTAGCCCTCTTCGCGCAGGAAGTGGGAAATGATCTCGACGACGTCTTCTTCGTCATCGACAACGAGGATCGTGATCTCCTGGGCGGTGGAGGTAGCCATAGGGAAGTGGGTGAATCGAGGGATGTGCAAGGTAGAGATGACACCCGATATACCCCACTCGCGGCGCAGGGTTCTCTGCGGTCCGCAGCAGACG
>JBCBZH010000328.1:0-4075 GCA_039815415.1 Bacteroidota bacterium
AAACTCTGGCGTGTCCAGCGGGATGAACCACGCGGCGATCCCAAGGAACTCCCACTCCCCGCCGGGGCTCCGCCCGTTCATGTCGTACCGATAGACGCTGGCGAAGACGTAGTTGTCCCGCTCGAAGGCGTCTGCGGCGAGGCTTCCAATGCGCTCTCCGATCCGGCGGGCGACGATGCTCGACACGTCTCCAATCAGGCCGGGGGCCTCCCCGGCTTCCTCCGCTGCCATATCGGCCAGTTCTTGCTGGATGAAGCGGTTGAACTTCTCCGGCCCAGGGTTCAGGATGTAAAGCAGAATGGCGATGAGGACCATTCCAGCAACAAAGACGCGAAACGGAGTCATGGCAGAAGCATCGGGTGATTGAACCCCATTAAGGACGGGGTCTGGAGGTTACTGGGCGATGGCCTCTGGGGCGATGCCCTGGGTCATCACGTACACGAGCAGGTTGACGCCCATCTGGAGAGCCGCCTCGCGCACTTCCGGCGGGTTGTTGTGGACGCCCGCAGGCTCCCAGCCATCGGCGATGTCGCTCTCGTACGCATAGAACACGACCAGACGGCCTTCGTGGAACAGGCCCAGCCCGCGTGCCGGTTCGCCATCATGCTCGTGGATTTTGGGGAGGCCGTCGAGTTGGAAGTGGGCGCTGTAAATCGGGTGGCTCTGTGGCAACTCCTGCATCTCTTGGCTGGGAAACACCTTCGCCAGCTCGCGGCGCACGGAGTCGTCGAGGCCGTAGTCGTCGTTGACGAACAAGAAGCCGCCGCTTTCGAGGTACAGGCGGAGGCGTTGGACCTCCCCGTCGGAGAGAGAGACGTTGCCGTGGCCGTTGAGGTAGAGAAACGGGATGGCGAACAGGCGGTCGCTGTCCAGCGAAACGGTAACCGGCTCAGGGTCGAGGTCCAGCAGCGTGTGCTGCCGCGCGTAGGCGACGAGTGTGGGCAGCGGGTCTCCGGAGTACCAGTCGCCGCCGCCGTCGTACTGGACGCGCGCAATCGTGATCTCGGGGCGGTCTTGTGCGCTCGAGCTGGTGAACGGTGCCAGCGCGACGAGGCACACGAGGAGACGGCGGAGCATGGCAGACCAGTGGGGGGACAGGTAGAATACGGCGGAGTATTCCCACCGCTCGCATGCCAACGTTTCGTGTCTTCTGCTTCGTACCGCTGCTGGGGATCGCACTGGCCATCCTCCTCGCGTCGTGCAGCGCCAGCTCGAGTGCGTCCTCGGACGCCCGCGCGGAGGCCTCGCTGCGCGTGATGAGCTTCAACATCCGGCTCAACACGGAGTCCGATGGCGAGAACGCGTGGCCCCACCGCGTCGATGCTGTAGAGCGGATCATGCAGGATGCCGATGTGGTGGGCGTGCAAGAGGCGCTGCCCGGCATGATCGAGACGCTGGACGCCCGCCTCGGCGGCTGGGCGCGCATCGGCCGCGGCCGCGATGCGAATGGCGGCGGCGAGTACAGCGCCATCTACTACCGCACGGATCGCCTTGATCTGATGACAGAGGACACCTTCTGGCTCTCCGAGACGCCTGAGGTACCAGGCTCCAAGAGTTGGGACGCTGCCATCACGCGCATCGCCACATGGGGGCGCTTCCGTGACCGCATCACCGGCAACGAGCTGACGATTGCCAACACGCACTTCGACCATGTGGGGCAGACAGCTCGGGAGAACAGCGCCCAGCTCATCGTGGACCGGTTTGACGATCTCGTGGGCGATGGCCCGGTGGTGCTCATGGGCGACTTCAATGTGACGCCGGACAACCCGGTCTACCCGGTCCTCACCGAAGGGACGGGTCTCTCGGACGCCTTCCTCGCCAGCGCGACGCCCCCCACAGGTGCCGCCGGGACCTGGAACGGCTTCGGGCGGGACGAGCCCGTGCGCCGCATCGACTATGTGTTCGTGCGCGGGCTGGCGGTGGATCGGTTCGCCACACGGGACGAGACCATCGGCGAGGTGCTGGGAACGGAAAACCCGCGCTATCCCTCTGACCATTTCGCGGTCATGGCGACGGTGCGTTGAGCGAAAGAGCTGATCTGGTACTGCCTTGGAGGAAAGCGGTTGGTTGAGACGAGTAGGGCGGGAGTGGTTCGGCGTTTGGACCTGGGGAAGGGCAACGCCGTTCACCCGTGCGGCGCAGTGATTAAGTGATTGGACTGCATATCGATACCCCCAGGTGAATAACCCTGGTCGGTCTGATGACAACACGTACATGCTGCGGTCTCACGCAGGAGGATCTCCTGTCGCACATCGATTCCGAACTGGCGTCCGGGATGAAGGCGACCCTGGCTCTGGTGTTCTGCTCGCCAGACTGGGATGTCCGCTCGTTGATGGACGCCCTCGCGGAGCGTCATCTGACCGTCGTTGGGACGACCACGGCAGGCGAGATCGCAGGGGACCGGGTTCTGGAGGGCGGCGGCTCTGTCATGCTCTGGGAAGCGGCCCCTGGCAGCTTCGAGGTCTGGGCAGAGAGCCGCTCCGAGGGCGAGTCGATGAGAGAGGTTGCCCAGCGACTCGGCCAGGCTGCGACCGACTGGTTTGCGCGTCCCGTGGTCCTCACGTTTGCCTCGGGCCTCACGACCGATGGCGAGGCGGTGGTGCGTGGCGTCAAGGCTGGGGCCGGGCGGGCTCTCCCGCTCTATGGCGGCCTGGCTGGGGACAATCTCCGGATGGAGCGCACCGAGGTGTTTACTCATTCCGGGATTCATGAGGACGGGCTGGTTGGGCTCGTTCTGGATGGGGAGCGCTACCACGTGGATGGCATTGCAACGAGTGGGTGGAAGCCTGTGGGCATTGCCAAAACCGTGACCCGCTCCGAAGGGAACCAGGTGTTCGAACTAGATGGCGAGTCCGTGCTCGATGTCTACGGCAAGTACCTCAACATGGATGGGCTCCGGGAGAGCAACGTGAGCATCGCGATGGACCTGGGTGTGCAGTACCCGATCAGCGTGGAGCGCGAGGATGGCACGTCGGTTATTCGGGCCCCTCTGCTCTCAGACCCAGAGACCGATGCGCTCATCTTCGCGGGCGCTGTCCCCGAGGGGGCCAAAGTGCGTTTCTGCATTCCTCCGTCTCTCGATATCGTGGACCACGTGGTCGATGAAGCGAACACTCTGCATGGCAAGATGTCCGATGCCGATGCTGTGGTTCTGATCTCCTGTGCAGCCCGCCGCACGGCTCTGGGGCCGATCGTTGAGGATGAGATTCTAGGCCTAGACGAGATCTGGAGAGCCCCGATGGCGGGCTATTTCTCGTACGGCGAGATCGGTGGTCCGACAGATGGAGGGTGCGACTTCCACAACGAGACGTGCATGCTCCTGGTGGTGCGCGAGACGCCATATGGCCGAGACTGAGGCCCATCTCGATGCTCTCGCCGAGTTAATCGGTGAGGCAATCTCGGATGAGAGTGAGCGCGAGGATGCGCTTGCTCTCATCAAGCGCGTGCGTCGGGATGTGACTCGTCAGGCGTTTCGGATCTCCCACATGACACGGGAGACTCAGTCGCTGAATGCGCTCATATCGCAGATCACCCAAGACTTCGAGGCTGCGGAGCGGGAGCTTGTGGAAGCGAAGGAGGCGGCTGAGGCAGCCACGCTTGCCAAGTCCGAGTTCCTCGCCAACATGTCCCACGAGATCCGAACGCCCATGAACGGCGTCATCGGCATGACCTCGCTATTGATGGGCACGCGCCTTGACCGCGAGCAGCGGGACTTCGTCGAGACCATCCGTGGGTCGGGCGACGCGCTGCTGACCATCATCAATGACATCCTGGACTTCTCCAAGATCGAGGCCGGCATGCTCGATCTTGAGGAGCACCCATTCGACCTTCGTCAGGCCGTCGAGTCGGCTCTCGACCTTGTGGCGCAGGCTGCCGCAGACAAGCACGTCGAGCTGGCGTACATCATCGAGGAGGGCGTTCCCTCCACGGTCATCGGCGACGTGACCCGTCTGCGGCAGGTGCTGGTCAATCTGCTTTCCAACGCCGTCAAGTTCACCTCGGAGGGATCGGTGTGTGTGCGGGTCCATGCCAGTCCTTCGGATGCAGCGGCAGGGGCCCACGTGCAGCTCGCGTT
>JBCBZH010000359.1:0-3363 GCA_039815415.1 Bacteroidota bacterium
CCAGATGGGAGTTGCGATGGCAAACCTGTTCGTGGTGGGGACTGACGATGCTCCTATTGGCGCTGCAACCCATAGGGATGGGACCTACCGACTGCGACGACCGAGCGGCAACTTCCAGCTTCGCGTGACAGCTCCCGGATACATCGAGCAAGTCGTGGATGTCGGCGCGGAGCAGAGTCAGCTCGATGTCGCCCTTCGAATCTCTAGCACCATCACCGCTGCTGAGGCGCGCGCACGTGCAGAGGGGATGCGTGCTCGTATGGAGGAGATGCGAGACCAACCCGGGCCAGACGGGATCTACGAGGTGGTGTCGGTGGCTCCTCAGCTCGAAGGTGGCCTCCGTGGGCTCCAGGAGCGCATCGTCTATCCTCAGAATGCCAAAGATGCCGGCGTAGAGGGGCGCGTCTTCGTCACCTTCATCGTAGACGAGAACGGTGGCGTGCAGGACGCAACCATCGCGCGCTCGCCTGATCCGAGGCTAAGCGAAGCCGCGCTCGTGGCCGTCCGCACGTCAGAGTTCCAACCAGGCCGCACGGAGAACGGCGAAGCCGTGAAGGTCCGCTACTCCCTCCCTGTCAACTTCGTCCTCCGTGCCCGAGCTGGCGGGGCATCGGCAACTCCAGGCGCGCCGGTTCCAGATGTGTTCGAGGTGGTTGAGCAACCGCCTCGTTTGATCGGAGGTCTGGAGGGCTTGCAGGAGCGCGTCGTCTATCCGCGTGTGGCGAGGATGGCCGGGATCCAGGGCCGCGTGTTTGTCACCTTCATCGTCGATGAGGAGGGCAACGTGACACAGCTTCGCGTCGCCCGCTCCGCAGATCCCGTACTGGATGAGGCCGCCATGAATGCCGTGCGCGAATCCGAGTTCATTCCAGGTCGCCAGCGTGGCGTCGCGGTCAAGGTGCGCTACTCGCTCCCGATCAGCTTCGTGTTGCCAGATGAGGCCGAAGGCGACGGCTGAATGTCCACTATGGCGAAGCCTGCGCCATGTCCACCAGCTTGAGGCACCTCGAGCTGGCGGCCTCAGGTCGCGGGATGAGCGCGACGCGCGGGATCCCCTTTCGTGCGCAGCAGCCGATTCCACCCCCGCACAAGAATCGCCAGCCCGATGGCACCGATTAGGGCCATGGCGACGAAGCTGAAGGTGAGGATCCACTGCGCACGGCTGTGAGCCCCCAGCACGATCTGGTCGCTGCCTGCAGACGCGCGAATCGGAATCGAGAGCGTCTCGCCCTCGGCCAAGCTCTCGAAGTCCACCTGAAGATCCTTGAGAAGCACCAGCGGCATCTCCACCGCCCGCTCCACGCTGGCGCTAGCGCCCGGTGGCGTGTAGCGCAGCACCGCCTCGCCCCGTGTGATCTCCGAGCGCTCCCGCAGATTGACACCGATGACCTCGGCCTGAATCGTCTCCCCAGACTCTGCAGCCTTCCGCTGGTCCAGCCCAGCAGGCACCAGCGAGATGGCGATGAGGAACATCAGAAGCGGCGCCAGCCAGAGCGCGCGAGCCGCAATGGGATTGGAGAGAAAGTCCATGAATACGAAGCGTTGGTAGGGTCCCTACCCCTCTCGCGTAATCAGGTTGCCCCTCTGATGAACCTTCGCACAGTCCATGCGATGGGCTGGCGACGGTTGAGCAAGTGAGGGCCCTACGCCGCGAATAGGTACGGCTTCCAGGCGTCCTCAGCGTGGCCGATAAAGTCGCGCATGTACATGACGTGGCTCGGCCGGTACGGCGGATGTGCGAGACGCATGCCCGCTTCCTCCGGGGTCCGGTTCCCCTTTCGGTTGTTGCAGGGCACACAGGCCGCCACGAGGTTCTCCCATGAATCCGGGCCGCCGCGAGACTTTGGGTGGACGTGGTCTAACGTCAGCCGATCCGTCGATCCACAGTACTGGCAGGTGTGGTTGTCCCGCCGGAGAATGTTGCGGCGCGTGAGCAACACCCGACGATAGGGAGCCCGGACATACCGCTTCAAGCGGACCACGCTTGGCCACGGAAACCGGGCCCGTGCAGAGCGCAGCATCCGGTCAGTCCGTGCTTCCACCATCTCCGCCTTGTGCAACATCACCAAGACGGTCGCTCGCTCGACGCTGCATACCGACAGCGCCCGGTAGTCCTGGTTGAGCACCAGAACGTGGCCCGGCAAGGCACTCATCGTTGGAGGCCCACTTTCAGGAGCCGAGGCTGGGGGGACGCGTGAAGGAAAGCGGCAGACAGTGCTGTGAGGCCCGGCACCGCGCCGGGCAGCCCAAACATACAACGACGCCCCCTCATCGCGACGGATGAAAGGGGCGCCGGGGAAGGGCATCACGGTGTTCCTATCCGGACACCTCGAGCTGGCGGTCTACTGCACGCGCTCCCAGATCTGTGCCCGGCGCGTCAGCGGTGTGTCCAGACCCACGTAGCCCCAAACGCGAAGCGTGCCGTCATCCTGGACCTTCATCTTGGCCTTGTAGTCTTTGCCGTCAGCGATGTTGAGGATGCGCCCTCCCCTCCATGTGTCACCATTGCGGGTGAACCCTCGGAGGATGCGGGTGCCTCGCGCATCGGTGCCTTGGTACGGCTCCACGCATGCGTCGCACATCCGGCCTTCGGGAAGAAGGGTCTGGATCTCTCCGACGAGCTTACCGCCCTCCTCGAAGATGCGAACCAGGGACTTGGCTTCGTTCGTTTGTTCGTCGATGGTGCGCCATACGCCAACCGGCGTCTGGGCTAGAGCCGGGATCGCGAACAGGAGCAGCGTCAGCACACCGAGAGCGCGGTGGAGGAGCAGGGTCTTCATAGAGAGAGGTATCGGGTGGGTAGTGTCTTTCGTAGAGGACGCCGGTGACCGGCGGTTCATGCAGGTGGCACACCGTTAAGGGCGTGGGGCCCAGAATACGAGCGGGTGCCAGTTCCTACCAACGCTGTGCAAGAGCCATTCCGTGTTGAGGCGCACTCGGCCCTTCCTGCCCTCGAGCTGGTGAGAGCCTGCGAAACGCGTCCCTCGCCAGCTCGCCGGAAACGCGTCGTCCTGCTGATCGTCCTCCCCCGATGGGGCCCACAAGAGTGTTCAGAGGGCGATCTTCCCTCCTAGAACCCTATCGCCACAGCAATCGCCAGCGTGACGAGGCCGAGCGCGAATAGACCCAGCTGGAGAGGCAAGACCCATCGAGCCCATGTGGGCCATGGAATGCGTGCCAGAGACAACACTCCCATCAGCACCGCGCTGGTAGGAATCATCATGTTGGTAAACCCGTCCCCCATTTGGAACGCCAACACTGCTGTCTGGCGCGACACGCCTAGCAAATCCGCGAGTGGTGCCATCGGAGTTCTTCGCCGGGATCGCGGGCGCGGGCACGCTGTATGAGCCTGTATTTTACTGG
>JBCBZH010000395.1:0-2445 GCA_039815415.1 Bacteroidota bacterium
CCCGGCGCGGAACCCGGCGGCGGCGGCTACAACGCCCAGCGGATGCTGGCGGCGCGGACCGAGGACGAATCGCTCAAGGCCATTCTCTGGTTCAACGTCGCCCACTACGGCCTCCGGCCTTGGCCCTGGGTGCTCGTCGCGCTGGCGTCGATGGTGGTCTACCCGACGCTGGAGTCCATTCAGGCTGCGTTTCCGGGCATCGACCCGTCTATTCTCGGCCACGACCTCGCCTATCCGGCGATGCTGGTCTTCCTGCCGTCGGGCCTGCTCGGGCTGGTGGTGGCCTCGCTCGCAGCGGCCTACATGTCCACGGTCAGTACGCACCTCAACTGGGGGGCGTCGTATGTGGTCCAGGATGTCTACCGTCGCTTTGCTGCGCCAGACGCCAGTGAATCGCACTACGTCGTGGTCGCCCGCCTCACGACGGTCCTTTTGACCGTGCTCATGGGCATCGTGGCGCTTGGCCTCAGCAACGCGCTGCAGGCCTTCGACATCCTCTTGCAGGTGGGCGCCGGCACCGGGCTGGTGTTCCTTCTGCGCTGGTTCTGGTGGCGCATCAACGCGTGGAGTGAGATCAGCGCGATGGTGATCTCGTTCCTGGTCGCCGTCTGGCTGACCGGCGGCCTCTGGGGCCTCTCGTGGCCCGCGCCCGAGTGGAGCAGCAGCACGAGCCTCGTCATGGCGGTTCTCATCACCACCATCGGCTGGCTGGCCGTCACGCTGCTGACGCCTCCGGCGGATGCCGCCACGCTGGAGACCTTCGTCCGCAAGATTCGCCCCCAAGGCCCCGGTTGGGCACCCGTGCGCGCATCGATGGCAGACGACGCCAGCTCGACGGTCGCCGAGGGGGACGGGTCGATCTCGGCAGCGGCGCTCTCGTGGTTCCTCGGCTGTGTCGCCGTTTATGCCGCCCTCTTCGGCACCGGCTATCTGATCTACGGCCAGATCGGCTTCGCTCTTCCCGTGCTCGGACTGGCGCTGGCCGCAGGGTTCGGCGTGATGCGCCTGTTCCCGAAGGTCGGCGTGCGCTGATGCCCTCCCGAGCTGAACAGGCTCGTGCCCGTTTCCGTGATGTGTACGGGCGCGATGCGACCGGGATAGCGTTCGCGCCGGGCCGTGTAAACCTGATCGGGGAGCACATCGACTATCACGGCGGACCGGTCCTACCCGCGGCTCTCTCGCGCGGCATCACCGTTGCGTGGGCGCCTCGCCCGGACGCCACGATCCGCGCCAGCTCGACGGGGACCTATCCGGGTGTAGAGTTTGACCTCCATGCGATTGGCGATGCCTCACGCGGTGGCGGCTGGGCCAACTACCTGAAGGCTGCAGCGTCCATGGTCGGCGGCACCGAGGGCATGGACCTGCTCGTCGCGTCCGATCTCCCCGAGGCCTCCGGTCTGTCTTCGTCGTCGGCGCTGGTGGTTGCCACCGGGCTGGCACTGCTCTCCGCCCATCGCCAGCTCGGCGACCTGACGGACGACCGCCGCCTCGAGCTGGCGACCCGGTTTGCCGAGGCGGAGCGCTACGTCGGGACGGCCGGCGGCGGCATGGACCAAGCTGCGAGCCTGGGCGGACGAGCAGACTGCGCCCTCCGCATCGACTTCAACCCGCTTCGGTGGCGCGCCCTCTCCATCCCCGAGACCCTCAGCTTGATCGTTGCGCACACGGGGGTGCGGGCTGAGAAGTCTGGCGCTGTCCAGGCGCGGTACAACGCGATTCGGGCGGCGCATCGCCAGCCCGAGGTCGCGGAGCACATCCGGTCGGAGATCGAGCGCGTGGAGCAGTTCGAAGCGGCCCTCACGGCCGGCGACGCTCACGCCTGCGGCGAGCTGATGAATGCCTCGCACGCCTCCCTCCGCGACCGCCTCCGTGTCAGCCACCCGGCGCTTGACGAGCTGGTGGGGGTTGCACGAGAGGCCGGAGCCTGCGGCGCACGCATGACGGGAGCCGGGTTTGGCGGGTCGATCGTGTGCCTGGCAGAGGCGGATGTCGCCAGCTCGGTCTCAGAGGCGCTCCGAGACGCGCAAACCCAACTGTCGGGTGCAGAGCTGGCCTTTATCGCTGAGCCGGGAGACGGCGCGTCGAGCTGGCGAGAGCCGTAATCCTGGACACCAGGCTGTCCCTTGGTGCGATGGTTCCTCGAGCTGGCGCGTCCCCGCAGAACGCATCAGGCGCGGAAGATGCCTAGGGGGGGATGGGTCCGCCACTTGCCTCGCGTGAAGTCCGGGAAGGACGCAGGCTGGCTGCCGTTGGCGTTCGACCACTCCGTAAGCGGCTGAACGGCGCTGAGGGCAGCCGCGTCGTACACATTCATATCGGTGGGAAGACCCTCACGGAGGCATTTGATGAGGCGGTAGTCCTCGATGAAGTCCATGCCGCCGTGTCCGGCTCCAGCGCTCATCTCGTCCAGGTCTTTCCACAGTGGGTGATCGTAGCGCGGACGCA
>JBCBZH010000376.1:0-2941 GCA_039815415.1 Bacteroidota bacterium
GCTCGCTCGCGGCGACGCTCATGCCGAAGAGCGAGATGGGCAGGATGTAGAGCACCAGCGCAGGTCGCAGGGCGCCGAGCGTGCCGGCTGCTGCGAGCGAGGCGAGCACCGTGTCCACGTAGCTCGAGACCTGGGCCACCCCACGCCCGGCCACCACCGGCCCGAACGCTTTGGCGGCGTCACGCACACCCGCCACCTGGGTCGAGATCGACACACGAAGGCCCTTCGAGAGACGGAGCACCAGCGGGAGCTGAATCGCGAACTGCGCGAACCCACCGATCAGGGCGCCGATGACCGCGGCTTTCAGGAGTGTGTTGAGTGCCGGGACCGGGACCACCTCCAGCGCACCGATGCCGAACGGGGTGTCGAACTGCGTCATCGCCGCCCACACCAGCGCGATCACCGTCACGATGTTCATCATCGTGGGCGCCACGTACGGAAGGAAGAAGCGCCGGTGGCTGTTGAGCACGCCAAGCGCCCACGCACTGAGCATGAGGAAGGCTGCCATCGGGAGAGCGTATTTGAACAGCTCTACCGCCAGCGCGTAGCGGTCCACAGACATCGTCCCAGCAGCGACTTGAGCGGCGTCATCGAGGAAGCCGTAGCCACCAATCAAGGCCACCACCCACTGCGCCAGCGCGACGCCTGTAAGCGTTACCACAGAGGCGACGGCGATGAGAAGGCCGAGGATGGCACCGGCAAACCGCCCTGCGTCACGCTCGCGGCCCTCCTCCAGCATTCGGCTGTAGATCGGGATGAAGGACGCCGAGAGCGTGCCCTCGCCCAACAGGTTGTTGAGGAGGTTAGCGCCCTTCATCAGGAGCTGGTACACGTCCAGGTGCGGACCAACGCCGAAGTAGTAGGCGATCACCTTCTCGCGCACCAGCCCGAGGATCCGGCTGGCGAGAATCCCCGCAGCCACGAAGGCGGCCGCGCTGCCCTTCGGGCGCGACTCTACGGCGCTCTCCGCAGGTGATTCAGGTGCTGCATCGGCCTCGTCCAGCGTCTCGGCTCCCGCGCGGGGCGCACTCAGCCCCGAAGCCGCCAGCTCGCTGTCGGGCGCGGGGTCGTTCTGAGGCTCTGGAACGGACTGGGACGTTAGGGACGGCTCCTCGTTGTCCGGCGTGTCGTCCTCGAGCTGGCGGGGATCGCTCATGCTGTGGAGGCCTTCTGCATCTCGCCCGCGAAGTGGGCTACCGCCAGCGCGTAGCCCTGCACGCCGAAGCCGGTGATGATGCCCGCGCAGTTGGCGGCCAGCAGCGACGTGTGTCGGAAAGGCTCACGGGCGTACACGTTCGAGATATGGACCTCCACGACCGGTGTCTGGATCGCTGCGATGGCATCGCGGAGCGCAACCGAGGTGTGCGTGTAGCCCGCCGCGTTGAGCACCACACCGCCCGTCTCCACAGTATCGGCGGCGTGGAGTGCCTCGATCAGGTCTCCCTCTCGGTTGTGCTGCTCGAACCGAAGAGCGACCTCCGGAAAGCGGGCCGTGAGATCGGCCTCGAGGTCCTCGAGTGTGGCGCCACCGTAGATGCCCGGCTCACGGCGTCCGAGGAGGTTCAGGTTCGGGCCGTTGAGAATGAGGACTGAAGGTGCCGACATGCGGGCGGGTGGAGACAAAGGGAGAGAGGTCGAAGAAGCCCTTCATCCTCTTGTCATCCCGAGGGAAGCGAAGCGACGAGGGATCTCAACGGGAGGGTGAAACCATAGGTCACGTTGCCTACGATGCGTCCCGCCGCGTTGAGATCCCTCGCGTTGCTCGGGATGACAATGGGAGGGGGACACGTCACGGGCACAGGCCTCGCAGTTTACGGGCTGGCGGCCTCCACGGAGAGCACCAGCCCATCGTAGCCGAGGCGGATGCCGTCGGGCAGCGTCGCGTCATCCTCAGCGTGGAGGATGGAATGGGTCATGTGAACAAACACCGTGTCCCGAGCCCCGAGACGTCGGGCCACGGCGATGGCCTCGTCGAAAGTGAAATGCGACGGGTGTGGGTCGCGCCGAAGTCCGTCCAGCACCAGCGTGTCCACACCCTCGATCTGGCGAAGGCTCGCCTCGGGGATGGCGTTGACGTCCGTGAGATACGCGAAGGCGCCGATGCGAAACCCCAGGACCGGAAACGTGCCGTGCTGCGCCGGGATGGGCGTCACCGTCACGCGGGCGTCCGAGTGGCTCCGGCTGGTGACGGTGAATGCATCTGTGACCGGAATCAGATCCAGGACCGATGCTCCGGGGTAGGTCCGGTCGAACACGTAGCGGAACATCTCATGCAACGCACGGGCCGTTGAGGGCTGTGCAAAGACGGGGACTGGGCTTCGGTCGCGAAAGAAGAACGGCCGCAGATCGTCCAGCCCCACGATGTGGTCGAAGTGCTCGTGCGTGACCAGCAGCGCGTCCACAGCGGTCACGCCAAAGCGGAGCGCCTGCATTCGGAAGTCCGGGCCGGTGTCGATCTGGAGGTGCACATCCCCGGCCTCTGTGTGGGCGACCACATGCGCCGAGGTCCGCATCCGATTGTCCCGTGGGTCGTCTGAGGTGCACGTCCGGCAGTCGCATCCGATGATCGGGATGCCGGTGGAGGTGCCGGTTCCGAGAAGCGTGACGGTCAGTGGCGGGGCCATCGCCAGCTCGAGGCTCGAGCTGGCGTCAGGCATCGTCGTCCACGGTGTCCTCCGTCACGCCTGCGTCGGCCTGAGCCCAGGCCTCCTCCAGCGCTGCGCGCACGGCGGGGCGCAGGTACAGCTCGTCCACACGTCCGAGCTGGCGAAGGGCCTCCGCCAGCGCGACCACGTGCGCTTCCGGCGGGTGCTGGCGGTTGAGGACCACCACCTGGGCGCCATCAACGGTGCAAAGCCCACTCCGAAACGGCCCTCGAGCCCGCCGCACACGCACGTCAAGGCGTGTGAGGGCATCTTCGAGCGCAGCGAGGACAGCGGGA
>JBCBZH010000101.1:0-13206 GCA_039815415.1 Bacteroidota bacterium
CATCGCTCTACGAGCAGGCGCTCTCGAACCTGACCGGGCCTGGCAAGATCGTGGTGGCGGCCGCAGGCAACGAAGGCTCGGACTTTATCCATGCTGGTGAGACCGTTGCCAATGGCGTGCTCAACGAGACAGTCTGGCTCGTCAACGACGAAGAGTTTGCGGCGGCCGTCATGTGGTACGATGCTGGGTCCCAGTCCGAGTTCTCCGTCGGGGCGTACAACGTCAATGGCACCCAGCTTGAGTGGCTTGGGAGTGTCGGGATTCCGGCCGGGCAGCTCTACGCTGAGGCCAACGGGGACCCGACGCCGTTCGTCGTTGATGGCGTCACGCGTGGCTACATCCGCATCGACGCGCGGACGACCGCCGATGCGCGCAACGGCGATGGCACGGTCACCTTCGAGGTGATCGGGGACAATACCACCGATGTGTCAGAGACCGTCTGGTCCATTCTGTCGAATGGAAGTGCGGGCCGGGTTGATACATGGGCTGTGACCGGGAGCGAGTTCCTCGCCAACGAGTTGGGATTTCCCAACCAGAACGAGATTCCCGGCGATGTCGCGATGACCGTCGGGACGCCGTCGACGGCGTTGGGCGTGGTGGCGGTTGGGTCGCATGTCACCAACTCGAGCTGGACGGACGTGGATGGCATCAATCGGATGTGGCAGAATCCGGGACCGAGCGGACCGGTGGTGCCGACCCTGGGGCAGCGGTCCTACTTCAGCAGCCGTGGCCCCACGCGGGACGGGCGCCGCTCTCCCGACATCACCGCACCCGGAGAACTGATCTTCTCGACGCTCTCGAGCCACCTGACAGAAGGCGTGGGTGTTCAGCGAGGACTGATCCTTCAAGGCGGGAGCTACGCGGGCCAGCAGGGCACCAGCATGGCGAGCCCGCACGTCGCGGGGACCGTCGCGCTGATGCTTCAGGCCGATTCGCAGCTCGATCCGGCAGCCGTTCGGGAGATCCTTCAGCAGACCGCGCGCACCGACGGCTTCACCGGCTCCGTGCCCAATGATGACTTTGGTTCGGGGAAGATCGATGCGCTGGCGGCGGTGCTCCGTACGCTGGAACGATGCGGTGCTCGCTGCGAGGGGGGCGGCACCGGGGGCACGACCCTCGCGGAATCGGAGCCCAACAACACGGCTGCACAAGCCCAGGCATTCATTGGGTCGTTCCCCTTTACGCTCAACGGGAACGCAGAGGGTGCCGATGTGGGAGACATTTCCATCACGTTTACCAACGGGTCCAGCGACGACCTGGAAGACCTGTTCCGGGTGACCACCACAACGGCAGGCCTTACGCTCACGCTCTCCGGCTTCACCAGCGACCTGGACCTGTATCTGCTCGACGGCGCGGCGACCACACTGCTCGCTCAGTCCAACACGGTGAACCCCACTGAGACCATTGACGACTCGACGCTCCCCGCCGGTGAGTATCTCGTCGGCGTGTCCTTCTTCGATGCCACGGGCTCGAGCCCGTATACGCTGCAGGCAGCGTCGGGGGTCTCTGTAGCTACGGACGATACACCTGACAACGGTGAGCTGGTACTGCATCCCGTTACGCCGAACCCTGTGCGCCGTCACGCCGCGGTCGAGTTCGAGCTGGCGGAGGCTGCAGAGGTCCGGTTGGCGGTCTACGATGTGTTGGGCCGCGAGGTGCGGCTCGTCACGGACGGCACGCGCCGTGCAGGCCCTCACGCGGCCTCACTGCAGGTGGAGGGGTTGAGTCCGGGCACCTACGTGGTTCGGCTCACCGCAGGTTCTCTGGCACGAACGCAGCGCATGGTCGTCGTGCGGTGAGAGCGGCTGGGTATGGGAGGGGTAGGGAGTACTTTGCACGCCTGCTCTGTCACAGGTCCCATGCTCGTACGTGTCTCTCTCTTCGCACTGGTGTTCCACGCTGCGCCGTCCTTCGGGCAGGCCGCACAGGACCTCACGCTGGACTACAACGGCCGGTCGGTCACCATCGAGCGTGATGCCTACGGCGTCCCCCACATCACGTCCGACGATGAGGCGGCGCTGTTCTTCGGGCAGGGGTTCGCTATCGCTCAGGATCGACTCTTCCAGATGGAGACATTCTGGAGGACGGCTACAGGGCGCCTTGCTGAGATTCAAGGGGCCGCGGCAGTTCAACAGGATCGCAATGTGCGAGCGGTGTACTACACGCCTGATGAGCGAGAAGACCAGTTTGAGGCACTCAGCGAGCCTGTTCGAATCATGATGGATGCCTACATCGCAGGCATCAACACGTACATCGACTCGACAGACGCCAATGCCGCGACCTACTTACCAGTCGAGTATGCGCAGAGTGGGATTCCGATTGAGGACTGGAACCGTGACATGCTGGTCGCCACGCTGCAGTTTTTCATGCGCCGCTTTGGCGAGATCGGGGGCGACGAGCTGACGCGGATGGCGGAGCTGGAGGCACAGGGTGCCGAGTGGTTCGAGGCCAACCTACCGGTCAACGATCCGGCAGCGGCCACCACCATTTCGAACGCAACGCGTCCACGCGTCGCCAGCTCGAATGCCGTTCGTGGGTTGAACCGCTACCCCGAGGGCACCGCGGCCTTCGCTCGCGCGGCGTCGGAGCACCTGCGACGCCAGCGTGCCGCCGATGAGGCGCTGCTGCGGGGCCTCGGCGTGCCGCTCAAGTTCGGATCCTTTGCTGCCGTCATCGACCAGGAGCTTAGTGCCAGCAATGCCGTGATATTGCTGGGCGCTCCGCAGATGGGGGCTCCAGAGGAAGAGGAGAAGGCCGTCACGAGTGAGGTCGAGCTGGTGGGGCCGAATTTCCACGTCGCGGGCATGACGGTTCCGGGGATCCCCGGTGTTGTGATTGGGCGGACCGAAGATCGGGTCTGGACGCTTACAACCGGCTTCACGGACAACACGGACACCTACATGGTGGTCGATCAGTCCGCTACCTCCATTCCTCCGATGTATGAGTATGGTGGGGAGACGCGCGCCTATGAGGTCAATACTGGGGAAATCATTGTCCGGGACGCTGAGGCCGTCCCGTACACTCATCTACGAACGATCCACGGACCGGTCTACTTCCAGCAGGGCGGGCTGGCGGCAGCCTACAAGTATGCGTTCTGGGACCGCGAGCTGGAGATGGTGGAGGCCTTCTACGATGCCTGGAACGCTGACTCCATCGAGGACTTTGAGGCCGTGGCGGAGAGCGTGACAATGTCGTTCAACCTCTTTTACGCCGACCGCGACCAGAACATCGCCTTCTGGCACGTGGGCGCATACCCACGTCGGCCGGGCGTCCAGGATCCGCGCCTGCCTGCACCGCCAGACGGCTCCGGCGAATGGATCGGGATGCTCGACTTCGCAGAGCACCCCCAGCAAGTCAACCCAGACAAGGGCTACTTCGTCAATTGGAACAACAAGCCTGCTGGGTACTGGAACCAGGGCGACAACGTGCCCTGGACAAACCCCGGCGGCCGCAACCGCCTGTTCGACGGCGTCACCTACCTCGATGCCCACATCCGCGAGAGCGCGGGCGGCGGCGTCACGTTCGAGGAGGTCCAGGAGCTGACACGCGTCGTGCGCTCCAATCCGAAATACCAGGAGTACCCCGGTACGTACCAGCAGGTGGTCGAGCTGGGGGCCTTCGCAGATGGTCGCGCCGAGAACGTGATTCCGCCCGGCCAGAGCGGGTTCGTCAGCTCGACGGGTATACCCAGCCCAAACTTCTCGGATCAGTGGGCGCTCTACCAGTCCTCTGAGGGTACGGGCGAGATCCAGATGAAGCCCTTCACGTTCACCGGTCAGACGGGCGTGAGCACCACGGCGCCAGCGGACCAGGGCATCCGACTGAACGTGCCTGCGCCGAACCCTTCGCAGGGCCGCGCCCAGGTCACCTTCGAGCTGGACGCCAGCTCGACCGTTCGCCTGACGGTCGTCGATGCGTTGGGGCGTGAGGTGGCCGAGTTGGCGAACGGGGACGTGCCTGTTGGAGCACACTCTGCCGCGCTGCCGGAGCTGGCGCCGGGCGTCTACCACGTCCGGCTGGCGGTTGGGAGCGATGTGGTGGTTCGCCGGGCGGTGGTGGTGCGCTAGCGCCCGAGCAGGCCAGGGCACGGCCTCGAGCTGGCGAGTGCCTTTACTCGAGCCCCTGGCGTTCGGCGGCCGTTATGGTCTGGGCATCGAGCCACGCGAGGAGGGTGTCGTAGTACTCAGGCACACGTGTCCAGTCGCGGCGGTAGCGAGCAGGCCATGTGCCCGTTCCGACGACGGCCCCTGGTCGCTCACGAGCGTGACCCATCGGCAGGATTGCAATCGTTACGTCCTCATTCCCTGCCTCGGCAGCGAGCTGGCGAAACAGTTCTGCATTCTCCCGTGGGGGAACGATCCAGTCTTCGATGCCGAGAACTGCCAGAACCGGTTTCTGCCAGCGCGAGAGGGCTGGGCGTGGGTCCAGGCCGGGCATCCTCGCGTAGTAATCGAGGTCGGGAAGGGTGAGGCTGTCCGGAATCAGCGCGTGCTCTGCCCACCGCGCGGACCGAGCAGCAGCATTGACCGATTCGTACTCCGGCCATGTGGCGCCGCGTTGAGCCATGCGGACGAGGTCGCGCTGGTAGGTGAACGCAGCCTCGTACTCGGCGTCGGTGTAGGTGGAGTCCGAGCGACGCATCAGCTCCGTGGTGGTGTGGCCCTGCTGGGCATCCAACGGTTCGGCCGGGCCGACATCCGAGATCAAGAACGCGACGTCGTCCCGAGCGTCGATCGCCAGCGGGGCAATCCAGCCGCCGGCGCTGGATCCTTGGATTCCAACCTGCTCTGGGTCGACTTCCGGCTGTACGAGTGCCCAGTCGAGGATGGCCTGAACATCGGCGATGCGCTGCGAGCTGGTGACGGTTGCGGCCGCTCCGGTGGAGCGCCCCTGGCCGCGCCCATCCCAGACGACCGCTGCAATGCCGTGGCGTGCATAGAGCCGAGCAAGCCAACTCATTTCCCACCGGCCTCCGTACCCACGTCCGGTCACCAGCACGATGGTCGGGTGGCGCTGCCCGCGAGCTTCCGGTTCATCGGGGCGCATTAGAGCACCTGCCAGCGTGTCTCCTTCCGAGGCGATCCTGAACTCACGCTCTGCGATCCGAGGCAAGGGGAAATCAACCACTTTCTGGAGGAACACAGTGGCAACCACGCTGTCGTCTCGGCTGATGGTGCCACGCAGGTTCATCTCGCTGAGGTCCACCAAGAGTTCCATGTCGCCAAACAGGCCTGATGTGAGCGTGCCGTCACCGGCTTCTCCGGCAGCAGGAGGGGCGTAGGCAAACTCGTAGCCGAACGTTTCGTAGCCGCTGTACGGCTGCACCAAGGTTGTAGATAGGCTGTCCCCCTCCGTTGAGAAGAGGAGCGAAAACAGCCTCGGTGTTCCTTCTTGCATCGATGCCCCCGCCCACGTGCCAGACAGGGTAGACGGAACCTGTGCAACGGCCGGGAGAGCCAAGGACAGGAATGTGAGGAGGACTGAAGCGCGAATCGACATGAGCGGCGAGGGGGATTCCGCCGAAGGCTACGGCTGCTTTCTGAACAACCAACCGATGGTGCGCCAGGCGGCGGAGAGAGACCGCCGAGCGGGGAAGAAAGCCGTTCGAGCGCAGCGCTCCCAACAGAAGGCTCCTCCCCAGCCATGCCGAAGAGGAGCCGTGGAGAGGATCGCCAGCTCGAGCTGGGGGTCTCGAGCTGGCGATTAGTAGAGCCGACGCCGCTTGTCGAGGTACGCCCGCAGGGCATCGCTGTAGGGACGCGCCGTGTCCAGGGGCACATAGTCCGCACCGACCTCCAGGCAGCGGCGCTGCACATCCACCAAGAAGGCCTCCGCGGCCTCGCGGTAGCCTGCACGAAGCTGGGCCGGCTGGAGGGTGCGCTCCTCGCCGGTCTCCAGGTCGCGGAAGCGCACCGGTGCGTCGCCGACGTCGAACCGGCGCTCGGTGGCGGCATCCAGTACGTGGAAGACCACAATCTCATGACCGCGGTGACGAAGGTGGCGAAGCGCCTTCACCAGCTCGTCAGCGCCTCCCACCGTGTCAAAGAGATCGCTGATGACCACCACCAGCGCGCGGCGCGGGATGCGCTCCGCGACATCGTGGAGCACATCGGCAGCAGCGGTTTCGGTCCCCGGATGCTCAGGTTGGGTAGAGAGATCGGCGAGGGTGGCGAGCAGGCCTCGAACGTGCGACCGGGTGCTCTTAGGCGGCACCGAGGTGTGGACGGCGTTGTCGAAGGCGATCAGGCCCGTCGCGTCGCGTTGCTTGGACATCAGGACGTGGAGCGATCCGGCCAGCGTCGCACCGTACTCCAGCTTGCTCACGGCGGCGTCGCCGGTGTAGCGCATCGACGCGCTGGTGTCGAGCACCACGAAATGCCTCAGGTTGGTCTCTTCCTCGTATTGCTTGATGAAGAGACGCTCCTTGCGGGCATACACCTTCCAGTCGACATGTCTGAGATCGTCGCCGGGGTTGTAGGCCCGGTGCTGGGCGAACTCGACCGAGAAGCCGTGGAACGGGCTGCGGTGCATCCCGGTGATGAAGCCCTCCACCACCATCCGTGCGCGGAGTTCGAGGGATTCCACGCGCGCCAGCGCGTCCGGGGTCAGGAGAGCGGGGGAAGACGAGTCAGCCATATCGGGAAGGGTAACGCCATCCGAGGTGGGTCTGGTGCCGTCTCCCGCGGCACAGTTATCTCGACGCGTCGGAGGCCGATACCGCAGGAGATGGAGCTTCCTCTCACCTTTCGGCAGCGGTTCTGGATCGGCCAGTACGCCTCTGGGCTCTGGCTGCTTCCTGTGTGTGCCTACTTCGCGCTGGTGCCCTACGGCGAGCCGGGCTTGAAGGGGCTTCCCTGGTTCCTCGTCCACAGCTTCAATCTGCTGCCCCACGAGGCCGGGCACTTCTTCTTCCGGTTCTTCGGCGAGCTGATGATGTTCGCGGGGGGCTCCATTCTGCAGCTCCTCTTTCCGTGCTTCTTCCTCTCGACCGCCCTGCGGTACGATTCCAAGTGGGGCGCCCAGATCTCACTCGTCTGGCTCGGGCAGAACTGGATCGACGTCTCGGTCTACGCTGGAGATGCCGTCATGCGGTCGCTTCCGCTCATCGGTGGGCTGGGGGCGGAGTCTCACGACTGGTACAACATCCTCTGGCGCCTCGATCTGCTGCCCTACACAGATCTCATTGCTGGCGGCATGGTGGTGTGCGCGTACCTGTGCTGGGCGCTGATGCTGGCCGTGCCGCGCTGGGTGGGGTGAGCGGTCGTCCGTGGATCGGTAGGTCGGTGGAGCGGTATGATCGGTCGGTGAGTCGGTCGCCAGCTCGTGGGGAGAATCCGGTGCAGGATGTGGACAACTCCTGTGTGGAGCGCTTGACGGCTCGAGCTGGCGAGACCTCTTTGACGGACCCACGGACCCACGGACCCACGGAGCGTTGTGGCTACGTTCCATCCGCCGGGCGAGGGTGCCCGGTGTCTCACGCCGTCGCTCCCCATGATCGAATCCCTCGAAGTCCGCTGGTTTCTGCCGGGGCCGATTCCGCGTTCCGTACACGATTGGTTCGAGGCACTGGGCGAGACCCTGGCCGACGAGGCGCGGACAGATCGGTACCTCATCCCAACTGAGAGCGACAGCCTGGGCCTGAAGGTTCGAGAGGGGCGCATCGAGGCCAAGCAGCGGATTGAGACGGGGGAGCTCTGCCAGTGGGGAGCTGCCGAGGCGTCGCCTGGCACCTGGCGGAAGTGGTCTCTCGGGCTGGCGACCGATGCGACGCTGGCGCCGGGGTGGGCGGATGTTGCCAAGAGACGCCGCCAGCGCTGGGTGAAAGGGGACGGCGCGGCATGCGCCCTCGAGCTGGCGGAGGTCGTTCTCGAGGGAAAGACATGGTGGTCGGTCTGTCTGGAAGCCTCGGGCGGAGAGCCGGTCGCTCGCCAGCGCGTGCTTTGGGAGGCTGCTGGGCAGTGGCTGGATCGGCCAGACGCCCCAGCGCTGTCAACCGACGCTGCGTGTGGGTATCCGGCATGGCTACGCCGCGAGGTGGGATAGCCTCTGTGGTCGTTGTCCCGGAACGGTTTGAGGGGCGTCCACTGAGAAAAACCGGAGCTCAGAGGTGACAGTGCGCGCGAACAACTCTGGAAGCGCTACCGGTGGCGCCATCCTGGCCGATACCCCGAGGTACATTCGCCTCACGTCCGATGACCGTCTTCCCGACTCGCGACATGGAACCGATCGCCCTCCCCGACAATGGCACGCTTCACGGACTGTCGCACACCAGCGGAGGGGCCCTCAAGACCCTCGAGCAGTTCATCATCGAGCGCGAGAAAGAGTCGCCCGGATCGAAGGGCCAGTTCTCGCGCCTCCTGCGCGACATCGCGCTGGCGGCCAAAATCGTAGACCGCGACGTGCGAAAGGCCGGGTTGGTGGATCTCTTCGGGGAGACCGGAGATGTCAACGTGCAAGGCGAGGTGCAGCAGAAGCTCGACGTGCTGGCGCACGAGGAGTTCGTCCGCGCGCTGCGGCGCGGCGGCGAGGTGTGTCTGATTGGCTCTGAGGAGCACGCCGAGGCCATCCCCCTCCAGTTCGAGGACTGCCAGGGCAAGTACATCGTCCTGTTCGACCCGCTCGACGGTTCGTCCAACGTGGACGTGAACGTCTCCATTGGGACCATCTTTTCCATCTATCAGGTGCCCGACGATCACGTGGGGCAGGTGACGGTGGAGAGTGCCCTCCAGCCTGGACGCGATCAGGTGGCCGCTGGCTATGTGGTCTACGGGTCCTCCACGGTGCTCGTCTACACGACCGGCAACGGGGTCAATGGCTTCACGCTGGACCCATCCATCGGAGAGTTTCTGCTGTCGCACCCGAACATCCGCACGCCGGAGACCGGAAAGATGTACTCGGTCAACGAGGGCAACTACAACTCGTGGGAGACCGGCCTCAAGAACTACATCAAGTGGATGCAGACGGAGGCGCCGGATGACACGCCAGCTCGACCGTACACCACGCGTTACATCGGCTCGTTCGTGGCGGACTTCCACCGCAACCTGGTCAAGGGGGGCATCTACATCTACCCGTCCAACACGCGCAACCCGGACGGCAAGCTGCGCCTGATGTATGAGGCCAATCCGATGGCGATGATCATCGAGCAGGCGGGAGGGAAGGCCTCCACAGGCATGGGCGACATCCTGGAAGTCCAGCCCACGGCACTGCATCAGCGGACCCCGGTCTACATCGGGAGCCCCACGATGGTGGACGATGCTGTGGCGTTCCTGAGCGGCGAGCGCGAGTAGCCGACGACGCCTGTAAAGTGTTTGGGGCGAGTGGGGTAGGTTGGGTGCCTTCACCCACCTCACCTCTCATGCGCCTGGTTCTCGTCGCGCTGGCGATTGGCCTCTCGATTCCCTCCACCTCGGCTCAGGTCGCCAAGGAACTGCTCGAGCTGGGGGGAAGCGGATTTCTGACCGTCGTTCGGGGGAACGTGAATCTGTCGCTGTCGCCTCGCGTGGGCTACTTCGTGTCCGACCGCGTGGAAGTCGGCATCAACCCGCTGGTGTTTACCAACTTCGATGGGGAAGGGAGTGCGGTGATCGCGGCCTTTGGGGCCTATCACTTCGTGCAGGATATGCGCGCGACGACGGTTCCCTTTGCAGGCGGCAGCCTCGGAGCCAATGTGTCGTCTGGCGGCGGGCTGGCGATTGGTGCTGAGGGTGGCATCAAGCAGTTCGTGATTCCAGGCGGAGCGGTCACGGTGTCGGCATTCATCAGCACGACCGGTGACTTCAATCCGTTCACGACGGGCGTGCAGGGCGGCGTTGCCATCTTTCTCTAGGCAGAGGTCTCCAGCGGGCGAACGCCGACCTCCGGCTCGAGGCTGAACCGGGCACGCAAGCAGCGGTACATCCTGGGTATCTGCCTGTGCGTTGTGCCTTCTGATCTGCCGCCTGTCCCGACAGCCGAACCACCGTTCGTTCGGCCCGAGCCGCTCGACCTCACCTTCGAGGGGTTTCCGCAGGAGGGCCTCA
Source organism: Bacteroidota bacterium (assembly GCA_039815415.1). Classification (GTDB taxonomy): domain Bacteria; phylum Bacteroidota; class Rhodothermia; order Rhodothermales; family Rubricoccaceae; genus JBCBZH01. The sequence continues at coordinate 10,020 of JBCBZH010000101.1, forward strand.
ACGCGCTGGCGCGCCTCATGGCAGAGCCTCACATCGGCCAGTACCGCGAGGACAAAGCCGTTCTCGATGCCGCCATCATCGCGCCGTTCAAGCGCTACCGAGACGACCTTGCACTCAACTGGGTGATCCCCAATGGGCTGCCGTTCGAGACGGAGCGCAACGTCTTCTCGCGCATTCTCAAGAACGACTTTGGGCGCGGCGGCTCGCACAGCCACCTCTGGATGAGCTTCTACCGTCTGCCTCGAAAGCGGCTCTCCGATGTGCAGCTCAGCCACGCCATCCACTCGGACCGCTTCCGGTGGGGCCTCTACATCGGTGACTACTCCAAAGGGCTATTCGGCCCCGCACGCGACCGACTGGTTCACCAGCCCGATGACGCGCTGGCGATCCTCAACCCACTGATCGGGCGCGGCTACCGGTTGGCGTTTGCGCCGCACGTGACCAAGCCAGAGGGGCACCCAGAGTTCTCGGAACCGCTGGACCACCTTCCCGACGGGCTGGCGCGGGCCAAGGGCATCTGGGTGCAAAGGGCGCTGCCCATCGCAGAGGTGCAGGACCTCGGCCCTCAGCTCGTCGCGCGGGCCATCGACGCACAGGAAGAGTTGTGGCCGCTGTATCGGTTCCTGGCCGAAGCACCCGAGCTGACGGGGGAGACGGCGCTCCATGGATGATCGCCAGCTCGAACGAGGCGCGTTGACGACAGGCTTGCGCCAACTCGGTGGGTTGGGCACCTTCCGTCCTCCGTCCTCCGTCCTCCGTCCTCCGTCCTCCGTCCTCCGTCCTCCGTCTATGCTCGACATCTCTCGCTCTGGCCCCATCCTCACGCTCACGCTCGACCGCCCCGACGTGCGCAATGCCCTCAACGCCGAACTGGTGGGGCGGCTGACCGACGCGCTGGCGGAGGCAGCGACCGACGGCTCGGTACGCGTGGTGGTGCTGACGGGAAGCGGAAAGGTCTTTTCGGCCGGAGCGGACCTCGCGGCGCTACAGGCCCTCCAGTCTGCCAGCGCGGAGGCCAATCTTGCCGACTCGGAGCACCTCGCGCGGCTGTTCGAGGCCATCTACACGCATCCAAAGCCCGTGGTGGCGAAGGTGAACGGTCATGCCATTGCGGGCGGATGCGGGCTGGCGGCGGTGTGTGACTTCTCGTTGGTGGCCGATCACGCGAAGCTCGGATTCACGGAGGTACGCATCGGGTTCGTCCCGGCCATCGTGGCGGTGTTTGTGATGCGCAAGCTGGGCGAGGCGGCCGCTCGAGATCTCCTGTTGCGGGGGCATCTCATCTCCGCATCCGAAGCCGCAGACATCGGCCTCATTACCCGCGCCGTGCCCGCCGATCAACTCGATGCGGAGACTGACGCGCTCTGCACGGAGCTGGCGACCTCTACCAGCTCGAGTGCGGTCGCTCTGACGAAGCAGCTTCTGGCCGATGTGCAGGGCGTCGGGCTGGCGGAGGGCATCCGAACAGCAGCCCGCATGAATGCTCTCGCCCGCGCCACGGACGACTGCAAGGCGGGCGTCGCAGCGTTTCTCAGCAAGACCGACCCACCGTGGAAGGCCTGACCGAAATGCATGTGCGAAGGATTAGGCCTCTTCGGGCTGGCGTGAGAGGGCGAACAGGCGAACGGCTGGGGGAATCGAGACCAGTGCCACGAGCGCTCCAAAGAACCAGAGCGACGGTTGGAGGACGAATCCGACGACCACTGCTAGCACGGCGGCACCGAGCACAAAGGCGATTTCTGCATTCGAGCGCTCTTCCTCGGCATCGTCCCGAACCCAGATCAGCGCCGCGACGCCGAGAAGGGTGATGACCACCGATGCAATCAGAATCCAGGCAATGTCTTGCGCGTGGAGCGGGTCCTCGCCATACTCCGCGATGCTGCTGATGTCTGCCCCCACGGCGGCAATTCCCATCGCGACGAGCAGGTGAGCGAAGAGCCACATGAGGGTAGCGCGTTGGCCCTTTACCGGCTTCCGTAGACCGAGAGCATCGAAGTAGAGCCACCACAGGCCGATTCCAAAGAGCATCGCCAGCACGAAGAGTGCGATGCCTGCAGGGGTCACCGTGTCGTGTTCGCTCAGGATGGCAATGGCGCCGACCATGATCTCGCCGAGCACGATGATGGTGAAGAGTCCAAACCGTTCGGTGAGCGAGTGGGTGACAAGGTCGATTCGTTGCTGCTCCTCCCGCGCTGCGTCGGACATCGTCAGGTTCTGAACAAAGGGAAGCGCCAAGTCAATCACAATTGAGGCGCCCCAGAGCCAGTAGCGGATGGGCTCGGGGACGAAGACCGAGATCAGGATGAGGAGCGTTGTGAACGCGAATGTGGCGGCCCATGGGGTCGAGAGAACGCGGTGTTCGGGGTTGTGGCGGCCCGAGCTCCACCAGAGGTAGGTCAGGATGGCGTGCAGGGCAGCGTAGGACAGGGCAAAGGGAATCGAGTCCTCCCCGATGGCGTGGTGCGCGAACGCCGCCATAGCGCCGACAGCGATCATCTGAAGGAAGGTGAAGAACCGCGTTCGGACATCGTCGCTGCCGTGCAGGTCGTGGTACATCGTCCCGTTCGCCCACACCCACCAGACCATCGTGAACAGGAAGGCGTACGTGGCGAAGCCCTTTACGTCGGGGTGTCCGGCGAGCGAGTGCGCGATCTGGGCGACCAAAACGACGAAGACGAGGTCGTAGAACAGCTCTAGAAACGTGACCGACCGATGGTCGTCACGGTCGCGCGGAGAAGAGGAGCGAGTCCAGAGAGACGGGCGGGAGGTCAAAGCGGGCTGAGGTGGGTGGAAAGAGAAGCTAGACGACGAGGTGCAATGACCGCTGATGCCGTCTCAGGGCATCGGGATCAGTGCCTGCACGCTGTCTGGCAGGTGTGTCGAGTTGGCGGGGGCCTCGGCGGCCGTTTCCCAGGGCAGGTCCGGCCACCACGGATCGGCACGGTAGGCCTCCGGCGTGACGCTTTCGCCGGGGCGCGGGAAGGCGACGGAAACCCCAACCCGTGCCGCTGCAGCCCGGACACGCTCGGCGGGCTCCGTCCATCCGTGCATCGCCAGATCGAACATCCCCCAGTGGACCGGCATCATCACGCGCCCCCGAACCATCAGGTGGGCGGCCACGGCCTGCTCAGGGCCGAGGTGCACGTCGCACCACGTCGCATGGTAGGCACCCGATTCAATGAGTGTC
>JBCBZH010000153.1:0-10372 GCA_039815415.1 Bacteroidota bacterium
AGCACGGCGGTTTGTGCGTGCGGAATGGCGGGCCCAGATCTACCGTTTCACCCAGCGCTGGGGCCGCCTGCCCTCCCACCTGGACAGTCATCAGCACGTGGCCCTGATCCCCGGCCTGATGCGCCTCTACGTCGAGTTGGCGGCGGAGTCGGGGATCCACGCCCTCCGGGCGCCGCGCGAAGTCCGAGACCTCGGCGATCTTCCGGGACCCCGCGCCTTCCATCGCCTCCATGAGACGCTCGTGCTGAGCCAACTTGCAGAACGCCCTCGCGGCCTTGCTCGTCGCGCTGGCGTGTCCGTCCCAGATTCGTTCGCCGGGTTCCGGCAGAGCGGTCGGATGGATGAGTCCGCGCTTCTGGCACTTCTCCCTCGATTGGGAGAACGCGGAGGGATCGCCGAGCTGATGGTTCACCCTGGCAGCGCCGATGCACCCGGCGGTTACGCGCGGAAGCAAGAGCGAGACGCCCTGATGTCGCCTCGGGTGCGCGCAGCGCTCGCCGCCCACGGGCTTCAGCTCGGTCGGTTCTCCGACTTGCCGTGACGCGCGCTGCCTCCTGGGTCTGGGTCCTCGCCGCTGCTGCGACCCTTTTCTTCCTGCGTTTCGGCTACGAGTTCGGCGCGGGAGACCAGGACGAACTCCTCTCGCTCTTGCTGCACCAGATCGACCCAGAGCTGCTCTCGCAGGACTGGTACGTGGTCGATCAGGCCAATCAGTTCACCGTACGGACCCCCTTCCTCTGGCTGATGCAGGGCCTGACATGGGCAATTCCGCTCTGGCTCGCAACGCTGGTCGTGTACCTCGTTGGATGGTTTGCCGTGGCCTGGAGTCTGTACCGCTTGGCGGAGTCACTTAGCGCCAGCGCGCTGGCCTCTTCGGCTGCGACTCTAGTCATCCTCGTTTTTATCCCGACGTGGACGCTTGGTGGGAACTCCCTCACAGCCAATCTCTTGGCTCCTGAGATGCTCGGATGGGCACTGGCACTGCCTGCCGTGCGGCTCGCCTACGAAAAGCATCTGGTTCGCGCTGGCGTACTGCTGGCTCTGGCTGCGTACCTCCACCTTCTCGTTGGCGCACTCGTCACGGGCGCGCTCGGGCTGGCGATCCTTCTCGGCGCCCTGTGCGGACCGGCACGCGAGCGCTGGCGCCATGCGTGGACGCTCGGGGGCACCGTCCTGATTCTCGCACTGCCGATGATCCTCGCCATCCTACGCTATCGGCACGCTGGCGCGCCGCTCGCAGAGGATGGCGTGACGGCGTTCTTCCTCTTCGCGGAGCTTCGCCTACCTCATCACTACATGCCCTCCATCTGGGGACTCGGGCGGTGGGCGCGGTTCGGGCTTCTCGCAGGAGCCGGGGGCTTCGGTCTGGCGATCCTCCGCCGGCAGGGACGCCCGATGCGGTTCGTGGAGCGGCATGTGCTTGCCATCGGCCTGATGTGCTTGGTCGCGGGTCCCCTCATCGTGTGGGGCGGCTCGCTGTTCGTGGCGCAGTTGCAGGTGTTCAAGCTGACGGTGCTGGCCAATGCCCTTCTCGCCATCGCTGCGTGCGCCGGGATCACCCGTGTGCTTCCTCAGCGCGTGCGCGCGTGGCCCGGCCTCTCCCCTGGCCTCTCGGCCGGGCTGGCGGCTGGCGTGCTGCTGCTATTGACCGCCGGGATCGCCACTCGCCAGCTCGACGCTCAGATTGGGCCGTGGGCCCGAGCGGAGGACCCATTTTCGAGAAGCGAGCGGTGGATCGCAGAGAACACGCCCAACGACGCGCTGGTCGCGGCTCCCCCCAATCGCACGACGGTCCGACTGGCGACGCGCAGATCGGTCGTGGTCAGCTTTAAGGCCGCCCCGTTTAACGACATTGCCATGCGTGAGTGGTACCGCCGTCTGCTCGAGCTGGCGCCACGCGTCGATACAACCGCCCGAGGGCTTTCGTTTGGCGATGCTCTCGACGCGGCGTACGCCCGAAATACAGCCGCCGACTGGGACCGCCTAGCCCAGCGCTACGGCATCACGCACGTCATCCGGGACCGGGCACACGGTGAGGCTCCCCGTGGCGAGGTTGTGTTCGAAGCTGGGACATGGGCCGTGTACGAGATCGCCCCCTCCGCTACGCACAGAGAGGGCGATGGCGATCAGCCGAGTCCACCCCTACAGGATCGACCGGAAGGTTGACGGCAACTCGGGCGAGGGCGGGGCAGCCTCTGGTGTCTGGATGGCCTCAGGCGCCTCGGCAGCGTCCGGACCGCAGTAGGTCTCGAAGGCGCCCTTGAGGTCTGCAGCAATCGCTCCAGCGCTCCGGCCTTCAATGTGCCTGCGCTCGAGCGCAAACACGGGATCGCCGTCCTTCAGTAGAAACATGGACGGCGAAGACGGCTGGATGCCAGCGAGGTACTCACGCAGACGCGATGTCGCCTCCAGGTCCTGACCTGCAAAGACGGTCACGTAGCGATCTGGCTGATGCTCGAGGCCTTGCACGTAGGCCACCGCCGGACGTGCATTCGCCGCAGCGCAGCCACAAACGGAGTTCACGATCGCGAGCGTGGTGCCCTCTTGGGCATCGTCAAGCGCGGCATCGACCTCAGCTGCAGACATCAGCTCGCGAACACCTAGACGGGTCAACTCCTGCCGCATCGGGGCAACGAGAGGCTCGGGATATGGCATAACTAAGAAGGCGGGTAGAAATAAGTCGAGGCTACGACGCTGACCGGAGGATGCGTTCCCGCTCCCCCGTCACTTCACACAAGCGAGACGAGCACCCGCCTAGAGTCAACCCGTCTGGGTGTTTCAAGAAAAACGAATGTCGGCTTAAGTGACCTGCCAACTCCGCCGATACGTGGCGTGTATCATTTTCGCACAGGCGCGCAGGATACGAGTTATCAGGCCGATACCGAGACAGATCGTGGACGACACCTGCCACTGCCTACGCACTGTGTCTCATTTCGAGCTACCTTCCGTGCCGTCCACCACACTCCCTCGGTTCCTTCTCTCGATGACCTGGATTCATGATGGCTGCTCGCTTGCGCGAGTGGCACTCCTCAGCTCGGCTTTCGCAGTCGCCGGATTCGCCCCGACCGCCTCGGCAGCGCCTCTCGCAGACGCCCCCGACACGGCCCTCGACTCCTCGACGCTGACGGCTCCGTCGCTCGCCCCCAACGACACCATCGTCCCGGTCGTTTCCTCGGCATCGGCTATGTCCGCAGAGCGGATGGCGATGATCGAGACCACGCTCCGCGCCGAAGGTCCCAACTGGATCGGGATCCCGTACCGCTGGGGCGGAACCAGCCGACGTGGTATCGACTGCTCGGCCTTCGTTCAACAGTACGTCCGTACAACGCTTGGCATCGAGTTGCCTCGGACGACAGCCAGTCAGCGCTACGAAGGCGTCTCGATTGACAAAGGCGACCTGATTCCGGGTGACCTCGTGTTCTTCCGCCGCCGCGGCACACGGCACGTGGGTGTCTACCTCGGCGACGGAGAGTTCATCCACGCATCCTCCAGCCGTGGGGTCACGATCTCGGAGATGGATAGCAACTACTGGACGCGCCACTACTGGATGTCGCGCAGGATCATCACCGCGCCTTCGGACCGTCGGCCCACACCGCGCTCAGAAGCCCGCAAACGCCTGCTCCAACAGGACACGACATCTATTCGGGCACTCCCGGTTCGGGGATAGCCCCTGCGCATCTCGCGCAACCCGTCGTATCTTTCTGCCCTCTCGCTCGCATCCTGGCTCCCCGCCGGGATGCGCCTTTTTTTCTGCCTCACGGCCACCAGACACAGGCACTTGCCTTCATCGCCATGAGCACAGTGTATCTCACCGCCGAAGGTCTTCAGAAGCTCAAGGATGAGCTGCAGCACGCTCGCACGTCTGAGCGCCAGAAGATCGCCAACGAAATCGCCGAAGCCCGTGCCCAGGGTGACCTCTCGGAGAACGCCGAGTACGACGCCGCCAAGGAGGCCCAGGGACACCTCGAAGCACGCATCGCACGCCTCGAGTCAACCATCGGCAATGCACGCGTTGTGGACGAGAACGAAGTGGACGCCTCGAAGGCCCGCATCCTCTCCAACGTCCGGGTGATCAACATGAAAGTGAAGCGTGAGGCCACCTACACGCTTGTAGCTCCGCAGGAGATGGATCTCAAGGCCCACAAGATTTCTGTCGAGAGCCCCATTGGGAAGGGCCTACTCGGTACAGAGGTGGGGGATGTGGTGGAGGTCAAGGTGCCTGCCGGGCTGGTGAAGTTCAAGGTGCTCGAGATCACGCGGTAGCCGTGGCTCGCCGCTCTGGCGCCTCGCGCAAGAACCGCCCGACGCGCAGCGCTCCGGTTCGTTGGCTGATTGCAACAGTCAAGGCAGGCACTGCGCTGGTCCTCGGGTACCTGCTGGCCTGCACCTTGCTGCTGGTGGCCTACCGCTGGGTAGAGCCCCCCGCGACAACGGTACAGATTCAGCGGCTCATGGAGGCCGCTATCGCCTCTGAGCCCTTTGAGCTCCGCTATGCTCCGGTCGGGGATGCCGAGCAAGATCCAGACGTCCGGCACGCCGCCATCGCGAGTGAGGACGGCCGGTTCTACTCGCACAACGGATTCGACTGGGAAGAAATCCGGATCGCACGAGAAGAGGCCGCACGCGAAGGTCGCGCCCCGCGAGGCGCCTCCACCATCACCCAGCAACTCGTTAAGAACCTCTTCCTAACCACGCACCGCTCGTATATCCGCAAAGGGATGGAAGTCCCACTGACACTGATCGCCGAGATGGTGCTGCCCAAAGATCGAATCCTGACCCTCTACCTGAATGCGGCGGAGTGGGGACCCGGCGTGTTCGGCATTGAGGCCGCGGCTCGCCAGCACTACGGCACCAGCGCTGATGCGCTCACCCGCGCTCAGGCGGCGCGACTGGTAGCGGTCCTGCCCGCCCCGCTATCTCGGCGCCCTCAGGACATGGGCCAGACCGCGGCGCGGATTCAGCGCCGGATGTCTCAGATGGGGTGGTGACGCCGAGCGCCCTGCGCCCTCCGACGTCAGCTCGAGCTGGCGACTCAGCACCTCCTCACCCGCATGACTCGGCGCGCTCCACGAGCCCGGCCTGCGACACATTCAGCCAGGACGCCGGCCGGTCGGGACCGTGGGAGATGAGAAACACCCATGTCTCTCGCACTGCGTCCCGCACCACCTCGACTTCATCGGCACCTCCAGTGCGAACCGAATAGCCGGGGATCTCTCCGGCGTACACCGCGCCTCGGTGCGAGAAATAGCCGATCCCCTCCCCTTCGATTCCAAGGATCTCGAACTCTTCCCCGGTTCCGAAGTCAACGGTCTGCACATCTCCGGCTCCCAGCCGAACCGCTCGGATGGAGAGTGGAGCCCGCGCGCGGACCCGCCCAGCCTGAAGCACTGCCGTGATGGACTCCGTGTAGTCGTTGGCGTCCACGCGCCGGTTGGCGTCGATGGTGCGGACCGCGTTGCTGACAAACGAGGGAGCCGTGTACGCCCGCACTGGCGCGTCGGTTTGCCATTGCCGGCGGCACTCTTCCACCATGGCGCCTCCAGGCAAGTAGACAACCGGAATGGGGTCGATGACGACCTGAGCGGAGGAGGTGGGAGCGAATCCCAACCCGACGAACACAACAACGAGAGCAGCGAGCAGCGAGCGCATGGCATCGAGGAAGTCGAGCCGAAATCTAGCCGCAACACCGACCCAAGATTCACCCTCCGTGCCCACAGCGTTCACGACCGGACGCTGCCCTCGCGCGACCTTCCAAACGCCCGTACGTTTTCCCCATGCCGGACGCCCTCCCCGACCTCCGCGATTTCGACGCTGATGCCCTCATCGCGCTGGCGACAGAGCTGGACGAGCCCGCGTTTCGAGGCCGCCAGCTGTTCAAGTGGATCCACGAGAAGGGCGCCAGCTCGTTCGAAGAGATGACGGACCTGCCGGCCGCGTTCCGGGAGCGGCTTGCTGCGACGGCACGCCTGGGCTCACTGGTGGAGGTCAAGCGTCAACAGGCCACAGATCGGACCATCAAGAGCCTGTTCCGACTGCCGTCCGGTCGCCACATCGAAACTGTTCTGATTCCCGACTTCGACGACGAGGGAGCCGCCAAGCGCTTAACGGTCTGTGTGTCATCCCAGGTGGGATGTGCAATGGGCTGCACCTTCTGCGCCACAGGACTCATGGGATTCCAGGAGAACCTGACCGTCGGCCAGATTGCAGACCAAGCGCGGTTCATGGACTCCCTCTCACGCGAGACATTCGGCCGCGGCATCACGAACGTGGTCTACATGGGCATGGGCGAGCCGATGCAGAATTACGCGGCGGTCACGCAGAGCGCGGCTTTGCTCCGCGACGGCCTCGGCCTTTCGCCCAAGCGACTGACCGTGTCCACGGTCGGGCTGGCGCGTCGCATCCGCCAGCTCGCCGACGACCAGGCTGCCGGGAGAATCCCTGCCTTCGGGCTGGCGATCAGCCTGCATGCCCCGACAGACCCACAGCGCAGCGCCATCATGCCTGTGAACCGCTCTGAGAAAACAGATCTCAAAGCTCTCGGCGCCGCTGTGCGGCACTACTATGCCCAGACGGGGAAACCCGTGACCTACGAATACTGCATGTTCCAGGGCCAGAACGACTCTCTGGAGGACGCGCGCAACCTGGCTCGGATCGCCAGCTGGGCGCCGTGCAAGGTCAACCTGATCATGTACAACCCCGTGGAGGGAACGGGCTTCCATCCCACTGACGAACGCCAGCTCGACCGCTTCATCGGCACGCTGGTGAAGCAAGGAGTGCGCGTGACGGTGCGGCGGATCCGGGGCCAAGACATCGACGCGGCCTGCGGGCAGCTAGCCGTTGCCTAGTGCTTCGAGACACACGGTGTGAGCCCTCGGCTGCTCCTCGTTGAAGGACGGGATCCAGATGACGGCCGAAGACTGGGCAGGGCTCGGGCTTTCGCGGTGTGTCTCTCCGCACGTACCATACCGGTCTCGCTCCCTTGATCCCGATGCATCGACCGTTCTCCATGGCTCCGGCCGACGTGGCGTGGCTCCGCATGGAGAACCCCGCCAACCCGATGACCATCACGGGCGTGCTGGGCTTCGAGACCCACGTCACGCTGGAGGACGCTCAACGGTGGGTGACCGAGCGTCTCGCGGTGTTCAACCGCTTTACGATGCGCGTCGATGGGTTTCGGGGCTCGAAACCGCGCTGGGTGATAGACGAGCAGTTCTCGATTGACCGCCATGTGATGGAGATCGACTTGCCTGAACCGGGTGGCCAGGCGGGGCTGGAAGCTCTCGTCAGCGAGTTGATGAGCACTCCCCTCTCGTTCGACAAGTCGCCCTGGGAGTTCCATCTCGTCCACAACGTCGGTGAGGGTGACGGACGGTCGGGAAGTGCTTTGATCGGACGGCTTCACCATGTGATTGGGGATGGCATCGCCTTGATGCACGTGCTCCTCTCGGCTGCGGACGAATACTTCGACGACGCTGACGTTCCCAGCTCCAAGCCGCGAAGGCCGAAGAAGCCGCTTCGGGCTCGCGTGGCGAAAACAGCGAAGGGAGCCATCGGAGAAACCTTCGACCTGATCACGCAGCCGAGCCATCTGGTGAAACGGCTAAGCACAACCGGAGCCGTCGCCAAAGCGCTAACCGGGCTTCTGGCGATGTCCCCCGACTCCGACACCGTCTTCAAGGCCTCCGCTACCGAGGTCAAGCGAGCCGCCTGGACGGGCCCGATGTCACTCGTCCAGATCAAAGCCGCGTGCGCCGCGCTCGACGCCAAAGTCAACGATGTCCTTCTGGCCGTCGCTGCCGGGGCATTGCGGCACTACCTGGCGGCGCAAAGCCGGCCTGTGGCCGATGTGGAAGTGCGAGCCGCCGTCCCCTTCAACGTGCGTCCTCTCGAACGGGCCCACGAGTTGGGAAACTCGTTCGGATTGGTCTTTCTCCTGCTTCCCGTCTCCGTCCACGGCACACGCCAGCGCGTGGAGGAGCTGAAACGACGCATGCGCGCCATCAAGGGCTCGGCCGAACCGATGGTGACCTATGGCATCCTCCAGTCCATCGGGCGCGCTCCGAAGTGGGCGCATCGAATGGTCGTCAAGATGTTCAGCGAGAAAGCGTCTGCTGTGATGACCAATGTGCCGGGGCCTCAGGAGCAGCTGCACATCATGGGCGCTCCCATCCAGACGCTCATGTTCTGGGTCCCTCAAGCGGGTGACATCGGATTGGGGCTGAGCATTCTCAGCCTCAATGGAACGGTCCGCGTTGGCGTATGCGCAGACCACTCGACGGTCCCGGACCCCAGCGCACTGGTGAAAGCCTTCGAAGAGGAATTTGCTGCGCTGCTTGAACTTGTGGACGAGGCGACGGCGTAGTCGCCAGCCCGAGAGCTACATCCCGTCGCCACCTGGCACCTGGGTGTCCGTTTCGGTCGGCCCCAGGTCTCGGCCCTTCAGGTTGGCCAGTCCAGGGCCAAGAGCGGCGCGAAAGTCGCGTGCACGCATCCGTTCGAGGACGTCGCCACGTCCAGCACAGTAGCCCAGTAGCGCGTGCGGGCGCTGCATCTGCTTCAAGGCTTCGCGGATAACCCACATGTGCCAGGGCCGAAAGTCACCTGTATCGAACGGTCCAAGCAGGCGCGCATAGAGCCGATTGGCAGCGCGCTCGACATCGTCCTCCGATGTCAGCTCGCCCATTTCCAGAAGGCGCTCGAGCCCTCCGTAGACGTAGCCCGCCAGAAAGTCATGCTGCCCGTCCGTGAGGCGGAGTCGCGACTGGGGCCCAGCATAGCCCAGGTCCTCCAATGGCGCCTTGATGCACGCCTCAACATGCGCAACGGCCTCGCGAATCATCGACTCGACGTAGGCGGCAGATTTAGGCGGCGTGGAGCGGGGCATGGTTGGAGTGTCGTGTTTGATCTCCTTCTGCAAGGAGCCGCGCCAACCCCTACCCTCGGGATTCAGCCCCTCAGGTTGTCGCCCTGTTGTGCCGTCACTCCACAGTGTCCCACGCCGAGACCGGAAACGAACTGGCGTGTCCAGACTGAGACGGCGGCAAGCCGCAGCCTCAGGCGCGTTGGAAGATCGTGAGCGAATCGACCTCTTCGATCCGCTCAAACTCGGGGTCTGGGAGGATGACCTCGTGCATGTACCGCTGGCACCCGAATGTCCCCCCGATGGTGTCGTGGAGGCCCACGATACCACCTGGCGCGACCAGGTCACGCCACGCCTCCCAGTCCGCTTTGAGACCATCGTATCGGTGGTCACCGTCGATGAACAGGAAGTCGACCTGTTCTCCCTGTAGCCTAGGATGCGTGGGCGCCTCTGCGCCGGTGGCCTGCACCCACTCCACACGCCCTGCAGCACGACGATTCACTTCGCGACGCGCGATCCGTTGGTTGAAGTCGATGCCTGTGCGCCCGCCTCCGGGATAGGGATCGATGGCGAAATAGACCCCACCAGGGTCCATCACGGCGGACAAAACGCCCGTCGTTCGCCCTTGAAACACCCCAATCTCGGCGAGGCGTGTCTTCGCGGTGGCGTGCCTCGCCAGCGCGTCCCGCTCGGCTTGAGAGGTCTGCGTGACTGCAGGGTAGAGCCGGAGCGCATGAAGCACCCACTGACGAGACGGACGCGCGTTGACGAAGCGATCGAGTCGGGAAGCCATACCACAGGGTACGGTTTCAAGCGTGAGATCCAAGCGCTACATGTTCCGCCGGTACTGCCCACCGACCTCGAACAACGCGCTGGTGATCTGCCCGAGCGACGCCACCTGCACCGTCTCCAGCAACTCGGCGAACACATTCCCGCCAGCGTGGACGGCGTCCTGTAGCGATGCTAGCGTGTCGGGAGCCGTCTCAGCGTTGCGGGTGTGGAAGCCCCGCAGACCCTCGAGCTGGTGCCGCTTCTCGTCGTCTGAGCCGCGCATGAGCGCCACCTCCTGCACCGGAGCGTCGTCCTCCGCACGGAAGGTGTTCACACCGATAACGGGCAGCTCGCCCGTGTGTTTGCGATGCTCATACAGCATTGACTCCTCCTGAATCTTGCCGCGCTGATACATGGTCTCCATCGCGCCGAGCACGCCGCCGCGCTCGGAGATCCGCTCGAACTCTTGCAGGACGGCCTCTTCGACGAGATCCGTCAGCTCGTCGACGATGTAAGCCCCCTGGAGCGGGTTCTCGTTCTTCGCCAAACCGAGTTCGCGGTTGATGATGAGCTGGATTGCCATCGCACGGCGGACGCTTTCCTCCGTGGGTGTGGTGATGGCTTCGTCGTAGGCGTTGGTGTGGAGCGAGTTGGTGTTGTCGTAGATCGCGAGGAGTGCCTGGAGGGTCGTGCGGATGTCGTTGAACTGGATTTCCTGGGCGTGGAGGCTGCGACCTGAGG
>JBCBZH010000086.1:0-14568 GCA_039815415.1 Bacteroidota bacterium
ACGCCCATCGGTCCTTGGCAGCAGATCTCGCCACCAGCGTGGAATTCTCGCAGCCCATCGAGCCTCCCGTGGTTCAGGAGTGGAGGGACGGGCTTCTCTATCGCCAGCTCCAGAAGTTCAACACGAACACGGTTTCCGACGGCAGTTCGTCGCGGCGTGTGAGGCTGACCCTCTGCGACGGCGGGTTTAGTCGCTACATCTCGTACTCCTACTATCGAACCGGTGGAGGCAGCGACGCCGGCGCGGACACGGAGTACGGCACGTGGGAGGTGGTCTCCGATGGCGGAGACGGCGCGATGCTCGAGCTGAGCTTCGACTCCGGTGAGGTGGTCGCCTATGATCTGGCTTTCGAGGACGACAAGCTCTACCTGGACGACACCCGCTACCTCCAGAGCGAGGGCACCTGCGAGTAGCGACACCCAGCCTCGTGCCCAGGCTGGTCTCCGCATGAGGCACGGACGCCCCCCGAACCATGATGTCGAACCCAACCCGAAGACCCATGAACCGACATTCCTTTCTCAAGACGCTCGCTCTCGCCAGCTCGATGCTCGCCCTGGTGGCGCTTTCGGCCAGACCTGCAGACGCCAACTGCTCGGTGCGGTTTGCGTACACGGCCAACAACGGCCAGACTCAGACGAGGACGGTGACCCTCGAGGTCGCGGAGCGCGCGGATGTGCACCAGGGCAACATCCAGTACATCCGAAATCGGGGAGACAATCCCGTTCGTGTTCAGCGCACCGGCCCGCTGGGAGGGGACGTGGATCTAGCTCCAGATGGCCGCGATCCGATCGCGGGGACGTTTGCGGTTCAGGTACTCCTGCAAACCATCGTCTGCATGCCACCTGTGGAGGCTTCCGGTCCATCCGTTGAACAGCTCGTCCAGCAAGCGTTCGCTGCGGTGCGAGGGCGGACGTTGCCTGTACTCAACCAACTCAGGACGTGGAAGCGGGATGCGGATCGGTGGGGTCGGCAGACGGCTGAGGATTGGGGGTCTTGCCCGAGCCCGGGAGCGCAGCAGTCCTACGATCAACTCGGGGCCTGGCGAACGAATGTCGCCGCGGCCATTGGGACAGCGAATCAGGTCCTGCAGGAGGCGCAGGCCGCCAATCAGTCCTGCAAAGATGTGACGGGCAACGATGCCTTGTGCAACCTCACGTTCAACGAGCTGCCAGTCCACGGCTGGATTACCTCACTCACAGCGACGGAGGCCTCCTTGCAGGCATCCAGGACCGCTATGCGACAGCTCCAATGCGTCGATGGCTGTCGCCGGACAGCGTCGCTTCCGGTGCCGACGGCGCAGATCGAACCCGGCGGATTCTACACCTTTCGGAATCCGGGTATCCTGAGGGCGGAGGTCTGTACGCGGATGGACATGGGCGAAATCGGCTACAACCTGAGTGCCATCGCCAGCGCGAACCTCGCGGCGATTGTGGAGGTGGAGGCCCCGTCCTGTGCGCGGAGCGAGACGCTGTCGATTTGCACGAACTGGGATATGGACGGCTTGCTTGCGCAGTTGCAGCGTCTGCGTCTGGTGCCGCCCGGCGTTGGCTCCATCAACGTGAGCATTCCCAACCGCACCCTAGAGACCGTATCTGGAGTGCGCCAGGCGCGATGCCGTCGCCCGCTTCAGGTCTGTGTGCCCGATGGCGAGCTGACGATCTCCGCCAACCCGCTGGAGGGGCTCTTTCTCGAGACCGATGGCCAGTGCAACGGGCGCCTCGAGGTCACCTGCCAGGACCCGCCGTTCGGGCTCGAGCCCGTGATGCGGCGTGACGAGGTGCCCGACCTGACACAAGCGGAGGTGACCTGGACTGGCCGGCGTCCGGGCCGCATCATCGTGGACCTGACCCGTCCCGACTTCCAACGGCTCTGCCTCGGCGGGGGCCGCACGGCGCTTCGCATCCCGCGCCCGCCGCGCATCTCGATGGGCCGCACCCGCCTGGATCTACCGTTCCTCTGCACGCAGCCGAACCTACGTGACGTGATCGCCAATCCGTAGGCCGCGACTCTGTAGGCTATGCCTACGGCTCAGATCGCCAGCTCGTTGTGATGGCTCCAGTGGTGGGGAGCCAAGCACGACGGGCTGGCGACGGCCCTCGAGCGGGTAGCCTCTTCGCTGAGGAGAACGCAGGAAGCAGGGTAGCTTGAGCCATGCCGTCACCCTCTTCTGCTCGCCAGATTGCTGTCCGCCGCCTGCTCCGCGTCGAGGCCGATGGGGCGTATGTCGCGCGGCTGAGCGATGCATCCGTAGACCCCGCCGAGGCGCGACGCGCCTCAGACTTCGTGGCGGGCGTAACGCGCTGGCGACGCTGGCTGGATCACGTGCTCGACCACTTCTATCGAGGTGACATCGCCACGCTCCAGCCCGAGTTGCTCCAGATCCTCCGAGTGGGGCTCTACGATCTGGTGATCCGAGAGACGCCACCGCACGCCGCCGTCAACGAGGCCGTCGGGACTGCGCGGACGATGCTCCACAAAGGCGCTGCCGGGCTGACGAACGCTGTTCTCCGCGCCGCGTCCCGTGCGCACCAGCGTGACGCGCTGGCGATGCCAGCCACCGGGGACCTCGCCAACGATCTGGCGGTTCGCTACTCCCATCCCACGTGGATGGTGCGACGATGGCTTGATCGGTGGCGTCGGGAAGAGGTGGAGGCCCTTCTGGCTTCCAACAACGCCGCGCCGACGTTTGGGCTGCGCGTCAACCCAGGACGAGCAATGCCGGAGCAGGCTCTGCACCAGCTCGAGGGGCTAGGAGTGCACGTAGAGCCGTCTCGCTGGCTGGAGGATTTCATGACCACCCAGCAGCTCCAACCCGTTCTGAGAAGCGACGCGCTGGAGACGGGAACGGTGGCTGTGCAGGACGAAGCCGCAGGGCTCGTTGTTCGCGTGCTGGACCCTCAGCCGGGGGACCGCGTGCTTGATGCCGCCGCCGCGCCAGGCGGCAAGGCCGTCTATGCCGCCAGTCGGATGCAGGACACGGGGACGGTAGTAGCCCTTGACATCAGCGAGGCCAAGACGCGGCTTGTGCAGGACGCTGCCGACCGACATGGGCTCAGCATCCTCGAGACGGTAGCCGCCGATTTCCGGACGTGGACCTCTGACAAGACCTTCGGCAAGGTGCTTCTCGACGTTCCGTGCTCGGGCACAGGAGTTCTCTCCAAACGCGCCGATCTACGGTGGAACCGAAGCCCTGAGGACCTGATTGGGCTGGCGACGCTTCAAGATGAGCTTCTGGATGCAGGCGCCAAGCGTGTCCGCCCCGGCGGTGTTCTCGTCTACTCCACGTGCTCCATTGAACCCGAAGAGAACGAGCACCGTATCGAGGCTTTCCTTCACCGCCACCCGGAGTTTCGTCGCCAGCCCGTTGGCGATTCGGTTCCAGAGCCGATGCGAAGCCCGGACGGCACCTACGCTGCGCTTCCGCATGTTCACGGCACGGACGGTGCGTTCGCAGCCCGCCTCTTCCGGGCACTTGCCTGATTCAGCCATGACCCAGCTCGAGAGCTACGCTCAACATTACCAGGACGCGCAGTCGCTGCTGCACACCCTTGCCGACCCACTGGACGATGACGCGTTTAACTGGAAGCCGGACGCCACGTCGTGGTCTGTCGGGGAGTGCGTCGTCCACCTGAACACGATCTCGAAGGACTACCTCGATGCCCTGGAGTCCGCTGTTGCAGCGGGTGGGCCACGAGCTGAGGGGCCGTTCAGGTATGGCTGGCTCACGCGGATGTTCACCAAAGCCGTACGTCCGGGATCCCGCTCCATGAGCACGATGAAGGCCATGCGGCCTCCGGAAACCGATGGGACGCGCTCGGCCATCGACAAAGACCGAGCCCTGGCCCGGTACGACGATGACACGAGGCGATACGTCGAGCTGGCGAGCCGAGCCAGCGGGCTGGACCTGCGGCGAATCAAGGTGGCATCGCCGTTTCTGAGCATTGCTCGGTTCAATCTGGGTGGCCTGATCGAAGCGCTGGGGTTGCATGCGCTGCGGCACGTCCAGCAAGCCGAGCGCGTGACCCGGATGCAGGCGTTCCCGCAGTCCTAGCCGCCTGCCCGAAGGAGAGTGTTGCTCACCCATCGCCATGGGTTGAACAGGCGACTTGAGCAGGCTTCTTGCCTTCAGCCTGTGGACCGGCGCCCGTATCTTCGCGGCCCCTCAGCCTCACCTGCAGCGCACCGATGACGGAGCCGTTTACTCGTATTTCAGCCCTTCCCGATCACGCCGGACAGTCCGTCACGGTCAATGGCTGGCTCCAGAACAAGCGCGGATCGAAAGGGCTCTACTTTCTCGAGCTGAGGGATGGCACCGGGCTGGTACAAGTGGTGGTCAATGCCGAGGCCGTGGATGCCAGCTCGTTCGACGCTGCCAGCGAGGCAACCCAGGAAAGCGCGCTCAAGATCGAGGGTACCGTTCGGGAGGATGCACGCCAGGTCGGCGGTGTGGAGATCCAGGCGTCAAGCGTCACCATGCTGGCGAAGGCCGAGCCGTACCCGATCACGCCCAAGGAGCACGGTGTGGAGTTCTTGATGGACCGGCGCCATCTGTGGCTTCGGTCGCGCAGGCAGTGGGCCATCATGCGGGTCCGCAACCGGATCATCATGTCCATCCACGGCTACTTCCAGGAGGAGGGCTACATCCAGATGGATGCCCCCATTCTGACGGGGAACGCTGTCGAGGGCACGTCCACGCTGTTCGAACTGGAGTACTTCGAGGAGCCCGCTTACCTCACGCAGAGTGGCCAACTGCACGGTGAAGCCATGGCGATGGCTCACGGCAAGATCTACACCTTTGGGCCGACGTTCCGCGCTGAGAAGTCCAAGACCCGCCGACACCTGACGGAGTTTTGGATGATTGAGCCCGAGATGGCGTTCTACGATCTGGCGATGAACATGGATGTGGCCGAAGAGCTGCTCGTCCGCATCGTTCAGGATGCTCTGCGCGACTGCGCCGACGAGCTGGCGCTTCTCGAGCGTGACACCAGCTCGTTGTCGGTTTCCGCTGAGGGCGGGTTCCCTCGGCTCACGTACAGCGAGGCCGTCGAGCTGCTGACAAGCGACGCCACGCAGACGCTGCTGGATGCCGAGGAGGCGGGGTTGGAAGATGAGAAGGTGGCTCTTGAAGGGGAGCGCGAGCGCAACCAGACCGCCTACGGTCAGGCGAAGAAAGGGGAGAAGCGGCGCATCGACGCTCGCGAGATCGAGATCAACTCTCGCCTGACCCAGATCGACGAAGGCCTGCGCAACATTCCGGGCTGGCGAGAGAGTGCTCGTGCCTTCGAGTGGGGCGCCGACTTTGGAGGCTCCGACGAGACCGTCCTTACGAGGCACTTCGACCGCCCCATTCTGGTGCACCGCTACCCAGCAGCCGTCAAGGCGTTCTACATGAAGCGCGATCCCGAGGATGACCGTCTTGCACTCGGCGTCGATGTGCTGGCGCCAGAGGGCTACGGCGAAATCGTCGGAGGTGGGGAGCGCGCGACGGATCTCCAGTTCCTGAGGAACCAAGTGGAGGCGCACGGCCTGCCGGAGTCGGCCTTCGACTGGTACTTCGATCTCCGCAAGTTTGGGTCGGTGCCGCATGCCGGGTTCGGCCTGGGGCTCGAACGCACCGTCGCCTGGGTGTGTGGGCTCCCCCACGTTCGGGAGACCATTCCCTTCCCGCGCCTCATGGGCCGCCTCCACCCATAAATGTGTCTCTGACCTGACGGCTCGGTGCCGTCCTCAGCTCGAGGGGAGGCCCCATTCGATTCATGCCCCAGACTCTTCACCCTCGGGTTCCGTTGGACTTTGCGCCCGTAAGCGAAGCGGAATCTCTTGACCGGGCTGAGCGCTTCTACCGCCAGCTCGACACGCGCCGCTCCGTACGCGACTATTCCGATCGACCTGTCCCGAAGCGGCTCATCGAGCTGGCGATCCAGACAGCCTCGACGGCGCCCAGCGGGGCTCACATGCAACCGTGGACCTTCGTAGCGGTGCAGGACTCTGCGGTGAAGCGGCAGATCCGCGAAGCTGCCGAGGCCGAGGAGCGGGCGAGCTACGGCGGCCGCATGAGCGAGGAATGGCTCGAGGCCCTCGCTCCGCTCGGAACCGATTGGCAGAAACCGTTTTTGGAGACGTGCCCGTGGGTCGTGGTGCTCTTTGCACAGCGGACCGGTGTGCACCCGGATGGGTCGAAGCGGAAGCACTACTACGTCCAAGAGAGCTGCGGCATCGCTGCGGGGATGTTCATCGCCGCGCTCCACCAGATGGGACTCACCACGCTGACGCACACCCCCAGCCCCATGCGGTTTCTCTCCGAGCTCCTGGATCGCCCGGCCAATGAGGTGCCCTACATCCTCTTTCCCGTCGGCTACCCGGCAACGGAGGCGACTGTTCCGGACCTTCAGCGAAAGCCGTTGGACGAGGTCGCAGTCTGGATCGAACAGAACGAGGGCGCCCCGTCGGAACCGGGCGCCCTCGGATGAGAGAGTGGCTATTGCCGCTTAGGTGAGTCGACGCACCTCGCGGGCCATCACCCCCACCTTGCCACCGACAACGGTGAACTCGACGGGCTCACCCGCACGGTAGGCCTCCTCGCGGGCGTCCCGTGCAGAAAATGGAATGCGATCTGCGCCAGCGGAGTGCCGGACAAAGCCGGTGCCGCGACGAGTGTTGAATGAGTAGACAGTGCCTCGGGTCAAGGGTCTGTACTGCATGTTGTTTGAGGGACGCGATCCTACGAGTTGTATCGGCCGAGGATTCTGGTGCACTTTGGAGGCTGCGCGAACAGTGTGCGAGGGCTGTGCGAAGGGCCTTCAAGCGCGCAGAACGGTTGACAAACTTTCCGATGTGCCGATACTCACACCGTTCGCGCTATAGCTCTTGTCACCCAACAAAGGGGCAGGACACCTCCATGATCCATCCCACCCAGACGGTTCACATGCCAGCCGGCCCGCCTCCTCAAGGGGCGGGGACTTCCCTCGGCGACCCCTCAGGGGACGCGCTGGCAGAATGGGTGGATGCCATCCTCCCGCTGTGGCGTTGCATCACGGGCGACGGGCTTCGGGCAACCCTCCATGCCATTGGAGACCAAGTGCCGATTCTCCTCACAGAAGTCCCGACTGGAACTCCAGTGTTGGACTGGAACGTCCCAAAGGAGTGGCACGTCACGGAGGCCACCATCACACGCGCCGACGGGACACGCGTGGTCGACGCCGCCGCCAGCCCGTTGCATCTCGTGCAGTACAGTGCACCTGTCGCAGCGCGAATATCGCTAGCGGACCTTCGGCCTCATCTCCACACGCTTCCCGAGACTCCAGACTGGATTCCGTATCGGACAGACTACTACTCCGATGGATGGGGATTCTGCCTCCGCCAGTCGACGCTCGACGCGCTGGCGAACGAGGTGGGCGAGACCGGAGAGCTGGACGTTGTCATTGACGCAGAGCTGTTCGATGGGTCCTTGACGTACGGCGAGGTGGTGGTGCCCGGACAGGTCGACGACGAAATCCTGATTACCGCCCACGCCTGTCATCCTGCGCTCGCGAACGACAACGCGTCTTCATTGGCAGTGGCAACAGCCCTCGCTCGCCAACTCGTCGGCGGATCTGCGCTCCGCCACACCGTACGCTTTCTGTTTGCACCGGGAACGATTGGTGCTATCGCCTGGCTCGATGCCAATCGCCAGCGCGTGGGTCGAATTCGTGGCGGGCTGGTGCTTGCCAACCTGGGCGACGCTGGTGGATTCACCTACAAGCAGTCCCGGCCGGGGACGCTGGACACGCCACGCAGTATCGATCGGGCGGTCCCGGACGTACTACGGGCGAGTGGCCTCGCATGCAAGGTGCGTCCGTTCAGTCCATTCGGATACGACGAGCGCCAGTTTGGATCCCCAGGGTTCAACCTGCCTATCGGCCGGCTGACGAGAACGCCCCACGGCGAGTATCCCGAGTATCACACCTCCGCGGACGACGGCTCGCTCATCCGTCCGGATGCACTCGAGGAATCTCTTGAGGTGCTGGGGAAGATCGTCGCGGAGCTGGATCGAGAGTTGGACGCTTCGGATCCCGCTGTTCCAGAAGAAAGGGTTGCTGGAGCAGTTCTTTCGCGCGCACCCTATGGCGAGCCGCAGCTGGGGCGGCGTGGTCTCTATCGTTTCACGGATGGGGCGCCACATCCTCGTGACCTGCAACAGGCAATTTCGTGGGTGCTGAACCTTGGGGATGGGCGCCACACGCTGGGCCGCATCGCGCAGAGAAGTGGACTCCCCAAGAACGTGGTTCAACAGGCCGTGAATCGTCTTTCAGAAGCAGATCTCATCGAGCAGCTATGAGTGCCTTTGTGCCACCTGATCTCGAGCGGTATGCACGCAGTCGCGCGCATCAACAGCGAGCGCACCAGGTCATTCCTGGTGGTGCACACACGTACGCACGGGGCGACGACCAGATGCCAGAGGCGATGCCGGTGGTGCTCGCGCGCGGAAAGGGCTGCCGGGTCTGGGATGTCGATGGCAACGCATACATCGAGTACGGGATTGGCCTGCGCGCCGTTACCATGGGCCATGCCGAGCCCCGAGTCACTGCGGCAGCAGCCGAGTGGCTGACACGCGGGGTCAACTTTTCTCGCCCATCGGTCATTGAGCTGGAGGCGGCGGAGGTGTTCCTGGGCCTCATTCCGGGTGCCGAGCGTGTCAAATTTTGCAAAGATGGATCGTCGGCGACCACCGCAGCCATCAAGCTGGCCCGCGCGGCGACAGGTCGCGACCTCGTCGCGTACTGCACGGACCATCCGTTTCTGTCGCAAGATGACTGGTTCATTGGAGCGACACCAATGGATGCGGGAGTCCCGCAAGCCGTGAAAGATCTCTCCATTGGCTTCCCGTATGGAGATCTCGCGGCGCTCGAATCCGTGCTCGACGCTCGAGCTGGCGAGGTTGCCTGTGTCATCATGGAGGCCACGCGCGGAGATGGCGATCCTGGCGATTACCTACGAGGCGTCGCCGAGGTCTGTCGCCAGCGCGATGTCGTGTTCGTGCTCGACGAGATGATTACCGGATTCCGGTGGAGCGAACACGGCGCGCAGGGGCTCTTTGGTGTGGAGCCTGACCTGTCCACGTTCGGGAAAGCTCTCGCCAACGGCTATTCCGTCAGCGCGTTGGCAGGCCGAGCGGAGCTGATGGACCTCGGCGGGCTAGGGACGGATCGACCACGTGTCTTTCTGCTCTCATCCACGCACGGGGCCGAGACCCACGCGTTGGCGGCCGCCATTGCCACGATGACCCTCGGGGCGGAGGAGGATGTGGCTGGGCAGTTGATGCGCCAAGGGAAGCGGCTCCGCGACGGAGTTACACAGGTCGTGAATGCTGCTGGGATGGAGGGCCACGTTGGCGTGTCGGGGCGCGACTGCAATCTGGTGTTCTACACCCGGGATGCGGAAGGACAAGCCTCTCAACCGTACCGGACGCTGTTTCTGCAAGAACTCACCCGGCGCGGGATTCTCGCCCCATCGTTTGTCGTGACGACGGCTCATGACGACGAGGCGATTGATCTCACAATCGAAACCGTGGCTGAAGCGCTTGAGGTGTACACTCAAGCACTAGATGCTGGATCCGTGGCTCCGTTTCTGGTCGGGCGCCCCGTTCAGCCCGTGTTCCGTCGCCTGGCGGGGCGAGTGTGGTCCGATTCTCGCTGTACGCAGCCCGTTTCCATGTCAGACTCTCGCCCGACTCACCCATCCTCATGAAAGTCGTCCTCTTCTGCGGTGGCGAAGGAACGCGGATTCGGGACCACTCGGGGCCGATTCCGAAACCGATGGTCACTATAGGCTATCGGCCCATTCTGTGGCACCTGATGAAGTACTATGCCCACTACGGGCACACGGACTTCATTCTGTGCCTCGGCCATGGCGCCGACTATGTGAAGCGGTACTTCGTGGACTACGATGAAACCGTGTCCAACGACTTCGTGCTGACGCAGGGCCGAGACATCGAGCTGCTGAAGACGGACATCGACAAGTGGCGGATTACGTTTGTCGATACAGGCCTGAAGGCGAGCGTGGGGGAGCGGCTTCTGGCTGTCCGCCCGTTTCTAGATGACGATGAGTGGTTCCTCGCCAACTACGCCGATGGCGTAACGGATGCGCCACTGGATGACATCGTCGAGTTCGCGCAGGCGAGCGAGAAGGCGTTGACATTCCTGGGAGTGCGGCCGAACTACACCAGCCACGTAATCCGGTCGGACCAGGACGGCACCGTGACGGATGTGGCCCATGTCACAGAGATTGGTCTGCGGATCAACGGTGGGTTCTTTGTTCTCAATCGGGCGTTTTTCGATTACATCCTCCCGGGAGAAGACATCATGGGGGAGCCCGCGCACCGGATGGTGCAGGCCAACGCACTGGGCACGTATCGGTACGACGGCTTCTGGGCGTGCATGGACACGTTCAAAGAGCAGCGTCTCCTCGAAGGCATCCATCAGCAAGGCAACGCTCCGTGGGAGGTTTGGGAACCGACGCGGCTCACAGGTGACGGAGCGCTCTCGCGAATCGAGCAACTCCGCCCGCGCGTCTCAGAAGACAGCGATTCTGCCTGGTAGCGATGTTCGGTCTGCCTCCAGATGCCGGCCGCACCGCGCCCCTACACGTCCTCGCGCTCGGAGCGCATAGCGACGACATTGAAATCGGGGCGGGCGGCACTCTCCGGCGCCTTCTCGGAGAGCGCCCTCAGACTCGGGTGTCCTGGGTGGTGTTGTCCGGATCGCCAGCTCGAGCTGGCGAGGCCCGCGCGAGCGCCGCTGCCATCCTGGATGGCACCGACGCGACCGTCCGCACAGAATCCTTTCGGGATGGCTTCTTTCCCCACCAGCAGGATCTGAAGGCGTTCTTCCGAGAGGTTCTCCAGCCCCTACAGCCTGACCTCGTGCTCACACACCGGCGTGCGGACGCCCACCAGGACCATCGCACCGTGGCGGAGCTGACCTGGCAAACCTTCCGTGGGGCTCGGATCGCAGCGTATGAGATCCCCAAGTGGGACGGGGATCTCGGGCTGCCCAATGCGTACATCACCCTGGACGCTGAGGTGGTGGAGCGAAAGATCGGTGGCCTTCTGGAGCACTTCCCGTCGCAGGCGGACAAGCCGTGGTTTGATGCCGACACCTTCCAGGGGCTAATGCGTGTACGCGGAGTGGAGGCCGGCGTACGCTATGCTGAAGCGTTCACGTGTTCAAAACTGGTCTGGTAATTCCAGATGCGTACGCTTCTTGGGCTGGGACTCCTTCTCCTGGGTGGATGTCAACGTGAGGCGCTGGCGCCTGTATCCGCTGCAGCGGAAGCGTCTGTCGCGGCCTCCTGCTCAGCGGGGCACGTTTGGGTTGATTCAGACTGTGTGTTGGCCGAGGAAGCCTACACGGGCGAAGGGGGGCGTGTGTTCGTTGTTGATGCCCGCCATGCGCGCGCGTCCGACGTTGGGCCGGGAACGGCTGAGCGCCCCTGGGCTACCGTATCTCGCGCAGCCGAGCCCGGCGCATTGCGACCGGGCGATGCGGTCCTGATCCGAGAAGGCATCTACCGCGAGTCTGTTCGCCCCGCAACAGGAGGGATAGGCCCCGACGCGCGCATCACGTATGCCGCCTACCCTGGCGAAACCGTCGTGATCTCAGGGGCAGATGTCGCTCTGACCGGCTGGAGTCGCCAGCCCGATAGGGCCTGGAGGCGGGCATGGGAGGGACCGCCTCTTCCCACCTACAGCGACGACCCCGTCTTCCGACGCGAGCTGGTGATTGCCGATGGGGCGGTTCTCCAGCCTGTGGCACGCCGAGCCGACCTGGTGCCCGGGTCGTTCTGGGTCGAGGGACCGGATACGGGTGCGGTCGCCATCTACGCTCGGTTCGAAGACGACCTGGACCCGCAGGATGTCGGGCTCATCGAGATTGCGACACGGCGTCGCCTGTTTGATCCGGTCGGGGACGATCCCTACTCGGACTGCAGCGACCCGACGGCTCCGGGTTGGTTGCGGATCGTCGGGCTTACCCTGCGGCACGCGGCCAACCGCGCGCAGTGGGGGGCACTCTGTGCCGGGAGCGAAGGCGGGCTGGTGGAAGGCGTGCGCGTGGAATGGACCATCGGCATGGGCGTGGACGGCTCAGGACGCAATCACGTGTTCCGAAACGTCCGTTCGGAGTACAACGGCCAGGCTGGATGGGGAGCCTCGTGCACCTCTTGTCTCTTCGAAGAGAGTGCCGCGGTCGGCAACAACTGGCGAGGGCACGACCTGTTCTGGGAAGCTGGGGGAGGAAAGTGGCATCGTACGCGCGATACCATCATCCGCCGCTTCACGGCGGCGGACAACAACGGTCCCGGCATCTGGTTGGATGGCCAGAACACCCGAAACACCATCGAGGACTGCCTTGTGGTGAACAACGAAGGCGCAGGGATCATGCTCGAGCTGGCGACCACGGAGACCCTCGTGCAAAACAACCTGGTGCAGGGGACGCGCTGGAGGGACTGGACGGGCACCGGGATTCTAAGCCAGGCGGCGAGCCGCAACGTGCTGCTCCACAACACGGTCTCCGGGAATGAGGGCTCCGGCATCTGGATACGACTCGACCCCCTTCGGCGGGCGCCCGACGGGGAGAACGAGATCGTCAACAACTGGGTGGTCGGCAACGTCGCGCTGGCGAGCGCAGAGGCGCGGGAGATCTCGATTGAGGGGGAGACGCTGGATGCTATGCGCTCCTCTCATGTCGATGGGAATGCCTATGGCATGCCGGGTGGCGACCCCGTTCTCCGGTCCACGTTCTTCGCGGCCCCAGCACCTGGGGCTGAGACGTACCGTGGCAATGATCTCCAGATGTGGCAGCGGGTGGTCCAGGATGAAGCCAACGGGCACCTTGTCTCCACCCGCGGTCCACAGGCGACACGCCCACAGGCTTCGAGCCGCCAGGCGGCCAAGAACGCCGGAGCCAGTGGCTCTTCTCGGCGAGCCCTGCAACGGGTTGGGGCCAGCCCAGATCGTCCTCGAGGCTACGAGGGAAAGGGAGACGCTCATCGCGTCGATGCAGTGCATTAGCCTGGTTGGACGCATGCGTTTCTCGGAACCGTTTCATTCCATACCGGCTCGCTAATCGTGTCCTCCGCCGACGGGTCTCCGCCAGGCCGATCCCACCGGGGTCCCCCGACTCCCATGGAGACTGTCACCCTTCCCAGCAACCGCTCGTTTCAGAGCCGCGCGGCCCTCGCCAGCCACGGAACGTCGAGCTATGCCCGCCGGATGGGCGTCAATGTGACGGCGCTGGTGGTGGCTGAGTCCCTGGCGCTCGCCATCGCCGTCGGGTTCGCGGGAGTGCTTCGGCAGTGGATTGTGGGCGGAGATAGCTGGGTCGTCGGTGCTGGATGGGCGGTGATTCCCATGTACGTAGCGGGTGCCGCCCTGGCGCGCCTGTTGCCGGGTTGGGGCCTGGGAGTGGTAGAAGAGCTTCGGAGGGTCACGCTCTTGTTGGCAGGCGTGTTTGCGCTGACGCTGGCCGGCATGTGGCTTGCCAACACCAACGCAGCAGGGGGCGATACGGCGAGTCGTCTCACGCTCGGGCTGGCGAGCCTGCTGGCCTTTGGGTTGGTGCCCCTCGCCCGTAGCCGTGTCAAGGCCGCTTTCATCCGAAGGGACTGGTGGGGTGTGGACGTCGTGATCTATGGCGCGGGGCAAGCGGGGTCCAAGATTGTCCGCCAGCTCCAGGAAGAGCGCGGGTTGGGGTACATCCCCTCGGCTGTGTTCGACGACAACGACCGCCGCTGGGGGGACTACCTCGATACCGTTCCGATTCTGGGGGGCACTGAGAACGTGGCGCCGAATGCCTCTGTCGCGTTTCTCGCGATCCCCGGCGTGAACGCCCAGCGCCAGGCTGAGCTTCTCGAAGGGCCGCTCGCGTGCTATCGGACGGTGATTGTGCTGCCAGACCTGGTGGATGCGCCGAGCCTCTGGGTACGGGCACGAGACTTCGCGGGCATCCTTGGACTGGAGGTTGCGTCCACGCTGACGCGCCCCGTTCCCCGAGCCCTCAAGCGCCTCATTGACCTGACCGTGGTGGCGGTAAGTGCTCCGCTGTGGGTGCCTGCTGTGGCGCTGGCTGCATTCGCCGTCTGGCTCGGAGATCGCAAGCACCCGTTCTATGCCCAGGAACGAATTGGGCGCGATGGGAAAGTCTTCGGAGCCCTCAAAATGCGGACGATGGTTCCCAACGCCGAAGAGGTCCTAAACAAGGCGCTCGAGGAGAATCCCGAGTTGCGCAAGGAGTGGGATCTCACCTTCAAGCTGGAGAACGACCCGCGAATCACACGGGTGGGTGCATTCCTGCGCCGGACGAGCCTCGATGAGATCCCGCAACTCATCAATGTGTTTCGCGGCGAGATGAGCCTGGTCGGGCCACGCCCGCTGCCTGACTATCACCACGACGAACTGCCGCCTCGGGTCCGGGAACTGCGTGAGCGCGTCCGGCCTGGCATTACAGGCCTGTGGCAGGTCTCGGGGCGGAGTGACAGCGGCAACATCGGGATGGAACGCTGGGATCCGTACTACGTCCGCAACTGGTCGCT
>JBCBZH010000033.1:0-23021 GCA_039815415.1 Bacteroidota bacterium
ACCCCGACGCGTGCTACCTCGTCTGGGCGCCCTGCAAGATCGCAGAGCCCGCCATCACAGGAGAAGGCGAGGTGGTATTGACCGCCCCTCCCAAGCCGGGCCACAAAATCACGCTCTCGCCTGACACGGACAACGAGGAGACCCACTACGTGGGAGCCGTGACGGGTGCGTTCACGGCGACGCTCGTGGACGCTGCCGGAAGTGCCGCGACGCTGGCGAACACCCACAGTCGCCACACGGTGGCCCGCTACGCGATGCCCACATGGTGGGAGCGGGCCGCGTGGGACCTCTCGACGGGACGGGTCCGCTACTCGGGCGCGGATCTCGCATGGCGGGACCCCGGAGCGACGGCCGCCACCTCCACACTGATTGAAGAACTCACGCTTGGTACGTAGTCATGGCAACACCAGACGGACGACAGTTTGCAGACGACGCGGTAACGGCGGCAGTTGCCGGTGTGACCTCCAAGGGCAGCGACGCCGAGACAGCGGCGGCGACGGCCAACAGCCGCGTAGCGAGCATCGACAACCAAGAGAACTCCAGCTTCCTGCACGCGCAGTCTACCAGCTCGTTTGAGGACCCCATTGACAGCGTGACCTACGCCAAAGGGGCCAAGGGCTACTCTCTGGATGCGGCCAACAACGCGGCGAACGGCACGGTCAATATGTCCTCGTTCGCGGGCTTCCTGACTACAGGAGGAGCGCCTGTATCTGGCGACACGTCGCTGCAAGAGGTCATTCTGGCCGATGGATCGAACCCTCGTGTGGTAGAGGTGCCTGCGGTCCCGGTCGGGACGTGGGGGAAGAAGCTCGTCCGTAACGGGATGCTGCCCCTCTCTGAGGTCACCAACCTGGGGAACCTCGCGGACGATGACGAGCGAACCGAGGTTTTCCGGGACGCGATGAACGCCGCCATCACGCAGGGAGCCATGATGCTCCTGCCTCATAGGGACCGTGAGGTTCCCATTCGGCTCACGTCCCGGATGGAGATCACGTCGCCGGTTCAAATCGTGGGGCACGGGCGGGAGCTGTCGATCATTGACTGCGAGCACGATGAGATCGTCCTGCTGATTGACAAGAACGATGCACAGGACCCGGTGCCCGGTGTCCGATTTGCCAACTTCATGGTGCGCAGCCTGAACGGCTTCGGCCGCACCGACGGCGGCCTCATCCAGGCCAACAATGCCATCGACTGGCGCTGCATCAACGTGGCGGTGATTGCCGACAACAACCAGCTGGTACTCAGGGGCCGCGACACGAACGGCATTTCCACCTCCAACGGCACCACAGGCATCATCCGGGGCTGCGTCTGCGATGGGCTGACGAAGCCGCTCTTCTACATCTCCAGCCACTCCCAAAACATGGTGGTGGTGGACTGCTACGCCCGCAACGGCTACAACGACGCCTTCGACGTGCCTGGCTTCTTCTTCGCCGGAGGTACGGGCACCCTGGCGCGCGGCATCGTGTCGGAGGACTGCCCTGTCGGCCTTCAGATCTCCACCATCGGCGCCCCGACCAACCTCCCCACCAGAGACGTGCGCGTCATGTCGGGCCGCTTGGAAGGTGGCAAGGTCGGCATCCTCATCGGCTCGCAGACAGACATCACCATCCAGCCAACGGCAATCCGCATCCTGCCAGAAGTCGTCTGCACGGGGCAGAGCGAGTACGGCGCGCGGGTGACGGCTGGCGACGACCTGGATGTGCATCCCACCGTTGAGCTGTGCCAGTTCGCAGGTGTGTTCCTCGACAACGCCTCGGGCCTGCTTGGCGAGAACGTGCGGTGCGATCCGCAGGTGCTTTCGGCGGGCCTCGACACGACAACGAGCACCTGGAACCGCTCCGCCATCGCAATGCGCGGCGTGCAGGCGGCGAAGATCAGCGAGCGCGCGAAGCTGGTGGACACGCAGGATACCCCGACGATGACCTACGCGGTCGCTGCGCTGGCGCGCACCGCGAACGCCACGCTGGCCGAGACGCGCTGCCAGAACATCGACATCCGGAACCCGCAGATCGGAGGCCAGACCCTCAGCCCGAACGACCCGCTGGTGCAGATCGGCACCGCCACGGCGGCCATGAACCTCCAGACGGGCTACGTGGAATACAAGCGCTTCGCGGCACCCTCGCTCAACCTGCCCCAGGGCTCAATGGTCTACGCGGGGCAGGCGCGTACACCGTACCTGAACGTCGGGGGAGGCACGGACTGGCGGCGCCCGCTGCCCTTTGGGGCGAACGCTACCGTGGACTTCCCAAGTATCGCGGCTCACTCTGACGACACATCCATCACTGTCACCGTCTCCGGTGCCAACGTAGGCGATTCGGTGAAGGTGACGCCCCTTGCCCCGCTCACAGCGGGGCTCGTCGTGGACGGCTACGTCTCGTCTGCGGACACGGTGACGCTGATTGCCACCAACACCACGGCGGGCGCGATAGACGAGCCCAGCCGGGGGTTCTTCGTGCAGGTCACGCAACGACTGGTATAGACCCTATCGCACCCAATCCCCAGCCATCATGTCTGCACCCCAGAACACAGCCCCTCCCATCTCGCGCCGAGAGGTGATCGACCGCAAGGAAGAAATCTGCCGTGAGGTAGTAGCTCGCTTGTCACCTCTAGACGAGGATCAATCCATGATTGTCACCGGCATCTACAACACGCCGGACCGTGAGGGGGTGCGGATCTGCTTTGACGACGGCGCAGCACCTGACGAGGTTCTGATCCCCTGGCCCGGAGGCGTGGAAGCATACAGTCGCCCTGGGCTGGTGGATGCGCTGGTGGAAGCGATCACCGAGCGGATGGTGTAGCGCGTCCGAGCGCAAGGGCCGCAGACAGCATCTCGTGGTTCCGAATCTCACGAGCCGCCGCCTCCCATCGCGGCTCAAGGACCACTATGTCTAGCGTCGCATGGCCGGGTGCGGGGACGGATTCGTCGGGGTCCACGCCTCGCAGCGCGCACAGGTGCGCGCTGCGGCCTCGACCTGGGAGGGGGCTAGGGGGCTGACTCCGATGGTTCCGTCCACGATGGGGATGTCTTTGGGCTCACTCATGAAGGGGGGAATCCGCTCTAATGAGGGCGATTTGCGGAAGATGTGCGAATCCTACTGTATCGGAATCAACGTAATCTATTCAGCGCCAACGCGATGCCGTCGTTGGCCCCTGCTTGGGATAGAAGTACAGCGCGACCCACTGGCCACGATAGGAGTCGAGATCGATCGTGTCTCCGGTCGCCGTTGCCCCGGTGAACGAGGGGGCGAGGTCTCCAGGAGCAGGCATGTCAGACATAGCAGATCGGGGAAATCAGGTTCCCCAGGATGTGAAGTGGTGAAAGGCGTCGTGTGCCGTCATGTCCGCATGGAGGGGCGTCACCGACACGTAGCCTTGCGCAACCGCATGCGTGTCGGTGTCTTCGCCCTCATCGAGGTCGATGAAGCGTCCCCCCAGCCAGTAATATGGACGGCCAACGGGATCGTGCCGCTCCTCGAACTCTTCTTCCCAGCGCGACCGCGCCTGACGCGTGATCCGCACTCCTTTCAGCTCGTTGGCTGCCCCACCGGGGACATTCACGTTGAGCAGTACGCCAGGTGGCAAGCCCTCATTGAGAACACGTTCTGCGACGGTTCGGGCCGTGTTTTGAGCCCCTTCCCAGTCCGTCGGAGCCCAATCGCAGTGCGACATCGCAACAGATGGAATGCCGAGGATGGTCGCTTCTGTGGCTGCGCTGACGGTGCCGGAATAGAGCACGTTGACGGCTGTATTGGGCCCGTGATTGATCCCCGATACCACGAGATCGGGCGCTCGGGGGAGCAGCTTCTGCACCGCAATCTTGACGCAATCCGCTGGCGTCCCGGTGACGGCCCGAGCCCACACGCTCTCCGTCGCCAGCTCGAACAGGCTCGGGGTGGCTCGCATCGGATCCCGAATGGTGATCGAGTGCCCGACGGCGCTTTGCTCATGCATGGGCGCCACCACCGCGAGCGTGCCCAGTCCGTGCAGCGCCGCTGCCAGCGCGAGGATGCCATCCGACCCGATCCCGTCATCGTTCGAGATCAGAATAAGAGGCTGGTCCGTCGGCGCGTGTAGGTCCATCAGCAGCGGAGACCATCCGCAGGAAGTGGTAGAGTGCCACACCGCCTCGGATGCGCATCGTTCCCAGTCCTGCGCTTCTCAATTCTCACTTCGCATTCCCCGTCAGTAGCTCTCCTCCTCGCCGGGGAAGTCGCGCTGGCGAACATCCTCCACGTACTGCCCCACGGCATCTGAGATCGTTTCGGCGAGATCGGTGTAGCGCCGGACAAACCGAGGGTTGAAGTCCTTGGTCAGCCCGAGCATATCGTGCGTAACCAGCACCTGACCACTGCACCCCTTCCCTGCCCCAATTCCAATGGTGGGAATCTGGACGCTTTGCGTGAGTTCGGTCGCCAGCTCGGCGGGGATTTTCTCCAGGACCACCCCGAACACCCCGGCTTTCTCAAGCTTGCGGATGTCTCGGCGGATCTCGTCGGCCTCGTCCACCTCACGAGCGCGCACTTTGTATGTGCCAAACTTGTAGATGCTCTGTGGGGTGAGTCCGAGGTGGCCCATCACGGGGATCCCCGCATCGATGATGCGCCGTACGGACTCCACCACGGCAGTACCTCCCTCCAGCTTCACTGCGTGAGCCCCTGTCTCTTTCATGACCCGGATGGCAGAGCGCAGTGCCTCCCTCGAGCTGCCCTGGTATGCGCCAAAGGGCAGGTCCACCACCACCAGCGCGCGCTGAACACCTCGAACCACGCACTGCGCGTGATAGATCATCTGGTCCAGTGTGATCGGCAACGTGGTCTCGTGCCCGGCCATGACGTTCGAGGCCGAATCGCCTACGAGGAGTACGTCTGCGCCTGCGTCATCGAGGATGCGCGCGCTGGTGTAGTCATACGCCGTCAGCATGGCGATGGGCGTATCGCTCGCACGCAGGTCCTGGAGCGTCTGCGTCGTCACACGCTTGACATCGGTCGGGACTACAGACACTGTCTGGGTGCTCATCGGGCGGGTGGGCGTGGGTAGGCATCAGGATACGCCTGAACACAAACGCGGGCGCCAGCCGAAGCCGACGCCCGCGACGGACGATACAGGGTGCGAACGCGCTAGTTGCCTTCGGGTGCGGCGGCGGCGGCTAAGTCAATGCCGAGGTTCTCCATCACAGCCTCCGTGATGTTGATCAGTCGGTTGCTGACGTAGAGGAAAACCGGCGCGTTGTTGGCCGTGCTCGGGAGGACCAGATCGATCCCCTGCTGCTGCGAGACGATACGGATGGCCGCGTCCACCTTCACCTGCAGCGGCTGGAGAAGCTCCGCCTCGCGGTAGCTCAGGTACTGAAGGCCTTGAGACTGCGCCTGCTCGATGCCGCCCTGGAGCTGATATAGCTCGAGCTGGCGCTCCTGACGCGCCTCATCGGTGGCGAGCGGGCTGGCGTCGAAGGTCTCGTACTCCTCCATCTTGGTCTGGAGGACGGTGTTGAGCGAGTCCTGCACGGTGCGGACGCGGGCGGCAACCTGCTGCTGCTCGCCGCGCATCTGCTCCTGGATCTGCTTGAACTCTGGCATCTGCACGATCACGCGGTCTGGGTCGATGTAGGCGACTTTCAGACCGGTCTGCGCGCTGGCGGGCGCGATGGCCGCAAGGCCGACGAGAGCCACAAGGGCCACCTGAAAAAGAGGAAGTCGAAGAATCATTGGAACGCGAGTCAAGGGTCGTGGCGGGGAAGGGTTAGCGGGACGTGCCCGGCTGACGGTTCAGGCCAACGCCCACGCCCAGCTCGTCGAGGACGAGCTGAGTCAGGTCGTGGCGAGGTCGGGTATAGAGGAAAACGAGATCGCCGGTCCGGTCGAACACGAAGTCGTAGCCTTCGTCCTCGGCAACGGCCTCGATGGCCGTCAGAACGCGCTCCTGAACGGGCCGGAGGCGATTCTGTTGCTCACGGAACAGCTCCCCGTCTGGAGAGAAATAGCGACGACGCAGCGCCTCACGCTCGGTCACCTTGTCCTCGATCTCCTGAATCTTACGCTCGCGCTCAGCGTCGGTGTAGAGCAGTTCACGAGCAGCGTACTCGGCACGGAGCGCCTCGGCCTCAGCGTCGAGTGCGTCCAGCTCCTGCTGCCACTGGGACGCGAGCCGGTCGAGGTCCTGGCTGACCGTGTTGTACTCCGGAAGCTGCTGGAGCACCCGGTCCGAGTCGACGAACCCAATCTTCTGCTGGGCGGCGACGGGGACCGCCACCGAGATGGCGAACAGAACCGCGGCGAGAATGGAGCGCATGAGAACTGGGTTAGCGGCCACCGCCGAAGGAGATCTGGAAATCCCACTTCGGCTCACCGGTCTCGTTGGGAGAGTAGGTGCCATCGAATGGATCGATCTGATACCCGAGAGAGAGGTCCAGCATGCCGACGATCGGCAGGAAGATGCGACTACCGATTCCAGCAGAGCGGAACAGTTGTGAGGGGTCGTAGCTGTCAAAGCTATCCCATGCGTTGGCTGCATCCACGAACAGGTATGGCGCCAGCGAGAGCTGTGGGGACTGCAACAGGATGGCTTGCAGTTCAGCCTGATAGACGTTCGCGATCCGACCACCCACGGGCTGCCCCTCTCGGCGTGGCCCAATCGACTCGCGAGGGTACCCGCGCAGAAAAATCTGCTCCCGTCCGAACGCCACGATGCCTCCCTGGCTGGCTTCGAGAGGCGTTCCACCGATGAGATAGCGCTGGAACTGCACCTCATCTCCGGTCAGCGACCCGATGTATCCGAAGCGACTCTTCATTCCGAGGGAGACACGCGGTGCAATCGGCGTGTGCCACTCCATGTTCAGGTCCCACTTGTGGTACTGGATGAAGTCCCCGATGGGAGGCGCAACGGTAAGTGTCAGACCCGTGGCAGAGCCCGCCTGCGGAAAGAGCGGGTTGTCCAGCGAGTTTCGCGACAGCGACTGCGCGATGGTGAACTCCTGGCTGATGCCTTCCGGCAAGCTCTGCGTGAACCGGCCGTCCACGTCCGTCACGTCATAGAGGCGGTATCCAACCGATGTTCGGGTCGAGAAGAAGTCGTCCGGCCACTTCAGACGCTGCTGGTAAAACGTCCGAATGGAGCCAATCCGAAGTCGGTAGGCATTGTTGAATCGGTCCTGATAATCGCTGAACCCCAGTGAGAACCCGAGCGGAGTCGGGCGCCCCCGGAACCACGGCTCCGTAAAGGAGAGCGAATAGTTCTGGTAGCTCGCTCCGCGCTGGGCGGTCACCGCGAGCTGTTGTCCATCGCCGGCAGGAAGCGGCCCCTTGCCCTGGACGAGGTTCTGGATCGAGAAGTTGTTGAACGCCACGCGGGCGGACAGGATGAGCCCGAGGGACCGGCCGCCCCATGCACCCGACAGCTCGAGCTGGTCGGAACTCTGCTCTGCGAGGTTGTAGGTAAGATCCACTGTCCGGTTCTCATCGTCCACGTCGATGGCCGGGCCGCTGGCAAAGCTGTTCGGGTCGAAGTAGTTGAGCTGGCTCAGGTCGCGAATGGACCGCTGGATGGCTTGGCGGCTAAAGGGCTGACCGGGAACGGTCCTCAGCTCGCGGCGAATGACATGTTCCTTGGTGCGCGTGTTTCCAGCGATGCGAACGTCGCCGAACTCGTACACCTCTCCTTCAGTGATCTCGTAGTACAGGTCCAGCGAGTCGCCTGGCACTTCCACCACCTGCTCGCGGACGTTAAAGCGGAGGTAGCCCCGGTCGTTGTAGAGGCTGGACACATCTGTGTTGTCCTCGGAGAACCGAAGGTTGCGTTCTAGCTTCGTACGGTCGTAGACATCGCCGGACTGAACGTCCAGCGCAAACAAGAGCTGTTCGTCGGTATAGATGGTGTTGCCTTCGAAGACGATATCTCGGATGTGGTAGCGGTTGCCCTCATCCACTTCAACCTGCACCACCAAATCGTTCTTGCCATCCTCGGACTCGCGGAAATAGACCGAGTCACTCACGACACGAGCCCCATAGAATCCCTCGTCGTTGTAGAACCGCACGAGGTTGTCCAGATCCTCCTCGAACTTGGTGTCGATGAAGGTCTCTCGCTTCCAGAACCGCCACCAGCGGCGCTCCAGCGTGTTCTTCAAGCGGCGGCGGAGCGTCGATTCTGAGAACGACTCGTTGCCCACGAACTGGATATCGGCGACCGATACACGGTCCCCTCGCTCCACGGCATATACCAGGCGGACCCGGCCATCGGGCTCGACCGTGCGCTGTACGTCCACTTGGGCCAGCCGATAGCCTTTCTCGCGGAGGAACTCCTGGATGGCAAGTCGCCCAGTCTCGATGTCCGCAGGCCGCACGTTTCGGCCGTTCAGAAGTGGAATCTGAGGCCGCAGCTCGTTGCGATCGCCCGACTTCAAGCCTTCGATGTCATAGCCTGCCAGCTTGGGGTCTTCCTCAACCTCGATGGTCAGGAACACGCCTTGGCCCGCCACCTCTTCAGCGCGGATCTCCACATTGGAGAACTGTCCCCGCGAGTAGAGCCGCCGAACAGCCTCGCCGAACTTCTGGTCCCAGGGAAGCTGCACTTTGTCGCCAGCTCGAATGCCCGCGATCTGCTGCGCGAATGTCCGCATCTCATCACTTGATGTGCCTTCGACGGTGATCGAGAGGACATCATAGGGAGCAGGCGTCGCGACGGGCGGCGGCGTTTGAGCGCGTGCAGGGAGGGCGGCGAGGCTGGCGAGGGCCAGAGCGAGGCAGCCGAACGATCGAATCATGCAGACGGCGCGCGAGGCGCTCGTGGACAGGCGGACTATCAGACCCGAAAAGCTACTCGGGAGTGCAGGGCTCGCTGGCGCAGGTCCCGCGAAAAACGGCACGCTGGTGGCCTGAGCCGGTCGGGTGCGAACGGGATCCCGATTCGATTATTGCAGCCGGATGCGCAGGCACGCGCAATCGCCCTATGGATTCACAGCTCTCGGGATTCTGACTCGCTCCCCCTCCTCTCACCCCCACCTCGTTGCAAGAATAGCAACCGCCCAATCGCCAGCTCGAGGGCCCCACATGCGTCCCCATCGGAATCCTCGAATGGGTCGAACTGGCGAATCAGCCACCGAGTGGTCTGCCTATCCCTCCTCGACGCGACCGAACTTCCGGTCTCGGTCCTGAAAGCTCCGCACGGCAGCATACAGCGCCTCGCGCCGAAATGCTGGCCAGAACGCTTCAGTGACGTACAACTCCGTGTAGGCGATCTGCCAGAGCAAGAAGTTGGAGATTCGCAGCTCCCCAGCCGTCCGCACCAACAGGTCGGGGTCCGGGGTGCCAGCGGTTTGCAGCGCCGCGCTGACCTGTGCCTCGCCGATGGCCTCTGGGTCCAAGCGCCCCGCCTGAACGTCACGCGCGAGCTGGCGAACCGCCTCGGTGATCTCCCACCGCGACCCGTAGGACAGCGCAAGCGTCAGTGTCATGCGCTCGTTGCCTGCCGTCAGCTCGAGGGCCTCTGCCAGTTCGCGCTGGCCCCGGCTTGGGAGCCGCGCGACATCTCCAATGGTCTGAAGTCGAATCCCGTTCTCATGCAACCGTTCGGCTTGCTTGCGAATGGTCCGCACCAGCAACTCCATTAGGGCTGTAACCTCTGCAGCGGGGCGATGCCAGTTCTCGGTGGAGAAGGTGTAGAGCGTGAGGTGCTTCACCCCAATCTGAGCACAGGCCTCGGTGATATCGCGAACGGACTCGACGCCCTCGCGGTGACCGCTCACCCGCGTCTTGCCCTGCTGCTTGGCCCACCGGCCATTTCCATCCATGATGCACGCGATGTGCACTGGGATCGGGCCTCGGGCCTTGAGCGCGGCCTGAGCGGCCTGGTCGGCAGAGCTCTGGGCCGTCCCAGTCAGGTTGATAGCGGTCATGCGGTGCGGGAGATGGAGCCGTTCAAATTCTCGGCAGCGAAACTCCAATTTCGCATCCGCTCACACGCGCGTTGCCGTCTATTCACCGCGAAAAGACTCGAGCTGGCGACCGAGACTCGCCTATCCGAACAGCCGCAAGGTGTCGTTGAAGATGACGAACACCATGAGTGCCAGGATCAGCGCCAGGCCCACCTGCTGGACCACCATGCGAACCTTGAGCGATGGCTCGCGACGGGCGACGGCCTCGTAGATCAGGAACATGATGTGCCCGCCATCGAGCGCCGGGATGGGCAAGATGTTGAAGACCGCCAGCGCGATAGACAGGAATGCGACGAAGCCCCAGAACGAGCGGCCACCTTCATCGGCCATCTGCTTGGACTGCCGGGCGATTTCGATGGGCCCGCCGACGTTCTCCCTAAAGCTCTCCTTGCCCGTGAACAGCCGACCCATGAACCCGACATACAGGTTGAGGATGGAGACGGTCTGGTCCGCTCCGGCCTGGAGGCTGGCTCCGACGCCGAGCGTTTCTGTCCGGGTACCAAACGCGTTCCGGTCGTTCTCCACCCCGAGCAGGTAGCGGTTTCCGCTCGCGCGCGGCGCCACCTCGGCCTCGTAGATGGCAGCGCCTTCGATGCGTTCCACCGGCTCAGGATCACCTTCCAGAAGGTTTGCCTCAGGCCGGGACCAGCGAACCGGCGTGGCCTCGCCCTCGGATTGCCCCACCAGCGCGGTCAGATCCATCCACTTTCGGACGGGCTCGTTGCCGATGCTCACAATCAGGTCGCCAGCGCGAAGGCCCGCCTCATCTGCCGCCGACCCGGACTGGACGCGTGACAACAGCGCGGGGTACTCCGGGATCGCACCGAACAACCGATAGGTGCTGTCGTCATCGTTCGACCGGGCCGCGCGCGCGATCCGCGTCATCAGACCGGACGGAACAGCCAGCGTGACCTCGTCTTCGCCCCGCTTCAGCGTGATCGATTCCGACGTCTGACCGATCAACGTCGGCAGAAACTCTTCGACCGTCCGAACCGGCTCGCCATCCAGTGCCACCACACGGTCTCCGGTCTCGAGACCAATTTCGTCCGCGATGGAGCCCTCCACCACTTCCAGCGAGACGTTCTCCGCTGGGGTGAATGTCTGCCCGAACGTGAACGCCAGCGCGCTGTAGACGAGCCAGGCAAAGACGACGTTAAACACCACCCCGGCAGAGATCACGATCATCCGCTGCCAGACGGGCTTGGATCGGAACTCGTCGGGCTGAGGCTCCGATTCGAGTCCGTCCATGTCTAGGCTCTCGTCTACCATGCCTGCGATCTTGACGTAGCCGCCCAGCGGAAGCGCCCCGATCCGGTACTCCGTCTCGCCCCACTGCTTCTTGAAGATGTTCGGGGGCATCCCGAGCGAGAACGCATCCACCCGCATTCCGAACATCCGGGCCGTCAGGAAGTGGCCCATCTCGTGGATGAACACGAGAATACTGAGTGCGACGGCGACCCAGAAGAAGTAGGACAGGGTCGTGAGCAGGATGTCCATACAGAGAAAGCAACTCGGTGAGACGGCCGCAGCGAGGACGGCCTCACGCAGGAGGGAGAAGTCTACGGCCTCAACGAGCGTGCCGGACAGACTCGTTCCCGCTGGGCGATGTCTTCACGGATGAAGCTACGGTCCAACCCCGATGGCCCGACGCGAGGCCTCGGCCACCGCGCGCTGGCGAGCCGCAGCATCGGCGGCCAGCAGCGCATCCAAGGACTCGGCTCGAGCTGGTGCGTGGGCAAGCGCCGCCTCGACTAGGCGGGGAATGTCTGGAAAGCGGATCTCCCCTGCCAGGAATCGGGCAACGGCCACTTCGTTGGCAGCATTCAGGACCGCGGGCGCCGCCCCGTCGCGCCGCAGCGCATCGAACGCCAGCCCGAGGGCGGGGAATCGGCGGAGATCCGGGGCTTCGAAATCCAGCGACCCGACAGTCGTCCAGTCCAGGCGTGGGTGGGGTGCGGGCCAGCGCTCGGGGAAGGTCAGCGCATACTGGATGGGGACGCTCATGGTGGGGATTCCCAGCTGGGCCTTCGTGGAGCCATCGCAAAAGGTCACCATGGAGTGAATGACCGACTGCGGATGTACCACCACCTCGATCCGATCCGCACCGACTCCGAAGAGCCAGTGAGCCTCGATCACCTCCAGCCCCTTGTTCATAAGCGTGGCGGAGTCAATGGTCACCTTGGCGCCCATCGACCAGTTGGGATGCGCGAGAGCCTCCTCCGCGGTGATGTCTGCGAAGCTCGCCGCGTCGCGCTGGCGAAACGGTCCTCCAGACGCCGTCAGAATCAAGGTCTCGATGGCATCCAGCGGCTCCCCGAGCATGGCCTGGAAGAGCGCCGAGTGTTCCGAGTCTACTGGGATCACGATGGCGCCGGTCTCCCGGCAGGCCGCCGCCACCAGCGCTCCAGCCACCACCAGCGACTCTTTGTTCGCCAGCGCGACGACCTTTCCAGCCTGCGCAGCCGCGAGTGTGGGACGAAGCCCAGCCGCGCCCACGATGGCCGCCACTACCACATCCACATCCGGTGTGGATGCCACCGCCTCAATGGCTTCAGATCCAGCCCGAACCTCAATGTCTGTGGTCGCCAGCGCGTCGCGGAGCGGAACATAGGCGGTTTCATCCGCGATGACCACGCACCGGGGGCGCACCTCGAGAGCTTGAGCAGCCAGGGCCTTCCAGTTGGACCCGGCCACGAGCGCGTCCACCTGCAGCCGCTTGGGGAAGAGCGCGGCCACCTCCAGCGTCTGGACGCCGATTGACCCTGTCGACCCCAGAATCACCACCCGACGCGGGTCTCGGTCCGAAACGTCGAACTGGCGCTGAAGGTCGGGTAGCATGCAAGAAGGCTCGGTCGATACGGGTCGTCTCTGACCGCGCAATACGAACGCCCCGAGGTGCACGTTGCCAGAGAGCGCCCAAGATACCTGCCTGCGTCCTGCAGGGTGGGTGCCACTTACCTTCGTGTGTTCGCCTCTCGATTCTCTGGTGCGCCCGCTCCTCGTTCTTCTTGCTCTCTGCCTGTGCGCCGCCGAGGCGTCCTCGCAGACGCCGCAGCCCAGTTCGGACACGCTTCAGCAAGCGTCCCCGCCTGTCCCTCCCAAACGAACCGCGTTCAGTCAGCGACGGGCGGTCGAGACGGCTCCTCGGCGAACTACGTTCTTGCTCGCTCAGCGCCTCCTCCAGAATGGACAAACGGACGAGGCCATTGGAATCCTTGAAGACCTGCTGGATCTCGACCCCAGTTCGGTTCCTGTCGCCACGAAGCTGGCTGAGGCCTATGTCACCTCCCGTCGCTGGGACGATGCCCTGGCGCTCTACGACTCCCGCGAGCAGGTCAGCGGCCCGTCCGTCTTGCTCATGGCCGAACGGGGGGCCATTCTCCATCGCTCCGGCCAAACGGAGGCCGCACGTGAGACGTGGACCCGCGCCCTCGAGCTGGCGCCAACCGAAGAGCAGACCTACCGAACGGTTTCCAACGTCATCGGGGAGTTGCGCCTGTATGCCATCGCTGCGGAAATCCTCGAAGCGGGCCGGACGGCTCTCGGCACCGATGATGCGTTCTTGCTCGAACGGGCGAACCTCTATGGCCTGAACCTCCAGTATGCTGAGGCCATCGAGCTGTACATCACGCTCGTGGAGCAGAACCCGGAATACGCGGCAGGCGTGCGGGCCCGCCTCGTCCGACTCCTTGATGGTGAGGGGGCGCCGGAGGCGTTCGCCAGCGCGATCGAGCAAGCCCAGACCCGTGATCCCCTCAACCGGGCCTTCCGCGAGCTGGCGGCCTGGCTCGCGATGGAGCGGAAAGACTACGTGGCCGCGCTCAACGCGTATCGTGCCATCGACCGTCTGGAGCAGGAGCAGGGCGAAAGCCTCGTCGCCTTCGCTGAATCCGCCCTCGCCGATGATGCCGTCGATCCGGCCGCCAGCGCGCTGGACGAGGTGCTTGATCGACATCCCGATGGCCCCTCGGCTCCGCGCGCACTGCTCCTTCGCGGCCAGATCGCTCGCGACCTTTCGCTGAACGTGGGCGAGCGCGCCGACCGGGGCCCCACGCCCCATGCAGACGCGGCTCTTGCCACACTTGGAACGTTCCTGGAGCGATACCCCAATGCCCCGGAGCGAGCCGAGGCCCAGCTCATGCTCGCGCGCGTCCAACAAGACGTGATGCGCGACTTCGACGGTGCCGAAGCCCTGTTGATGGAAGCCGCCACGGCGCGTCGTTCTGAGGTCTTCGGAACGGCACGCCTTGGCCTCGGAGAGGTCGCCATCCGGCGCGGAGACCTGAACACGGCCCGCGACCGCTATCAAGAGGTCGAGGATGAGATTCGGATCGGACCGATTGCCGAGCAGGCCCGCTACGAGCTGGCGCGGCTGGACTTCTACGAGGGCTACGTGTACTCCGCCCTCGCTCGCGCCGAGGCCATCGACGAGAACACCGCGGCCGACGTCACCAACGACGCCATCGCCCTTCGTGTAACGCTGGACGAAAATGCTGGGCCGGACACGCTCAACACGCCGCTGCTGGCCTTTGGCAAGGTGTCACTTCTGAGTCGGCGCGGGCTGGCGGACAGCACGCTCGCCGGCCTCGCCCAGCTCGAGGCTGACTATCCGATGCACCCGCTGACAGATGAAATCCTGTATCTGCGCGCCCAGAACTACCGTGACCTCCGGCGACCCGAGGAGGCAGCGACCGCGCTCGACCGCCTAGCCGAGCGTGTTCCCCTCTCGTTCTACCGCGACCGGGCTCTGATGCTGCTGGCTGAAATCGCAGAGCACGACTTGAACGACCTCCCTGCGGCTGCGGCGCACTACGACCGGTTGCTGGAACTCGTCCCCGGGTCCCTGTTTGCCCCTCAGGCGCGCGCGAACCTGCGGCGCCTGCGAGCGATCTCTTAGAATTGCAATAACGGAATGAAGCGCTGCGGACTTGTTCTCCTCCTTGCATTGGCGACGCTCCCCTCTCAGGCCCAGGATCTCCTGATCCCGATGGACGACGCCCAGGCCGATCACCTGCGCGCCTACGGCGTCGTCTACTTCGCCATCGACCTCGGGCTGGAGGTGGACTGGCTCCTCAATGTGCGTGGCGGCAGCTTCGTTGCCCCAGCCGACGACCAGCTCGAGGCCGAGTTGCGCGTGCGAGGTGTGACCTATGAGCCTGCCAACGGCGACGCGTTGGTGGAGCAAGCCGACAGTCCCGCTGCCAACACCGCTGCAGTTCGCCTGGAGAAGCCACCACGGATTGCCGTGTACGCGCCTACCCAGACCCTTCCCTGGGACGACGCTGTGCTCCTTGCGCTAACCTACGCCGAGGTCCCGTACGAGCAGATCTACGACGACGACATCCTCGACGGCCGACTCAGCGAGTTCGACTGGGTCCACCTCCACCATGAGGACTTTACGGGCCAGTACGGCAAGTTCTACGCGAGCGCGCGCGGACAGGCCTGGTACCAGCAGCAGCAGCGCGAGGCCGAAGCGGCAGCCACGGCGCGCGGATACCCAAAGGTGAGCCGCCTCAAGCTGGCGGTGGCTCAGGCCCTCCGCGACTACGTGATTGAAGGCGGCTTCCTCTTTGCCATGTGCTCCGGCACGGACACGTTCGACATCGCGCTGGCGGCACACGCGACAGACATCGTCCCGCAGGAGTTCGACGGAGATGGCATCGCACCCGATGCCCCCTCCCGCCTCGACTACTCACAGACGCTCGCCTTCAAAGACTTCCAGCTCGTCTACAACCCTCTGGAATACGAGCACTCCGATCTCGATACGCCGCCACCGCCCGCGCTGCGGAACCCGGTCACAGACTACTTCACGCTGTTCGACTTCTCGGCCAAGTACGATCCCGTCCCGACAATGCTGACGCAGAACCATGTCGCATCGGTCCGGGGCTTCATGGGCCAGACGACGGCGTACCGCGAGGATGCACTCAAGCCCGGGATCGTCACCCTCGCACAGAGCCCGACGTCGGGGGCTGTCCGCTACCTCTACGGCCCAGCTGGACGGGGCTTTTTCGCCTTCTACGCTGGGCACGACCCTGAAGACTACCAGCACTACGTCGGCGACCCGCCGACCGACCTCGAG
This sequence comes from Bacteroidota bacterium, assembly GCA_039815415.1. Taxonomy (GTDB): domain Bacteria; phylum Bacteroidota; class Rhodothermia; order Rhodothermales; family Rubricoccaceae; genus JBCBZH01. The sequence goes on from JBCBZH010000033.1 coordinate 16,005, forward strand.
ATCCATCGCAACTCCCCTGGCTACCGGCTCATTCTGAACAATGTGCTCTTCCCGGCGGCCAAGAAGAAGCCTCAGAAGACCTGAGCTGCAACAACGTTGGGTCAGAGTCGAGCTGGCGACTCTGTGACAGCCTTCTTGGGGGAGCGGCTGTACCCATTGGCCTCGCCAGCGCGTTCCCTGAATCCATCAGGGTCCTCCTCACTCTTCTCGCAGGCTCCCCTCTCTTGTATGCGCCTCTCCCTTGTCGCTCTCCTCGCGCTCAGCTTCGTTCCCGCAGCCTCCGCCCAAACCTCTATTGGCGCCCAGTTGGGCGACCCCACTGGCGTCTCTCTGAAACTCGGCGATGGGTCTGGCGCCATTCTAGTCGGGGTTGGCTGGGACTTCTCGGGCGACGATGCCGTCAATCTGGAAGGGCACTATCTGCTGCGATCCCGTGGTCTACAAGGCAATCGCCAGGTCCGCCTCTTCTACGGGCCGGGCATCTTCGCCTCCTTCGGGGACATCCAAGATGCATTCGGCGTCAGCGTCGGCGTGGGTCTCGAAACCGAGCTGGTGGACAGCATCGAGGTCTACGGGCTGGTGTCCCCACGCCTTCAGCTCATCAACGAGACCGATTTCGACGCCGGCGGCGGGATTGGCGTGCGAGTTCGCGTCTAGCCTGCTTCGAGCGCCGCAACCGTTCGCAGGAGCCATCCGGCGTCCGCAACGGTGAACGGCCCCGCTGATCTTGAACCGACGTGACGCTGCCATAGGGCATCGGCCTGCCGTTGGGCCGCTGCGCGGTCGCCAGCTCGGTGTGCGGCCAGCCCCAGGACCGGCCAGGCAAACCCAGACGCATCCCGGTGGAGGGCCCAGTCGGGCTGTGTGGATCCATCCCAGGCAGCATCGAGTTGGCGATATCCGCCGATGGCGTCGGTGACCTCGAACACCAGCGGCCAGACCTGGGCCACGGCATCGGCGTACCAGCGGTCCAGCCGTGCAGATTCGAGCGAATCGTCCGGCAACTTGGCCCAGGCGTAGAGGCCCGTCTCCGGGTCCAGGAGTGTCGCCAGCCCGTCGGCCGCACGGTCTGCGGCGTCCTTGTACACCGCGCGTTGTTCGCCTTCGAACACCTCATGGTCGAGGCTCGCCACCGCGCGAAGGCCCGCAACCGTCTCGGCATTGTCCATCAGATACTTGACGGGATAATCCGTCCGCGCAATCGTCAGCCCATCGGTGTCCTGGAGATCGAGCAGGGTCTGCGCGACCTCACGAACCTGCACCTCGCGCTGGCGAAGAAACGCCTCACTGCCCCCCGCTCTGTGATACGCCGCCAGCAGGATCAGGAAAGTGGACGCCGCGCTATCGGTGGCGTCGATGGCCTCACAGCGATCAACGGACGGCTGCGTTGGAAAACGCGCCGGGCACGTCAGCTCGAGGCCGCGTTTCATGCCCACCCAGTGCTCCACAGGAACGCCCTCAGGGCCGACCCGGTCGAGGAACCAGTCGATCCACAGCTCGGCGACCTCCCGCGAGCGAGGCGAGGGGTCCGCCTCAAGAAGTGCCGCCACGGCGAGGTTTGAGAAGTACGGCACCACGTGGCGAGATCCCTCCCCATCGAGGACAAAGGAGGCATCGGCATGCATGGCAAGAGCCCCCTCGCTCTCTGGGCCTCGTTCTTGAAGCGCAACGATCCACTCCACGAGCGGCCCTGGACTCATGCGGTCTACGCTCATGCGGTCCTCGGGGCGGGCTGACAGCAACAGGGGAAGCGCTATCCCAAGCAGGATGGCAACGCGGACGAGCACGAGCTGGCGAGGACGGTTTCCTCGGCACTGCCCAGCGCCGTCCCGCTCCCGCGCGGTTCATAATCACCTGTGGCAGATGTCACCCTCTCGTTCCACCAGCTGGATCCGAACGCTCGAACGTGTGCGCTTCCCCAATTCGAGAAGCGTGGAACCGCTCATCCAGTACGGCCCTGCCTGCGCTGGCAGGGGCACGGCATCCATTCGCCAGCCCGAGGAGGACCTACGGATGCCGTCCCATGGAGGAAGCGCCTTTACCTCACGCTGTAGCAGCCTCAGGCTGCTCAACCGGCTTGCCCACGAACCACAGAATGGCAAACAGGATGCCTGCGCAGATCGGCATCATCACCCACCACGGCACGTTGTAGCCCGTCGGGAGCGTCCCGAGGAAGAGCGCGACCATGCCCACCGCCAGCGCGTAAGGCAGTTGCGTCCGCACGTGGTCGATGTGGTCGCACTGCGCGGCCAGACTGGACAGGATCGTCGTGTCCGAGATCGGCGAGCAGTGATCGCCCCAGACCGATCCCGCCAGCACCGCACTGACGGTGGAGTAGATGATGTGCCGGTACTCCTCGGAAGTATGCAATCCGTCTGCTTCGAGGACCCCCCAGGCGAGAGGAATCACGAGCGGCATCAGGATCCCCATCGCGCCCCACGAGGAGCCTGTGGCGAACGCGGTAAAGGCGGCCAGGATGAAGACCAGGAACGGGACGATGCCCGGATCGAGCGAGCCCGAGAGTACAGTCACGAGGTAGTCCGCCGTCCCCAGCGCGTCGTTGACGTTGGACAGCGCCCACGCCAGAATCAGAATGATGACGGCGAGGAGCATCGACCGCATCCCAGCGAACCAGGCATCTAGCGCCTCCGTGAGCGTCAGGATGCGCTGCCCGACGGAAAGCAGCACGGCGACGATCACGGACGCCAGCGACGCCCACATCATGGCCGTGTACGAGTTGGCGTCGCCAACCACGTTTCGAAGCGTCAGCTCCTTGCCGGCTTCGAGAACAGCCGCGCGACCGGTGATCCACAGTCCGATCAGCACGCCAAACACCAGCACGCCGATGGGCAGAATGGCGTTGATGAGCCGCTTGGGCGCCTCCGCAGGCGGCTCGAGCAGCTCGGACTCTGCCTCTGCTGCCTCCGCGGAGGAGCCGGGCCGGAAGAGCTGACCGGTCTCGCGCGCCCGCCGCTCGGCCTTTAGCATCGGCCCAAAGTCTCGCTTGGTGAGCGTCACCGAGAAGACGAAGAACAGCGCCAGGATCGGGTAGAAGGAGTACGGGATGGAGCCGAGGAAAATTGAATAGGCCGCCTCGTCGTAGCCCGGCAGCTTTGCCACAGCGTCGCCGATGAGGCCCACTTCGTACCCGATCCACGTCGTCACGAAGGCGAGGCAAGCAACGGGCGCAGCCGTCGAGTCCACGAGGTAGGCCAACTTCTCGCGACTGATGCGGAGCCTGTCGGTGATGGGCCTCATGGTCCCGCCAACGATCAGCGTGTTGGCGTAGTCATCGAAGAACACGGTTATGCCGAGCAGCGCCGTGGCAAACTGCCCCCGACCTGCCGACCGCGCCCAGCGCGTCACCACGTTCACGATGGCCGCGGTCCCGCCGTTCTTCTGGATCAGTCCAACGGTACCGCCAATCATCATCGAGAAGATGAGGATGGCCGCGCGATCTGAGTCCGCCAGCGCGTTGAGGATGAAGGTCTCGATGGTATCGAACAGTCCGGTGAACCAGCCCAGCACTGGATCCCCAGTCACAATCCAGGCGCCCACCCACACGCCGATGAACAGCGCAGCGATGACCTGCCGGAACACCAACGCCGCCGCGATGGCGAGAAGCGCTGGGAGGAGCGACAGCCAGCCGATGTCACGCGTATCTCCCTCTACTTCTATGGCAATCTCTTCGCCCCCCGGGGGCGCAGCCGCTGCCTGCGAGTCGGGCTCGACCAGCAACACAGGTGCCTCCGCAGCCACTGAGTCCTCGGGGGACACTGCGGACTGTGCCTTTACCGGACTGGCAACAAGGAGCGCCAGCGCGAGTGACCATCCAACGAGCTGGCGAGCAAGCATTCCTGGTTCGGGTGGGGTGAAGGTCCTCATGCGCCGGTTCCAAAGATGCGGTCTCCCGCGTCTCCCAGACCGGGCCGGATGTAGGCATTCTCGTCGAGCTGGCGATCCAGGGCCGCCGTCACGATGTGGACATCGGGGTGATAGTCCTGTAGCCGCTCAACACCCTCCGGGGCCGCGACGAGACACACGAAGGCGATGTTGTTGGCACCTCGGCGTTTGAGGTGATTGATGGCTCCGGACGCACTGCCCCCGGTCGCGAGCATCGGGTCTACCACGAACACGTATGCCTCCGTGACCTCGCGCGGGACGTTGGAATAGTAGTCCACGGGCTCATGGCTCTGCTCGTCGCGGTACATGCCGAGATGCCCGACCCGTGCTTCCGGCACGAACCGGACGAACCCGTCCACCAGCCCGAGGCCTGCCCGTAGGACCGGCACCACCACCACTTCACGAGCGAGTCGGACGCCGGTCGTTGTCTCGAGCGGCGTCTGAATCTCGACCTCCTCTGTTGGCATCGACCGCAGCGCCTCGTAGGCGAGAATCGCGGACACGTCTCCGAGGGTCTGCCGGAACACCCCGTGGGGCGTGGACCGGTCTCGCAGCGTGGTTAGCGCGCGGTTGAGGAGTGGATGATCAACGACAGTCAGCAAGGAGTTGGGGGTCGGGGCGTAGGGGTTGGGGAAGCGGGCTAGTGAGCAGTGCGTGCCAGAACACGCACCAATCCCCAGCCCCCATTCCCTAAATCCGTCCTTCAGCCTTGGCCTTCTTGTGAACCTCCTCGTTCTCGATCCACGGCTTCCGCTCGAAGTAGCTGTCGGTCAGCTTCTTGAGCGTGGTGGAGAGCAGAAGGAGCGCGATCACGTTCGGAATGGTGACGAGCGAGAGCGCGACGTCGCCCAGATCCCAGATGGTGGTCACCGCCAGCACGGCACCAACGAAGTGCATCACCACGAAGATCGCCTTGAAGGGCAGAATGGCCTTCGGCCCGAACAGGTAGTTCGCACAGCGGTCGCCGTAGTAGCTCCACGAGATGGACGTCGAGATGGCGAACAGGAGCACCGAGATCAGCACGATGAACTCGCCTGCCCCTCCCAACCCGATGGGCTCGAGACCGAGTTGGAACCCGAGAGACGTCAGCGGCGCGGAGGTCCGAACGGTGTTCGCGTGGAACGTGCCGATGGGCTGTCCGTCGGCTCCGATGGCCTCGCGGGTTTCTGCGTTAATGGTGCCCGTGAACGGGATGATCTGCGCCTCATCAACAAACAGCGAGTCGATGCCAACGTTGAAGCGACCGAGCCGGGGGCCGTCTTCGAGCTGAGGAACGCCCTGCTCGTAGACGATCTCGCTGTCGCCCATGTAGGTGCTGAACGTGCCCTGCTCGTCTGCCTGCACCACCGACACGTTCGAGGCGCTGAGATCGAATGACGCCGGAGCGGTCGCGGTGAACGCCCCCGTCGTGATGAGCACCAGCCCGGTCATGGTGCAGATCAGGATGGTGTCGATGAACGGCTCCAACAGCGCGACGGCGCCCTCAGACACGGGCTCATCGGTCTTAGCGGCGGAGTGCGCGATGGGCGCCGAGCCCTGCCCGGCCTCGTTCGAGAAGAGGCCTCGCTGGACCCCATAGAGCATCGTCAAGAGGAAGACGCCGGCTCCCGTGCCCGCAACGCCCGATTTGGGGTTGAAGGCCTCGGTGAAGATGGCTCCGAAGGCCGCTGGAATCTCCCCGATGTTGAGAATCAGAATCAGGAGGGCTCCTGCCACGTAGACGGCGGCCATCGCTGGAGCCACGATGCTGGTCACTTTGCCGATGCGGCTGATGCCTCCAAGAATCACCACGCCCACGATGGTCGCAGTGACAAGTCCCGTGATCCACGTCGCGACGTTGAACGAGTCGAACATCTGCGTCGCCACCGTGTTGGCCTGCACCGCGTTGCCCGTCATGAACGACGTAATCATCAACGCGAAGGCGAAGAACATGGCGACTGGCTTCCAGTTCTTGCCGAGGCCGCGTTCGATGTAGTACATCGGGCCGCCAGAGACAGAGCCCTCCCACGCCTTGCCATCCTTGTCTTCCCGGACATCGCGGAAGTGCTGGGCGAGCGTGACCTCGGAATACTTCGTCGCCATGCCGAGGATGGCGGTCACCCACATCCAGAAGAGCGCCCCCGGCCCTCCGATGTGGATCGCCAGCGCGACGCCCGCGATGTTACCCACGCCGACGGTGGCGCTGAGCGCCGTGGTGAGTGCCTGAAAGTGCGTGACATCGCCGGGCTCATCCGGGTCATCGTACTTGCCCGTTGCTACGGCGAAACCATGTCCGAGTCTGCGGAACTGAGGGAACCCAAGGCGGAACGTGAGAAAGACGCCCGTCCCGAGCAGGGCGATGACGAGGGGGTACGCGAGTGCGTCACCGACGGCACCGACGATGTGTTCAAACAGTTCCATGCAGAGAGATGCGTTAAGCGAACGTGAAGGACCGCGACGAAGATACCGCCGCGCCGTTTCTCCGTCAGGTCACGTCCTATTCCGCACTTGTGAGCGTCTCGGAGCTGGGACGCATCTCTTCCCGGAGCTGGCGAGCCAGGTCCCCACGCGCCACGTTCACCGTGTCGAGCTGGAGAAAACGGTCGAGATCACGCACAGCCGCTGCGGTGTCGCCGTGTCGCATCCGGGCCACGGCGCGGTCCAGCACGTAAAGCGACTGCGATGTATCGGCGTCGATGGCCGCGTTGAGGTCTTCCAGCGTTGACGGCCAGTGGTCCTCTCCAAGAGCCCGCCGCAGGGCGGCCCGGTGGCTGTAGATCCGTGCCAGCACAAAGCTCTCGGCCCTCTCTGCGCGCGCCTGCGCCAGCGCGTTTGTTAGATCGGTCTCCACCAGCTCGCCCACTGCCGCGTCGCCGGTCGCATGAAACTCGACCCATCGGCACAGCGCGCGGACCACCAGCGCGTCGGCTGTCTCGGCATCGGACAGGAGCGAATCCACGGTTGCCAGCCCGGCAGACACCTCTCCCTCATCGCACTGCGACTGCGCGCGGTCCAGCGCTGCCGGGTCCACCGTTCGCACCGTCGTCTCGCGGGGTCGCTCCGGCGCCCCTGGTCGAGCTGGCGAGTCTCCACATCCCGCTGCACCCATCGCCAGCCCGACGAGCGCTACCCAGG
>JBCBZH010000219.1:0-7651 GCA_039815415.1 Bacteroidota bacterium
CCGTAGAAGGCAACGGGAAGGCCATGGTCTGCAGCCGCACGGAGCACGTGAAGGGTCAGGTCCGGGCCATAGACACGCTGGGCCCCAGCACCCTCTCGCCGAAGTGCCCACACGATCGGCACTCCGTCGGACGTATTCAGGTCCGCCACGTTCAGAATGTCCATGAACGCCGAGTCGTCCTGGGCCTCGATGACGCTGTGCGTGTTGGAACAGTAGACCGTCCGGCTTTCGCCTCGCAGAGCCCAGCGGAGAATCAGCTTGGTTGCCTGCTCATACTCCGACGCATGAAACCGCACGCCGAGAATCTCGCGCGACTCGGGCTGAGGGTCAAACGACGGCGACAACTCCGACCGGGTGAGGTCGAGCTGGCGATCAGGTTCCGAGACTTCGGTCATCTCTGTAGCGCGTAGCGAGGGCCTCGGAGTAGATGCGGGCGAGGACGACATAGTTGGGTTCAGGAGCGTACGTCTGTTCGAAGGCGGTCCGAGCGGCGTTGCGCATGCTCTGGTAGGCAACTGGATCGCGGAGGATCTCATGGACGGCGGCCGCCAGGGCCTGGGGCTCTTTGGGCGCAAACCGGATCCCTTCTACACCGTCGCGAACCAACGCGCGCGCGGCGCCGCGATCGGTCGCTGCAACCGGGAGCCCGGAAGCAAAGGCTTCCACAAGGGTCATGGGTGTGCCCCCCTCGTACAGATGGGAGGCGAACACAAATACACGCGCCCGGCGCATGAGGGCCAGCACATCGTTGGACTGCAGCCACCCTTTCCAGCGAATGCGGTCTTCCCCCATCCGGTCTACGGCGTCCTGGACGAGGGGAGCCTCAGGCCCATCGCCTACAATGACGAGCGGCGGAAGCGCTGCACAGTCCTGCCACGCCCGGAGAACGGTGGAGACGCCCTTGCCAGAATCCAGACGTCCGACGAACAGAGCGAAGTCTCCGGTCCCCTCTCCCCTGCCCGGGTCCTGACTGAGCGGGTTGGCTTTGACGGTGATCCGGTCTTCGGGAAGACCACCCGCGACAAACTTGTCTCGCGCAAAGTCGGTGATGGCGATGTAGCGGTCCACCGCTCGCTGCCACGTCCCGGCTACACGATGTGCCGTCGTCATGCTGGCAACTGCTAGGGTCGCACTGCGGCTTCCTCGGTAGCACCCGTGCCGCACCCCCGGCGCGGCGAAGCTCCTCCCCACACAGATCTCGCACGGCTCTCCGTCGCGATGGAGAAGCGCACCGGGGCAGATGAGCCGGAAGTTGTGGAGGGTCTGAATGACGGCGGCCCCGGCGGCACGAGCGCCGTAGTAGCCAGCTGGCGAAATCAGCGGAAGGGTGTTGTGGAAGTGAACCACGTCGGCGCGATGATCCCTCGCTGCGGCCTCAACGGCATCGTGCCCGGCGCGACTCCAGACCGTGGTTTTCGCCAGCGCGACGCGAGACAAGTCCGCCACTGTGTCATTCGACACCGTCAGCCGCCCGACATCATGTCCTTTCGCCTTCAGGATCGCCTCTTCAGCCTCAAAGACGCGATCCTCACCACCGGGGAGTTGGTAGTAGTTGTGGACGAGCAGAACGCGCAGCGGGCGGCCGAGCCCATCCATGCTCTGGCGCCCGGGGTTCGTCAGCCCCCCACGTCCACGGCGGCGTCCCGGTCGTGCGGGACGCGGCGATGGCGTCGTCGGGGGTATCGGCGAGGACATGCGGAGCGTGCTGATGGATCCAAATGGCGGCAAGGCCCGTGCCGAAGACGGTCCAGAACCAGATTCCGCCCATCGGCCCTTCGAAATAAACGTCGAAGGCCGCGTTGACGTGGAAGGCGATGAAGTAGGCTGAGAGAAGAGCAAGGAACCCCATCCATCGGGTCTGACCGGCGTAGCGCGCCCGCAACCATGCACGGAAGATGCCCCAGCTCCACGCCAGCTGGAGAATTACCCAGAGCGCCGCACCAGGGACGCCCATTCTCGCCAGCACGGTCATATGCCCATTGTGAGGACTTCGAAGCTCTCGGACAACGTCGAATCCATCCTCGCGGGCGAGGTTGATGCCGAAGCCTTTGCCCGTCCAGAAGTGCTCCCCTTCCACCGTGTAGTCGTAGATCTTCCCCCACCAATCCAGCCGCCATTGCCTGGTACCATCGAGGTGATCGCCCCCCTGCCCGAAGACGCTCTGGATGTTGGTCCCGATTTGCTCGACGGAGATGGAGCGACCGCCCCCATGAATCTGGAGCGTCGGCCCCACGATGAGCCCAATCACCAGGAAGAATGCAAAGGCATAGGCCAGGCGCCCAACGCGCGCGGTCGGTGGACGCAGGAGCCAGGCGAGCGCACAACCCAGGAAAAACGCAATCATTCCGCCCCGGTTGGAGACGATCACGATGCCGATGTTGAACACAAGCGCGGCAATCAGCAGCGGGGTCCGCTTGCGAAACCCAGCCACAATGAACACTGTGATGCCGGTAAGCTGCACCATGATGTCGCCGCCCTTCGCCTCGAAAATGGTGACGTGTCCTGCCCAAGGGAGCGTCGGAATGGCATCCGGTGCGGCCTTGTAGGCCAGATACACGATCCACACGAGAGACAACACCAGAACAACGTACCGGGAGTACAACTCCACGAGCTGACCCAGGCGCTCAGGCCGAGCCACCAACAAGGCCCCGATGATGAATGCATAGACACCGTAGCCGATCTGCATGAAGTCGCGCGGGGCGTCCATTCCGTAGACACCCAGGTACGGGACCATCCGGAGGACTGCCAGCCCCATCAGCGTGAACAGCAGCCAAACGGCGGGTTGTCCCAAGAGAGGCCCCAACCGCCCGGACCGGACGGCCGTGGCGACGCCGAACAGAATCATGATCTCGCCGATGAACAGCGGCGGCAGCCCGAGGTAGGCGAACCCTCGGCTGAAGACCGTGTACCCAAGCAGGACAAGTCCCAGCCAGATCAGATACCGATCGCCAGCTCGGTCCGTTCGGGACAAGGCTGATGTGGCTCGGGACGGATCGAAAGCGAGGTTCATAACTCGATTCTACACAGAGACAGGAGTTGGAACGACATCGGCAGCCGCAACCTCTCGAGCTGGCGACGCGAGGAGTTCGGCGTACACCGCCAGGGTATCGGCAATCAGGGCCTCCCACGTAAAGCGGTCCTCCACACGCTGCCGCCCCACCGTGCCCATCTGGGCACGACGCTCTGGATCTGCTGCGAGGTGGCGGAACGCACGCGTAAGGTCTTCCACCACTTGCTCCGGCGTCACGGCATCCACGGCGATGCCTGTATCGGGCGTGATCTGCAGACCAGGGCCACCCAGGTTCAGTGCCACCACCGGGCGACGCGCGGCCATCGCTTCAAGGGTGGCATAGCCCCCGCTGTCGTGAAAGCTGGGATGGACGAACACGTCGCTGTCCCCCAGCACCTCCAGACACTCCGTACGGGGCACGTGACCAAGCAAGTGAACGCGATGCCCAATCCCGAGTCGCCCTGCCAGCCTCGCCAGCTCGTCGTGCTCGGGTCCTTCGCCCAGGATCGTGAAGGACGCATCGGAGAACAAAGCAGCATCAGACTCTATGGCTTGAGCAAAGGCCCGAAGGGCGAGGTCATATCCCTTCCAGTGGAGCAGGCGACCCGCTGCTGAGAAGCGGATGCCCGGCGTTCCGGGCTGGTGTGGCAAAGCACCAAGCCGAGCGATTTCGTTCGGGGGCAGCGCCACGCTCGCAGGAGCCACGCGCACATCGTGGGCGCCGAGCTGGCGCATCCGGTCGGCGCTCTCGTCCGTCGTCGCCAGCGCGATGGTGGCGTTCCGCGCAGTACGGCGGACAGACGGAAACCGATGCGAGAGAGACCGGACCCAATCGCGCAACAGGGCAGACCGCCGCCCAGCCGCTGAGAACCCTGAGTAGAAGGCACGCGGGGCCGTCTCGCCCCCACCGACGGGCCCCCAGAGGAACGGAACATCGCGTACCATCGCTCCCGCACTTGGCGACCAGTACCGCATGAACGACGCATGGTGCACCAGATCGAACGGCTCGTCGGCGTGCAGGCGCTGCGCCCGGCGCCCGGCGATGAGGTTCCAGAGGTGGTAGTGAAGCTGCTCCCGAATGCCACTCCGGTCCACACCGAGCTGCCAGTGCCTGGCTGCTTCGAACGGAAGCCGCGTGTACACGACGCGCAGGCCAGGAACGGGACGCTCAGCCATCTCCTGATCGATGACAGGCTTGAAGCCGCTGTAGACAAGAGCGGTCACGTCGTGGTGAGCAGCGAGCCGGTGCGCAAACTGCCACCCCTGACCGGGCTCTGAGCCCCGCCCAGGCCCGCACGCGAAGGCGATGAGCAGAACGCGTTGGCGACTCGGATCCGGTTCGGCTGCGGGCCCCTCGGTCGGTTCGATGTCCGTCCCGCCACGTCGGAGCGACAGGCTCATCAGGGACGCTTCCGTCATCGCGGCGAACAGGTTGGAGAGCAGGGCGCCCGCAACGCCGAAGACAAACGTGAGCCCAGCTCCAAGTGTGGATGCCACAGCTGCTGCGCCCGCCCGGGCCCCAAACACAGCCTGCGGGCGCTCCTGCGATCGGAGAACCGCCTGCGCCACATTGGACACCGCCAGAGCAAGCGGCAGCAACCCGATAAGCCAGAGCAGGTTCGCGTAGGCGTCGTACTTGCCGTCATAGAGCCACGAGAGTACGGGTACCCCGAGTACGGCCAGCAGGAGCGCATACACGACTGCGAGCCCACCAATCCCGCCGCCAATCAGAAACGCCTGGCGACGAAGCTGCCCCGCTTGCCCGGCACGCACGAACACAGGGATGAGCAAGTGCGCGAAGGCATGAAAGACGTGGACGATTGGGAGGACGAGGTTATAGAGCGCGCGGAGGGCCCCCGTCTCGGCCAGTCCGGCCCAGAGAGGCAGCAGCAAGAACGGCAAGAAGCCGTTGTACCACTCCAGCACACCTGTGCCCGCCGCCCAGCCGCCGTAGTCCCGGTGCCGGTCAACCACATCAGCGGCGAGAGCCGAATCTCGTGGGGACCGAAGAGGAACCTTCAGCTTCAACGTGATCACGGTGGCTGCGGCCAGGCTCGCCCCTGCCATCAACCCGATGGCTGAGGCCTCATTCAGTCCTCCTACGTGGTTGAGTCCCCACGCGCCAACCAGCACAATCCCAGCATACAGCACCCCTGTAGTCGCCGCGAGCTGAGGCTGCGTTCGGATGTAGCAGGCCGACCGCATCTGCCATTGAAAGAGAATGCCTGCCTGCCCAATCGCCAGCGCGCCGAGCGCCATCGCCAGCCCGAGGTGACCGCTCGCCCACGCGCCGAGAGCCCCGGCCCCCAGCACGGACCCGACGCCGACCGAGAACCGAGCCTGCCCCCCCAGGAGAATCCTGAGATAGGCCTCCAGGCGCTTGACAAAACGCCCTGGCCCGTAGACAAGCATCGGCTCGGAGAAGTATCCCCCGTGGATGGTCCCGAGCAGCAGAAACACGGTGTAGGCGACCGTATAGGCTCCATAGCCTTCGGGCGGAAGCCATCGCGCCAACAGCACGTTGACAACGAAGTTGGCCCCGGCGAACAACCCCTGGTCTGCCAGAGACCAGACGCCTGTTCGGACCCACGTCCCCGACCGGATGCTATCGATCAGAGAACGGAGTCGAGACATGGCGAGAGGATCCGAGCCGCGCGCGGTGCGACCCCGTCGCGCTGGCGGACGGAATCTAGTTGCCCGTGACCGCCGTAACGATAAACGCGAGCGTGCCGACCGTGCCGATCACCGTCGCGATGTCCTGCCAACCAATCCGCCGCCGCTCAATCACCTCAACCACCAGCGCGTCGTCGTGCTGAAGCCCCGGGATAAACGCCGGGTTCGAGGAAGCATCCTCCAGGTTGGCCGCATAGATCTGCCCCACGTCTGGTCGGAACAGTCGCAGCTCGACCCGTCGGTTGCTGTTTCGGTCGCGGACCTCGAATCGCGGACCACCCGCAAGCGAAAGGAGGCGCCGCATGTCTGTATCGGTGGAGACCTCGTACAAACCGGGATACAACACCGACCCGTTTACACTTACCTGTATGGTGGCTTCACCGGGGAGGTGGTAGTAGTAGTAGCCCGTGGTGTTCTGGCGCATCTGCTCACTCTGCCCGATCCGTGTCACCGGTTGGGCCGAAGCGGGAAGCGCGAGGACGAGAAGAAGAGCCGCGAGGGCGAGCGGGAGACGAAACACAGGTACGAAGGGCTAGACGCGGCGATGGGCAGACTGGCGAACACCAGCCGTCTTGGCAAACCCGACCGCCTTGCGAGCGTCGAAACGATTGAGGACAGCACCGATGCGGCTCAGGCCGACACCCGCCAGCTCGGCGGCAACCTGCGAGAGCGCATCGAGATCGGACGCGCCAGCCTGAGCGATGAGCAGAGCGGCGTCCGCGTGGGGCGCCAGCAAGGCGGCATCTGCGGCATGGAGCGCCGGCGGCGCATCCACGATCACCAGATCGAAGGCGGTGCGGAGGTTGTTCAGCAGCTCGCCGACCTGATGCGGCGCCCACATCTCATCGGGGTTCTGCGCTGTCTCGCGAGGGGTCATCGCGAACAGCGACGGGACCGTCGTGCTCCAGTAGACGAGGTTCGTGCCATCAGGGCCTTCGCCGAGGGCCTGGTGGTCTCCCAGGCCGAGAAGCTCACTGATGGTTGGCTTGCGAAGGTCAGCGTCCACGAGCAGCACACGCCGGCCCGCCTGTGCCGCTGCGACAGCAAGATTGCTCGCCACCACGCTCTTGCCCGTCCCGCTCTCCGGAGCCGTCACGAGCACGACCTCAGGGGCCATCGCGGCACCCGAGTAGAGGTTCGCGTGGAGATGGCGGAAGGTTTCCGCCTGCGGAGAGAACGGATGCGTGAGCGTGATCAACGAGGCGTCGATGCTCGCTCCGTCGTGTTCCTGGCGCCCGTCCTTCATGGCCGCCCCGAGATCCGGGAGCGTGCCGAGGACGGCGAAGCCATGTTCTTCGAGGTCATCCGGCGTGTGGACCCGAGCGTCTGTGCGATAGCGTACCGCAGCCCCCGCCAGCCCGAGCATGAGCCCGAGAAGGCCTCCGAGGACTAGGTTGAGTGGAAGATTCGGGGATGCAGGCTTGGTGGGCACCTGGACTTCGGTGATGACCTGTGCAATTCCCAGTTCGGTGTCCTCTGCCAGGCTGACCCGCTCGAGTTCCTCGCTGAGACGCTGGACAGTGGAGGCGGAGAGTGCCTGCTGGCGCTGCAGACGCCCCAGCTCGACCTGCTGCTCCGGCACACCGCGAAGCTGCCCTTGCGCTTGCCCGATGCGGGACGACAGCGTCGCCGCGCGTGCGTTGGCGCCTTGGAGAGCGGCACGCTCCTGCGAGATCTGGCGCTGCAGATCGGCGATGTAGGCTCCTGAGTTGGTGGCGTCGAGGCCACCAGACGCAATGGTTGCGTCGGTTTGCTGGTTGGCGATCGCCTGGCGCTCGCGTTGAAGGGCGTCGAGCCGTTCCACCATGCGGCGAACGTCCGGGTGCGACCGTGGGTTGGCCTGCAGCTCCGGGTTGCGGAGGTAGACGTTGGCGAGCAGGCCCTCGAGCTGAGCGATGTCGGCGTCGAGCTGCTGCGTCTGGGCCGGAGACGCAGTCACGGCGGCAGAGGCGCTCTCCTGGAGGCGGC
>JBCBZH010000331.1:0-4022 GCA_039815415.1 Bacteroidota bacterium
CGCGCAGAATGCGTGGTACAACCGGGGCATTGTCCTGAACCGCCTCGGGCGCTACGAGGAGGCGGTGTCCTCGTATGACTTTGCGGTTGCCATCGAGGACAGCTTCTCGTCGGCATGGTACAACCGGGGCAACGCACTGGCAAACCTAGGGGACTCGAAGGGGGCGGCTGAGAGCTATCTGAAGGTGCTCGAGCAGGAGGACGGCGATGCCGCTACCTACTACAATCTCGGCCTGGCTTATGATGAAATGGGCAACGCAGCGACAGCGGTGGAGTACTTCCGCCGTGCCGTGGCGGACGACCCCGACTATGCTGATGCGTGGTACGGCATGGGCTGTGCACTCGACGCACTTGGACACTACGCCGACGCGCTGGCGAGCTTCGGGCGGGCCATCCAGCTCCGCCCCAACGAGGGCGAGTACTGGCACGCACGAGCAGACACGGAATACAATGCTGGGCGCATCATCGACTCGCTGAATGCCTACGAGCGGGTCGTGTCGCTGGACGCGAGCAACAAAGACGCATGGCTCGATCTCGCTGAGACACGTCTGGAAGCGGGATATCAGCAGAGCGCGCTGGCGGCGTTTTCGCAGGTCATCCGCCTCGACCCAACGTCGAGCGAGGCTCATCTGCGGCAGGCGTGGGCGCTAGCCTCGATGGGGCAGCGTGAGAGTGCGGCGCGGTCGCTTCGGCGCGCGGCAGAGCTGGATCCTTCGCGAGCTGAAGAAATCCGCCGGGCCTATCCAGATCTCTGGTCGGATGCGCGCGTCGGAGGGTTCTCGCCGAGTGGGTTGAGCCAGGGCGGGCGGACACCGCGATCCTCCGGCGACGAATCCAGCTAGGTGCCGGACGCGGAAACCGGGCTGGTGGTGCTCGTGGGCGACCCGGTGGAGCATTCGCTCTCTCCGCAGATCCACAACGCCGCATTTCAGGCGCAGGGCCTGAACCTGACGTACCTCGCGTGCCGCGTGTCGCCAGCTCGACTGGCCGCAGCCATCGACGGACTGGGCGCGCTGGGCGGGGTGGGAGCCAATGTCACGATCCCACACAAGCAGGCCGTTCTCGAGCTGGCGACCTCCGCCAGCCCGTCGGCGCGAGCGATTGGGGCGGCCAACACGCTTGTGCGTACATCTGACGGCTGGCGCGCCGACAACACAGACCCGGCAGGCTTTCTGGCTCCGCTCGACTCCTATGCGGAATCGCTCCGAGGCGAGCTGGCGATCCTTATTGGCGCGGGAGGGGCCGCGCGGGCCGTGGCCTGGGCCTGCACCGAGCACCTAGGCGCTCGGGTGATCGTCGCCGCACGACGGGTCGGACAAGCCCGCAAGCTGGCGGAAACGCTGGGCACCGAGGCGATGACCGTAGCCGACGCACAGCGCTTCGCCAGAGACGCCGCTCTGGTCATCAACGCGACGCCCGTTGGCATGGCGCCCCACGCCAGCTTGACACCGTGGACGTTTCCTACGGGTCTCCGCCCAAGCCAGATCGCGTACGACCTCGTGTACCGCCCAGCGCAGACACGCTTCCTCCAAGAGGCTGAGGCGGCAGGCGCAACCTGCATCGGCGGGCTTCCGATGCTGATCGGACAGGCAGCCGCATCGTACCGGCAGTGGACAGGGCGAGAGATGCCGCTGGATGTAGTCCGAGATATCGTGAGTCGCCAGCCCGATGCCTGAGGCTCTCCTGCACCCGTCGGTGTTCGGTCCGCCTGTGGTGGCAGGGTTCACCACGCGCCACTTCTCGACAGCGGAGGAGCCACTGGATTCTGTTCGTCAGCGCGTAGGCGAGACGGTCGGTTTGCCCCTAGCATCGGTCGGGCAGGTCCACCGTGCGGATGTGGCGCTCGTGCGTGCAGCCGGTCACGTGCCTGAGCATGACGGGCTGGTGACAAACACCCCAGGGCTCCTGCTGACCGTGATGGCCGCAGACTGTGCGCTGGTGCTTCTGGCGGACGCCGAAGCGGGTGTGGTGGGGGCGTGCCATAGCGGGTGGCGCGGTACCGTGGCAGGGATCACCGGTGCTACCGTTCGGGCCATGATCGATCTGGGCGCTAGCTCGGGGCGTATCCGCGCGTACGTGGCGCCATGCATCTCTGCAGAGGCCTTCGAGGTGGGCGAGGAGGTGGCGGCGCAGTTCGACGATGCGGTGGTGCAGCGGCGGGCCGACTGGCCGCGTCCGCACGTGGACCTCAAGGCCGAGCTGGTTCGCCAGCTCGAGGCTTCAGGGGTTTCGTCCGAGCGAACGGAAGTCTCGGACGGCTGCACGATCCGCGACAACGGGCAGTTCTACTCCTACCGGGCAGAGACAGGCACGCTGGGACGCATGATCGGGTTCGTCGGGCTGGCGGGATAGGGGAACGCACGTCGCCTATAGGCAGGCCTCGCTCTCTCCATTCTCTACGCCCTTCAAAGGATGGAAAGGACGGAAGGGGTGAGGAGTGTCTGTCAGATCGTTCACGACGATGAGGCCACCCGTGTATCTTCGTCTCAGAAACACAGAACGGGCGGCCCGTGCGCCCTTGAATTCCAATGGAGACCCAACAAGATTCCCCCCCGGCAGATCCTGCCGAGGGACAGGCCACGGTATATCGGTGGACGTTGCGAGAGATCGAGGATGAGAGCCGGGTGACGGCGCTGTCCGAATCCCTGAATCAGTTGCCGACGGCGCTCGCCAGATCGTTGCTCCTCCGGGAGGTGTCGTCGTTCGAGGAGGCCCGGACGTTTTTTCGACCCGCCCTCGACCGCCTGCACGATCCGTTCGCCATGCGCGATATGGACCGGGCGGCAGCGCGTGTGGCGCAGGCCATCCGCGACGGTGAGCGCACGATGGTCTACGGCGACTACGACGTGGACGGGACCACCTCGACGGCCATGATGCTGACGTTCCTGAAGTCGCAGGGCGTTGATGCGTCGTTCTTTATCCCGAACCGATTCCAGCACGGCTACGGCCTCAGTGAGGCGGGGATCGACCAAGCTGTGGAGCGCGACGCGACGCTCATCGTGGCGCTGGACTGTGGGATCACGGCAGTCGAAGAGGCGAAGTACGCCAGCTCGAAGGGCATCGACCTTGTTATCTGCGACCACCACCGGGCGGGCGACGAGATTCCGGAGGCCGCCGCCGTGCTCGACCCGAAGCGGCAGGACTGCGACTACCCGTTCAAGGGCCTCAGTGGCTGTGGCGTCGGGTTCAAGCTGATCCAGGCGGTGCTCCAAGAGTTGGGACTGCCCGAGGAGGAGGCATGGCCGTACCTCGATCTGGTGGCCGTCTCCACCGCCTGCGACATCGTCCCGATGGTGGACGAGAACCGGGTGCTGATGCGCGCGGGCCTCAAGCAGCTCTGCGACGATCCGCGTGTGGGCATCGTGGCGCTGGCGGAGCGCTCCGGCGTGGACCTGACGTGCTGCACGTCCTCGAAGATGGTGTTCCAGATCGGCCCCCGTATCAACGCCGCCGGGCGTATCGACGACGCGGGTGTGGCGGCAGCGCTGCTCGCGTCGACGGACCCCGATGAGGCCCGCCAGCTCGTTGATGCCATCGAGGCGATGAACATCCGACGCCGCGAGCTGGACCGCCAGACGCGCGACGAGGCACTTGTGATCGCCGAGCGGCTGATGGAGGACGATCCGGTCGCGCTGGTGGTGTACCAGGGCGGATGGCACCCTGGCGTCATCGGCATCGCAGCGAGCCGCGTGGCGGAGACGTTTCACCGCCCGACCGTCCTGTTGACCTCCAATGGAGATGGTATGGCGAAGGGCTCGGCGCGGTCCATCAAGGGCATTTCCATTTATGCTGCGCTCGCGCAGTGCGAGGAGCTTCTCGAACGGTTCGGTGGGCATGCGTTTGCCGCTGGGCTGGCGCTGCCAGTCGAACATGTGGCGGAGCTGCGGGAGCGAATGCAGGTGGCTGTTGGCAATGCCATCGAAGAGGAAGATCTGATCCCGGAGATTGAGATCGACGCCAAGCTGGACCTGCGCGACGTGACCTCGCGGTTCTGGAGCGTGCTCAAACAGTTCGGGCCACACG
>JBCBZH010000214.1:0-7765 GCA_039815415.1 Bacteroidota bacterium
AGCCCGGATTCACCCACTGGGGCTCGTACGCCGAGTACGTCCGCATCGAGCGGGCCGACTTAAACCTTGTTGCCCTCCCCGAGTCGATCGACTTCGTGACGGCGGCGAGCCTCGGCTGCCGGTACGCAACCGCCTTCCGGGCGGTCGTGGATCAGGGGAAGGTCATGCCTGGGACGTGGGTCGCGGTCCACGGCTGTGGCGGCGTGGGACTGGCGGCCATCCAGATCGCCAGCGCGATGGGCGCACAGGTGGTGGCTGTGGACATTCGTGATGAGGCTCTCGAGCTGGCGAGCGCGCTCGGCGCCACCGCCACGGTGAACAGCGCGACCACACCGACGGTCGCCAGCGCGATCCGGGATCTCACACACGGCGGCGCTCACGTGTCGCTCGATGCCTTCGGGAGTGCCACGACGGCCTTCAACTCGGTCGCCTGCCTGCGCAAACGAGGCCGCCACGTCCAGGTCGGGCTGATGGTGGAGAACGACGCTCATGCACCCGTGCCGATGGACCGCGTGGTGGCCGACGAGCTGGTGATCGCGGGCAGCCACGGGCTGCAGGCCCACCGCTACCCCGAGATGCTAGCGATGATCGAGCACGGCGCGGTGTCGCCAGCTCAGCTCCTCGGCCACACGGTGTCGCTGGATGAGGCCGTGGACCTGCTGCCCCGAATGGACCAGTTCACAGGAACGGGCGTGACGGTCATTGACCGGTTCGGGGCCGGGGCATAACCGGCTCAGCGAGCCTGAGCTTCCTGAACGCGATGAGCCCCAGACCGTAGAACACAAGAGCGGTCAGGAACGGTAGGATGAACTCCGCAAGAGAGACCATCAGAAGCAACGCTATCGCGAGCAGTTGAAACCCGAGACCCATCGCAGACAGCGCCGTCATAAAGGACTTTGGGAGCGGCGCCTGGATCGATTCATCCCCCTCAAGAAGAAGCATCAGCCGGTCGAATGGACCATAGAAGAGCACATAGAGGCGGTGGAGGAGTGAAACCGCCCACTCATGCTCGTACGGGTAGGCGTGGGGCCGCTCAAACTCGTTGACCCGGCTCGTGGTGTCGCCACCGACGACTCGACGCTGGTTGAGATAGTAGTAGTTGTAGATCGTCCCCTGAAACTCCATCGAGAGGAACGCCAGAACGGCGAGGCCCGGCGAGACATCGGTCACACTCCACAGCGCCCACACCAGCCCGAGGTTGATGAGGTAGTCGAAAACCGAATCCAGGTACCGCCCGGTGTGGCTCGGGCGCTGCCGGACGCGGGCCATCTCTCCGTCAGCGGCATCTAGCACGTTCTTGACCATCAGCAGCCCTGCCGCCAGGATGACGTGCCCTGTCACGATGGCGGCGATGCTTCCAATCCCCGCAACCAGAAACGCCCATGTCAACTGGATCGAGCTCACTCGAGTCCCCTCCAGAGCGCGCACGAGAGCCACTGCAAGGCCGCGCCCGTAATCGGACAGGTCAAGAAAACGGTGCTCCTGGGGAAGCTTTGACATAGGCGAGCCCTTGAGTGAGAGGCCTCTGCGTACCTGCGGATGCGGCGCACAGAGATCGGGCGTAGAGACGCGGTCAACCCATCAGGGGCGTCGGGGTTCACGAAGCCGTGGGCGCCCTGGTGGGCACCGGAGCGAGATCCTGACATGCAGACCTCGCTCCGTATTCTCTGTCACGCGCAGATCCGACCACCTGCACCGGACCGAACCGACGCCTGGACCGTGGGCTCGCTGACTAGATCCTACTCCGAGACGAAGACCCGCGGGCGCATCTACACCCCGGCCCCGCTTGTGTCTCGAATTCTCGACGCTGCAGGGATCCCGGGTCCGTCCCTCGCCAGCACGACGGTACTCGACCCCGCATGCGGAGACGGCCAGTTTCTGGTCGAGATCGTGCGCCGGATACTCGACGCCGTGCCTGACGACCGCCAGCTCGAGGCGCTCCACCGGGTGCACGGCTGGGACACGGATGCGACGGCTGTCGCTGCCTGTCGAGACCGCCTCGATGCGCTGACGGTGCCATTCGGGCTGGCGGTGGACTGGAACGTTCGCGTTCGAAACTCCCTCGAAGCGCTTGGCGCTCCTCCTCAGTTCGACGTCATCGTCGGCAACCCTCCGTATGTCCGCATTCAGCACTTGAGCGAGGCCGACCGCCAGCTCATCCAGTCCCGATTCCAGTTTTGCAAGGCGGGCTCGACGGACCTCTACATCGCCTTTTTCGAGCTGGCGATGTCATTGCTCAATCCTGGAGGAACGGTCGCGTTCGTCACGCCGAACACGTATCTCCACACCATCACCGGACGAGCACTGCGTCAGCATCTCGTGTCAGGCCGGCGCCTTCGCCAGCTCGTCAACTTCGGGCATCGCCAGGTCTTCCCAAACGCAACCACGTACGCCGCGATTACCGTCGCCGCGAACGAACCGGAGGAGACGTTCAACTACATCGACGCCTCTGGCGAGACCGAGACGACGCAACCCGTCGAGACGCGTCAGCTCGAGGGCCAGGCAATCTGGCGATTCGGCGACAGCCTGGTACACCTCGACCCCGAGCGCTACCGCCCCCTCCGAGAGATCGCTCGCATCCACGTCGGGCTGGCGACTCTCGCCGATGCCGTGTTCATCATGCAGGATGCGTCGCCTAGCGGCGATGGCGCCTCGGACACGATGCGGGTGGCAACGAAGCGGTTCGGAGAGATCGAGATCGAACGCGGGCTGCTCCGCCCCGTCATCAAGGGCTCGACGGTGAAGCGAGGCCGCCCCTGTCACCAGGGGGCCTACATCCTTCTCCCGTACGACACCACGGGCAAGCGTCCAACGCTACTTCCTGAGGACGAGCTGGCGACCCGGTTTCCGCTCGGATACGCGTACCTCTGCCGCGCACGCGAGCTGTTGGACCGCCGCGACAACGGCCGCCCCAACCCGCTAGGCTGGTATGCGTTTGGACGCGCGCAGGCGCTCACCACGAGCTTCGGAAAGAAGATCATCTGCCCGCCGATGGCGAAAGTGCCCACGTTTGTGGTCTGTCGCCAGCCCGAGACCACCGTCTACGCAGGCTATGTGGTCAAGTACGAGGGCGACCTCGACGCACTGGCGGCACAGCTCAACTCGGACCGGATGCAAACGTGGGTGCAGAGCGGAGGCCGCGACTATGTGGGTGGCTGGAAGGGGTACAGCAAGACCTCGTTCCAGGACTTCCCAATCGACATCACGAAGCTGTAGGGCTCACAGCTCAAGCGTGTACGAAAGCACAGGCAACGGATACCCCTCGCGAATCTGCTCCACCGCCCGGCTCTGCAGGTTGTAGTCGAACGAGGTGTCTTTGGCCCCCAAGGCGTTCTTGACCTGAAGTGCCCAGACGTGGGCGACGCGCCGACCGCTCCGACGGTATGTGAGCGTCAGATCCAGCAGCCAGATGGCTGGATGCCGCTCCTCGAAGGCACGGGTCGCATCGAAGACGACATCCTCTCGCGCTGCTGAAGCTTCCCGAAGGATCGGGCTGTGTCGCTCGCCGCCCAGGGCCGCCACACGAACATTGGCGCTGAACAGGTTGTTCTGCCCGACCGGAATTTCGCGCCCCGCCAACGCGTTGATCGCGTAGCGCTGGTCGTAGCGCGTGTCTCGCCAGACCCCATCTCCACCCTGGTAGCGCGACCGATACAACGAGCCTGTCATCAGCGCGTAGAAACCGTTCCGGAGCGGCCGCTCGACCGTCAGCTCGACGCCAACGTTCTTCCCTCTCCCCGCGTTAACCAGCGGCTCGGCGAACGTCCAGTTCTGGCGCACGTTCAGCAGGGAGAACGAGCTATCGGCGATCACGGGCACATCGAACAGGCGTTGTACGTAGCCCTCCAGCTGGAGGTGAATGTCTGTGGAGGCCGCGTAGGAATACCCAGCCACGAGATGATGCGCCCGCGAGGGTCCTAGCATCCGGTTGGGCTGTCTCTGCCCATCCGGTGTCGCGAGGTAGATCCGCAGGTCGTCGATCTGACTGTGCAGACCGTAGCCGAGGCGCACCGACTGGCCCTGAGCAACTTGCCATTGCAGTCCAGCTCTCGGCTCTACTGTCGTGTGCTCCGTCAGCGCGAAGTGCTGTGCGTGGAGCCCGAGGTTGAGCGTGAGGCTCTTGCGAGGCGTCAGTCGAGATTGGGTGTATGCCTGAACAAGGGTGCTCCGCCCGTCGCCCTGCGAGACTGGAACCAGAGGCGGCTGATTGCCGGGCGCCGATTGCAGGTCGAGATCATAGAACAGCGATTGCGCGAGGACGCCTGTACGGTTGACATGCCGCGGGCTGAACTTGTGGTGGAGCGCCGTGCCCAGGATGGCCCGGCCATCGGTGCTGCGGAGCTTGAAGTTGGGCTGGAGCTGAACCTCATCGTCGAGGCGTTCATCTTCCCAGACCGTCCGGTTGGCGGTGATGGCAGCGCTGCTGCGGAGGTAGGTGCGCTCCCCAAGTACGATGTGGTGCGTCAGACCGCCTGCGCCGATGCCAAGGGACAACTCGGATTGCGTGCGGTCCCAGAAGTCGTACTCCCATTGGCTGGAATCCGAATTCGCAACGAGCTGCTGACCATCGAGCCCACCCAGTCCCCAGACTTCCAACCGGCCTGCCCTTCGGGACGGAAGGGCCACTTTGAAGGCGAGGTCCTGGTACGTCGTCTGCCCCTCCGTTGGGAGGAGTGGCATCACCAGCCCGAGGGTGGAATACCTGTAGTTGAACAGGTACGTGGATGGCGCACCCTTCAGGATCGGCCCTTCGGAAGCGGCTTCCACGCCAAGGAGACCTAGCTTGAGGGTGTGCTCCCGAGTCGCTGGATTGCCCGTTCGGAAGTGCATATCGAACACCCCGGAGAGTGCATTCCCGTACTCAGCAGGGAACGCCCCGGTGAACACATCCGAGTCGGACAGGAGCTGGCCGCTGAACAAGGTGAGGCCGCCTCCGCCAGCCACGGTCAGTCCGGCGAAGTGGCTCGGGTTCGGAATCGGGACGCCTTCGAGCTGCCAGAGGACACCCTTGGGGGCGTTTCCGCGGATGGAGAGCGCATTGTCCTGCACGCCACTCCCTGAGGTCGCGACCCCCGCGAAGGCCGAGGCCAGTCGAGCCGGGTCCTCCACGGCTCCGGCGTAGCGTTGCGCCTCCTCCACGGAGAACGACCTCGCGCTGACGACCGCCATGTCATTGAGCGCCTCGCCATCTCGAGCTGACGCCTGGACCACCACCTCCGCCCCAGCCACGACCTGTTCCTGGAGAGTGATTTCAAGAACGGTTTCCTGGGACGCTCGCACCAGCACGTTGGTGAGCAAGCGCGGCTCATACCCGATGTACTGCACACGGAGCGTCTGTCGGCCCAGCGGAACGCGCGCCAGCTCGAAGCGACCGTCGGCGTCGGTGGCAGCCCCGAGGAACGGGTCCGAGTCGACAACGATCACGTTGGCACCGATGAGAGGCGCCTGGGTGTCACGGTCGAGCACAACGCCTCGGATGGTCTGGGTCGGGCCTTGCGCCAGAGCCGGACTGGAGATCGCCAGTGCGACGAGAGCAAGAGAGATGAGAATGCGATGCATGAGAACCGACGGATGGAGACCCACGAGCTGGCGACATGAGCGTCGACCAGCATGACGAGCCTCACGCTATCGCACGCACCACTCCGACTTCGACCGTGCCCACTGGCTGGGCCTCCTTTACACGTCCAGCCCCACGGGACTGGACCTCGCAGCGTCAGCGCTGCTTCCAACGGCCAGCTCGGGCTCCGGCCGGAGCGCAAGCCTCCCCGACCTAGACGGCTTCCCGGTGACGCTCTCGATACTGCGATGGCGTCATCCCAGCCGACCGCTTGAACACCGCGTTGAACGACGACTTGGCCTTAAACCCGGATTCCATTCCAATCGCCAGCACTGTCCAGTGCGCATAGTCCGGGTCTGTCAGACGCCTCTGAACGTCACGGACCCTGTAGCCATTCACGAACTCGTAGAACGATTGGTTGAGTTGGGTACTAAGCACTTCCGTGAGGTTGTGAGGGGAGATGTCCAGCGCCGCTGCAAGGTCCTGCACCGTCAGGTCACCCTGGCGATACAGATGCTCCGTCTCCATCAGCTCGATGAGACGGACGCGCTGGCGCTCGGCCTCGTCGGGACTCATCCCAGAGCGGGCATAGGCCTCTCGTTGCGTTTCGGCAGTCTGCCCAGGGGTGGGCTCCTCGTGCGCCGTGATTTCGGGCTGGCGAAGGCCGAAGTACCCGAGTGCATAGACGAACACCGTCACGCAGAGCAGAGTGAGGTCGTCGTACCAGGCGTCCGGGTCCATCCCCAATGACGCGGCTCTGGAGGCACTAAACGCATAGATCACCGTCGCGCTGACGAGCATCGCCACGACGCCGATGGTCAGAGTACGGAGCCACTTCAGACGAGCCTGCTCGACGGGCGAAGACGTGTCAGCCACCCGGTGTCGGTGCTGCCTGATCAGTCTGCTCATCAGCCCGAGATAGACGAACCCGTGAACCAGCTTGAGTGGATTGATGACGCCGAGTGCCCCCGTAGAAAACGACTGACTTGGATCCGCCATTAGCATCACCTTCTCTGCATTCGGTCGCAGGAAAAACGGCAAGAGAAACACCGCGTGTGCGACGAAGGGCACGAGGTGAAAGGCGTCAGACCGGTGCAGAGCGTGGCTCTCCGACGTTAGCGTTCGCACATAGAGATAGAGAAGAGGCCCATACAGAAACGAGATGGGCATGTCCGTACCAATGAGCACCGGATACCGCGTGCTCATCCCTGACGTGTGGTACACCGCCATCGCGAGATCCACGGAGAACACCAAAACGAGGGCGGCCAACAGCCGATTGGGAAGCGCGTTCCGCGGACGGCTCACCAACACCACCGCGAGAAACAGGCCTTGTGCCGCTCCAATGAGGAAGACCGCGCCCATGTCAGAGTCCGAAAAACCTCACTGCCGCCATCACGTCGCGTTGCATGGAGTCCCAAAGTACCGCAGGCCCGCACCGGCACGTGCAGCGCGCGAGGGGTACACTCTGACACCGATCGCACGCTGCAGCCCGATGCATGCCTGACCCACCTCGCCTGCCTGATGCCCCCGAGCAGAGCGTGACGTTCGCGCAAGCCCTCTGGCCGATTCTGTTCCTGCTCGGGCTGGTGGTCTACGGCCTGATTCTGCGGCCTCAGGTGTTCGACCAGCCTGCGTTTCCGCTGGAGGTCGTGTTCATCCTCGCCGCAACGTTTGCCGTCACCGAGTTGGTGATCCTCGGGCATCCCTGGGAGGCAATCCAGGCCACCATTATTCGGAAGCTGACCCAAGCCTTGCCGGCCTTCTTCATCTTCTTCGCCATCGGGCTGGTGATCGGCAGCTGGATGATCGCAGGGACCATCCCCATGCTCATCGTCTACGGGCTGAAGCTGATTCACCCGTCGGTGCTCTACCTCAGCGCGTTCCTGGTGCCCGTCTTGTTCTCAACGCTCACAGGCACCTCATGGGGGTCGGCAGGAACGGTCGGGGTGGTGGTCATCGGGATCGCGGCAGCGCTGGGCGACTTTCTTCCGGCGCTGATGAGCGCGGTCCATGTCCCCAGCTACGCCGCCGATGTCTGCCTCGCCGCCGACGGCGCGTTTCTGATCGAACTGAACCCCTTCGTGCGTGCCACGGACGGGTGTCTTTTCAACTGGAATGAGCCTGCGGGTTTCGACGGTCGTCTGAGGCTGCGGAACGGTGAAAAAACCGAGATCTTCCCACTGGCCTAATCAAAGCGCCACGACGGAT
>JBCBZH010000122.1:0-11795 GCA_039815415.1 Bacteroidota bacterium
CCCCCGTAGATGTTGTAGAACGGGACAGCGTCGTCGACGGCAACCTTGTAGTACTGGATGACGGGCAGGTTGTCGATGTAGCGCCAGCTCTCGCCACCGTCGACCGACTCGTAGATCCCGCCGTCCGTGCCTGAGAGCAGGTAGTCGGGGTCGGTTGGGTGGAAGGCGAGCGCGTGGTTGTCGACGTGCTTGTTCGAGGTGTTCTGGTAGAAGAACGTCTCGCCGTGGTCGTTCGACTGCTGCACGCGCACGTCCATCAGGTAAATGCGGCCTTCGTGGTGCGGCGAGGCGTAGAGCTCCTGGTAGTAGTGCGGGCCCGTCCCGCCAGCGACGGCGTCGGACATCTTTCGCCAGCTCGCGCCGCGATTTTCGCTCATCCACAAACCGCCGGTGCGCAGGTCCGTTTCGATGGCCGCATAAACGACGTCCGGGTTCTGAGGCGAGATGGCGAGGCCGATTTTGCCCATGTTGCTCGTGGGCAATCCACGTGTCAGCTCGGTCCACGTCTGGCCGCCGTCGGTGCTCTTGTGGATGCCCGTTCCCGGGCCGCCGCCCATGTAGGCGGCGACTGTCCGGTGGCGGTCCCACGTGGCGGCGTACATCACGTCAGGGTCGCGTGGATCGACCACGAGGTCGGTCGCGCCCGTCCAGTCGCCGCCGCCCAGCACCAGCGTCCACGTCTCGCCGCCGTCTTCGGTGCGATAGAGCCCGCGCTCGCCGCCGCTGCTCCACATCGGCCCCTGCGCCGCGACGAGCACCACGTCCGAATTCTCGGGATGGATCCAGATCGTCGAGAGGCGCTCGCTCTCTTTGAGGCCGCGGTTCTCCCACGTCCGGCCGCCGTCAGTCGAGCGGTAGATGCCGTCGCCATAAGCCGCGTGGCGCCCGCCGACGTTCTCGCCTGTCCCGACCCAAACCGTGTTCGGGTTCTGCGGGTCGAGCGCGATCGACCCGGTCGAGTAGGACGCTTGGCCGTCGAAGAGAGACGTCCAGGTGGTGCCGCTGTTCGAGGTCATCCAGACGCCGCCGCTTCCGACGGCGACGTACCACGTCTGCGGGTCATCCGGGTGGATCGCGATGTCGGCGATGCGTCCCGACGTGAACGCGGGTCCGATGCCGCGCCACGACAGGGCATCGTAGCTCAGTTTCGCCACCGTGGGTGGGTCCGTGGAGGAGTCATCCTGGGCGCTGGCGGGCAGGACAAGCAGAAACGAGAGCAGGAGCAGGAGCGAGCGCATAGAGGAAGCGAATGGACTTGCCGCAACATATCCACGCGAGGGATATCTGCGCGCGGTCCGCTCCGGCCAACGCCGCACACTCCTGCACCCAATCACCTGCTTCAGATTGCGTTCACTCGTCGCCAGCTCGAGAGCTTGGGCCTCGAGCTGGCGACGAGCTTGCATCCGTCGCGCGGGTGCCCCACCTTGACGGGACCTTCGCCAGCCCCTCTGACGATGCCGACCACCCGACGGGCCTTCCTCTCGCGCACGGCCTTCCCCGCTCTCGCCACCGTCACCATCGGCCCGAGCCCGGGCCGCCTGCTCGACGCGCTGGCGACTGCGACCGGCACTCCCGCCAGCGCGCTGGCCCGCGACGAAGAGTTCTGGCGCGAGATCCAGGCGGCGTTTACGGTCGACCGCAGCCTCGTCAACCTCAACAATGGCGGCGTGAGCCCCTCCCCGGCTTATGTGCAGGAGGCCGTCGTGGCCCATCAGGCGTTTTCCAACAAGGCGCCAACGTACACCATGTGGCGGGTGCTCGAGCCCCAACGTGAGGGCGTCCGCCAGCGGCTCGCCCGAGCGTTCGGGTGCGACGCTGAAGAAATCGCGTTCACGCGCAACGCCTCTGAGGGCCTTCAGATTCTCCAGAACGGCTTCGACCTCCAGCGTGGCGACGAGATGCTGACCAGCACGCACGACTACCCGCGCATGATCAACACCTTCAAGCAACGGGAACGGCGCGAAGGCATCGTCTTGAAACAGTTCGACCTGCCCGTTCCTGCCGAGAATGTGGATGCGCTGGTGCAGCTCTACCTCGACCATGTGACGCCGAGGACGCGCCTCGCACTGGTGCCCCACGTCGTCAACCTGACGGGGCAGATCCTGCCCGTCAAACCCGTCGTCGAGGCGCTTCGACAGCGGGACATTCCGGTGATCGTGGACGGCGCCCACTCGTTCGCCCACTTCCCGTTCTCGCAGGCTGACCTTGGCTGCGACTACTACGCGACGAGCCTCCACAAGTGGCTCTTCGCGCCCCACGGGACGGGGATGCTGTACGTCCGCCGCGAGAAGATCCCGGACGTGTGGCCCCTTACTGCGGCGACAGAGAGACAAGACGACGACATCCGCAAGTTTGAGGAGATCGGGACGCACCCAGCGGCACCGGCCCTCGCCGTGGCCGAGGCGCTGACGTTCCACGAGGGCATCGGGGCCGAGCGGAAGGCGGAGCGGCTGCGCTACCTCATGAACTACTGGGTGGAGCGCGTGCAGGACCTGCCCGGTGTGACGCTCTACACCTCCCTCGACCCGCGCTTCTCGTGCGGCATCGCCACCGTCGGCATCGACGGCCAGGAGCCGGGCCCCATCGGAACTCACCTGTTCGCCCGCCACCGCATCATCGTTACGCCGATCGTGGCGCCAAACGTGAGCGGCCTGCGCGTCTCGCCGAGCGTCTACACGACCCTCGAAGAGCTGGACCGCTTCGCGGATGCCTTCGGCCGCGTCGCCCGTGAGGGACTGCCTCAAGGGTAGGGCGTTTCGCCAGCTCGAGCTGGCGATGGCCGCCCCCCTGTCCGCCACGCACTCCTTTTGGGTCCACATGCCTTCCTCCGCTTCCAGCCCCGACGCGGTCGCCGATCACATCCGCGCTCTCCGCGCCGAGTCCAACGCCGCAATCCACCGACACGATGTCGGTGGCGTCGTGTCGATGTACGACGCCGAGTACCAGATCACGACCGGCGATGGCAGCTTCGGAGACCGCACGACGATCACCGACGCCTGGGCCGCCGAGTTCGCCCGGGCGCCCGACCTCCTGTACATCCGCATGCCACAGGAGATCGAAGTGAGTACGACCGGCTCCCGCGCGGCCGAGACCGGCGCATGGTCCGGCTCCTGGACAACGGCCGGGGGAAAGCATTCAACCCGGGGACGCTACGCCGCACACTGGGTGAGGACACGGGGCGTGTGGAAGCTCCGCGCCGAGCTGTTCGTCACGCTGCGTTGACCCACAGGCCCCTCCGATCCCCAGCTCGACGCTCAGCGCGCCGACTTGCGCTCGCGGAGGAGGCGGACGAAGGCGTCGGCATTGCTCTCCTCCCGGAACTCGACGAGCCAGCCCTGCGCCAGCCCGAGAGGCATCCACACCAACGCTCCCCGGCGCACGGCCTTTGCGACCGTCGAGAGACGAACGTCCTCACGCGAGGACCCATCGAAGACCACGTTCTCGCGCGAAAACCGGACCCGCCCGGATTCTTCCCACAGCTCTGGAGACGCATCGAGGCGGTCGAGCACACGGAGCGACGCCTCGGCGCCTGTCATCTCGTCGAGGCGCGCGGCGCGAATCTCATCGGGTCGAACCTTCCGCCAGCGCGCGCCACGGCTGGGCGCACGAGGAACCACCGCCAGCGGCTGAACCATCGGCTTCACGAGTTGGCCGAGCACCCAATGCACCCGCTGACTCTTCGAGCCCAGGTCGAAGAACACGTGCCAGCCGCCACCCGTCCGAGCTGTGACTCCGTTGGCGAACAAACGCACTGCATCGAGCGACCGCAGGTTGACGCTTTGCTGCCCACGCCCGTCTGCCGACAGGACCAGGCGATGGCTAGTGATGGTCAACCGTCCGCGCTGGCGATCTCCATCGAGTGCGGCGTCTGGCATTCGGACATGCCGGGTGGACCGTTCCGTCTTGGGCCCGCTGTCGTCGGCCATCGACAGAATGCGGCGGACATCATGGATGACCACATCGGTCCAGGTGATGCCGTCGCTCGTGTAGTACGCCGTCTCATCCTCTTTCAGCTTGAAGTGGACGTGGACCGGCTCGATTTGAGGATTCTTCGCCGCCCACCGGTCCGCGGCACGATTGAGCATCTGCTGAAGCCGCTCAGGAATCTCGAGGCTCAGCTCATCGCGAACCGTCTCCACATCCTGGGCTTCGTCCGGCGACAGCTCGCCATCGCACAGGACGCGCGCGATGGTCTTGAGCAGGCGCTCGCGGGCGAGGAATCCGTACGCCTTGTCGGCCACCTCGGGGTCGAGACCGAGCATGTGCTGCAGCTTGTAGAGCAGCAGACGCTCGTCGAGATCCAGACAGTCATCCGAGATGGACGAGGTGACGGCGTTTCCGAACGCGCGCTCGTGCGCCTCGCGGAGCAGAGCCGGCGTCAGCGCGAGGGTGTGCGCAACGTGCGACAGGATCTTTCGATCTTGCTCTTCCAGATCCCCATCTACCACCAAGCCATCCAGGATGTCCTGGTAGAGATTGACGCGCTGGTTGGTGAACGCCACCTTCAGATCCACGTCGCGCTGGCGACTGATACGGTCGAGGTCGTCCCGGCTGAAGTGCTCGATGGACTCGGCGGCTGCGATCAGGTTGTGCAGCTCGATGTAGGCGTTGATGTCCGGCTCGGAGCCGAACAGGGGCGTCGGCTTGTAATCCAGCAGCTCGAGGAAATCCATGCCTGCAAGCTACCGCCGGGCGCCCCGTTAGAAGGGGCTCAGCGGGGCCATGCGCCCCATGAGCGGAGCCGGGTGCGGCATCGGGCAACCCTTCGGGGCCATCGCGCGTGAGCACGGTGCTATCAGCGCGGCGGTAGAGGGGCACGCAGAGGCGACCATCGGTGTTTCGGAGAGGGTGCACGCCTCGCGCGTGATCATCGCGGAGAGGTTGTAGACGTTTCGCGCGTCGTCGGCGCAGTACGGACACGGTCGGTGCCCGGCATGGCGGCCCAGTCGGCGCCGCACGGGCTGGCGATGGAGACCCTCAGCGTGACCCCGGGTGCTCCACGGATTCCGTTCCAGAATACCCGGCACCGGGGATACCTCCCCTCCCCGGTAGGCACTACCCTTCGCGGTCTCTTTCCCCCCTGGACGCTATGCGTATTGCCCTGCTCGCCCTCGCCATACTGGCCCTGACCGCCACTGCCGCTTCCCAGGTCGGCTCACTCCCCAAGTCCCGCACAATTGCGATCCCGATCACCATCCAGACTGGAAGCGGCGAGATCGAGAACCGGACCGC
Source organism: Bacteroidota bacterium (assembly GCA_039815415.1). Lineage (GTDB taxonomy): Bacteria > Bacteroidota > Rhodothermia > Rhodothermales > Rubricoccaceae > JBCBZH01. Next base: position 5,233 of record JBCBZH010000122.1, read on the forward strand.
CAGCGGAATCTCGAGCCCCGCTCTCGGGTTCACGTTCGTCGGCCTCAACTCTGATCTCTATGTGATTGGGGATGTCAGTGGCGGAATGGCAGCCGTCGTCGTCTGTCCCATCCTCTCCTGCACAGGCCTCACCGAGGAGGTCGGCGGGGTCGAGACCGGCGACTCCTGGTTTTTCTACGATGGCGTCCTCCTGCGCGGGGACTTCGGCGGGCTCTTCGACACGCCCGTGGGCGGCGTAGGGGGCGGGCTCCACCTCAGCTTCAGCGGTGCCGAGGCCGGCGAGACATTCGGGTGGATCGACTACGGCGTGCAGGGCGCCTATGGCGCTGCGGTCGGCCCTCTCTCTATCCTCGGCACAGGCACCTACGCCTGGGGATACGAGGGGGAGTCGCAGACCAGCAGCGGCCGCTCTGTTAAGGTCCGCGCCGATGTCGTGTGGCCCCGCAAGGGCATCGATGTCGCTGGGTTCGTGGCCCTGGACCGCCGCTCGGACACCCGTGGCACCGACCTCGAGGCGGACGACTTCAGCGGCACCTTCGTCACGCTCGGTGCCGGGATCGGCTTCTAGGCACCGCTCGCCAGCTCGAGGGTTGGCACGACGCCCGCTCGAGCTGACGTTCAGGCGTCTGCCCCCTGCCTCCAGAGCGCTCGTCAGCCCAAACCGGTCTGAAGCACGTGTGCTATGCGTCGTCGTGCGTCCAGGTGATCTGGAACTCGATCTCCTCCTCCCCGTCCTCGCGCTCGTGCTCGATGGTGTAGACCGCGCGAACAGGCACATAGATGCGCTCCCCAGCGACCTGAATCTCGAAGCGCTCGCCCGCTTCGAGCGCGTCCGCAAGGCGGCGCAGCTTGGCGATGAACTGGTCCATGGGGTAGCCCTTCTCGATGTCGCGGTCTTCTTTCATGGGGAGCGTTTGTGGATGATGGATGGCCTCTAGCCTACACCACATCTGTTGCGCGAGTGTTATCCCTGCCCAAGCTGCAAGGCGCTCGCCAGCTCGAGCTGGCGATCAGGCGTCGGTCTTCGCCTCCGCCTTCCGCGCGTTGGTGGCCCGCTTGCGCTCGTGGGGGTCGAGGTGCCGCTTGCGCAGGCGCGTGGACGATGGCGTGATCTCAATCAGCTCATCGTCGCGGATGAACTCGATGGCCTCCTCGAGAGACATCTTCTTGGCCGGGTTCATCTTCATGAAGTTGTCCGACCCCGCCGCGCGCATGTTGGTCAGCTTTTTCTCCTTCGTCGCGTTGACCTCCATGTCCTCGTCGCGCGCGTTCTCACCGACGATCATGCCGTTGTAGACGGCATCGCCGGGCTCGACGAAGAGCTGGCCGCGCTCCTGGAGGTTGATGATGGTGTAGGGCGTCACCTTGCCTGGGCGGTCGGCCACGATGGCGCCGGTCGCGCGGTGGGTGATGGGCCCTGCCCACGGCTTGTAGCCATCGAACAGGTGCGTGAGAATGCCGGTGCCCTTGGTGTCGGTGAGGAACTCCGTGCGGTAGCCGATGAGCCCACGCGCCGGAATCTCAAACGTCATGCGGACACGGCCCGAGCCGTTGTTCTTCATCTCGACCATCTGGCCCTTCCGCGTGCCCAGTGTCTCGATGACGACGCCCATGAACTCCTCGGCGACGTCGATGGTGGCGCGCTCGTAGGGCTCGTGCGTTTTGCCGTTCACCTGCTTCGTGATGACCTGTGGCATACCCACGGCGAACTCGTAGCCCTCGCGGCGCATCTGCTCAATCAGGATCGCCATCTGCAGCTCGCCCCGCCCAAACACGAGAAAGCGATCCGAGGACTCGGTCTCCTCGATGCGCAGCGCGAGGTTGGCCTCGCCTTCTTTCATGAGGCGGTCGCGGAGGTTTCGGGAGGTGACGTACTTGCCCTCCTTGCCCACGAACGGCGAGTCGTTGACGCGGAACTCCATGCTCAGCGTCGGCTCGTCGATGGCGAGCGCCTCGAGGGGCTGCGGGTCCTCTGCGTCGGTGACGGACTCGCCCAGGCCGATGCCCGTCAGCCCGCCCACGTAGACAACATCTCCAGCTCGAGCGATGTCTGTTTCCACGCGCTCGAGGCCTTCGGACACGAACAGGCTCGTCACCTGCGCACCCTTCTGCTCGCCTGTGCGGTGACACATCAGCACACGCTGCTTGACCTTGAGGGTGCCATTGACCACACGCCCGATGGCAATGGGGCCGAGGAAGTTGTCCGGCTTCACGTCGGTCACGAGCAGCTGGAGCGTCGCGTCCGGGTTGCCTGCGGGCGGCGGCACGGTGCTCACGATGGTCTCGAAGACCGGCTTGAGGTCCGTCAGCTCGCTGCCCAGTTCCATCGTGCATTCGCCGTCTCGAGCCACGGCGTAGATGACGGGGAACTCGAGCTGGTGCTCGTCGGCGTCGAGGTCGATGAACAGGTCGTAGACCTCGTCCAGCACCTCCTCGGCGCGAGCGTCGCCCCGGTCGATCTTGTTGATGACCACGATGGGCTCGAGGCCGAGCGCGAGCGCCTTGCTGAGCACGAAGCGCGTCTGCGGAAGCGGCCCCTCGGCGGCGTCTACGAGGAGCATGATGCCGTCCACCATGCGGAGCGTGCGCTCCACCTCACCGCCGAAGTCGGCGTGGCCGGGCGTGTCCACGATGTTGATCTTGATCTCCTGGCCCGCCAGCTCGCCCTCGGTGGGCGTGTAGCGCACGGCGGTGTTCTTCGCCATGATGGTGATGCCCTTCTCACGCTCGAGGTCCATCGAGTCCATGACGCGCTCCTGCACCTCCTGGTGGGCGGCGAAGGTGCCGCTCTGCTGGAGGAGGGCATCGACGAGGGTGGTCTTGCCGTGGTCGACGTGGGCGACGATGGCGACGTTGCGGAGCTGAGGCATGAACGAGCGGGCGAGAAATCGGACCGCCAAGGTCTCGCCAGCTCGATGCGGGCTCTGCTGAGCGCCGGGGGATTCGGAGCGAAGACGCGGCCCCGGGTCTGGCGCCAAACCGCTAGACGGGCTGGCGAAGAATCGCGTCTACCTCCGCCATCTCGGCATCGGTCAGTCGCCAGCTCGAGGCGGCCACGTTGCCATGGACCTGAGAGGGCTTGGTCGCCCCAGCAATCACAGACGCAACCGGCCCATGCGCGAGCAGCCACGAGAACGCCAGATCGAGGAGCGTATGACCGTGCGACTCTGCGAAGCCAATCAGGCGCTCGACTGTCGTCAAGTTCTCGTCGGTCAGCAGCCTGTCACCCATCGACGCGAAGCGTGTGCCGTTGTCCGTATCCAGCCGGGAGCCTTCCGGCACGGCGTCGCCCTTCCGGTACTTGCCCGTCAGGAGGCCGCTCTTGAGCGGGAAGTAGGGCACGAAGGCCACGTCCAGTTCGGCGCAGGCATCCAGCACACCGTCCTCTTCGGGCTGGCGGTGGAGCAGGCTGTACTCGTTCTGAACCGACACGAACCGGACCTCGTCGGCCACGGCGTCCGCCTCGCGGAGCTGGGCCTCTGAAAACCCTGAGCAACCAATCTCGCGCACGAGACCATCATCTACGAGCTGGCGAAGCGCGCCGAGCGTGTCGGCGATGGGTGTGTTCTCATCCGGCCGATGGAGAATGGTTAGGTCGATCCAGTCGGTGCCGAGGCGCTTCAGACTGGCCTCGGCGGAAGCGCGAACGCCGTCGGGCGCATCGTGGCCGTGGAACCCAAACTTGGTCGCCAGCACGATGTCCGTGCGCCGGGCACCGAGGGCACGGCCCAGGATCTCCTCGCTCCGGCCCTCGCCGTACAGCTCGGCGGTGTCGAAGTGGGTGATCCCGGCGTCAAGCGCGGCGTGGACAACCGCGTGCGACTGCGCCTCGTCGATCTTCCAGCCGAAGTTGTTACAGCCCACGCCGACAGTGGAAACGTCGAGGGAGCCGATGCGGCGCGTGTCCAGGAGATCCTGCGGTGCGTGAGGGGCCGGTCTCACGAGCACCTACCGAACCAGGTTCTCGCTACGCCACTTCCCGGTCCGGCTGGGCGTCTCGAGCGGGCGTCCGCGATGGCAGCCCGGCGATGGGCAGCGTGAGCGTGAATGTGGAGCCGGAGCCCAGCACACTCTCCACGCGCACGGACCCGCCGTGCAGCTCGGCGATGCGCTTGACGATCGCCAGCCCGAGGCCAGCACCGCCGCCGGTCGGGCGGGACTCGTCGGCCCGGACGAAGCGCTCGAAGACGCGTGGCACCACCTCAGGTGCGATGCCCTCGCCAGAGTCGCGCACGGCCACGGACACCGTCCCGCCATCGGCACGGGCGACCTCCACCTCGACGGTCCCACCTGCAGGCGTGTGCCGCAGCGCGTTGTCGAGCAGGTTCGCGAGTGCGCGCTCTACGAGCCCGCCGTCGAGCGTGACGAGTGGAATCGAGCTGGCGCGAATGGATAGCGCCACGTCGCGGGCCGCCGCTATGGACTGCGTCTCAGCGACCACGTCGTGGGCCAGTTCGTCGAGAGCCGTTGGCTCTGGCGTAGCGCGAACCTCGGCGGCATCGAACCGGGCGAGGTCGAACAGGTCGGTCACCAGCGACGAGAGGCGTTCCGAGGACCGGAGGGCGCGTTCGACATGGCGTTCGCGGTCGTCGGCGTCGAGGCGGGGTCCCATCATCTCGAGGGTCTCGAGGTGGCCCCGGAGCGCGGCCAGCGGGCTACGGAGGTCGTGACTCACATTTGCCACCAGCTCGCGGCGGAGCGCGTCGGTGCGGGCCAGGGATTCGATCTGGGCCTGGATGCGCGTCGCCATCCGGTTGAAGGCACCACCAAGACGCGCCACTTCGTCCGTCCCTGAATCCTGGGCGCGGACGCTGTGCGCCCCGCGCTCAAACGACCCGACCGTTTCGGTGAGTCGTTCCAGACGACGCGAGAGGACGCGGAACAAGATCAGACCGAGCACGGCGGTGACGCCCAGCGCCATTCCAAGACCACGCCCCAGCGAGCTGGCGAGGGCCTGCCGCCGAATGTCGGTAGCGACCGCGTCGTAGCGTTCGCCCTGCAGAATGAGGTAGAGGTAGCACCCCTCCTCGCCCATGATGCGGATGGGGGCCACGCTGAACGGGCGCCTCGCCTCGGGCCGCGCCGGGTCCACCCCCAACACCGGAAGGTCGGCCCCAGCCATCATCCGGTCCATCGGAGCCGTCTCCACCATCTCGATAAGCGGGCGGCGGCGCGCGTCCGAGAACCAGCTCTTGATCATGCCGTCGCCGCCGAGCAGGTACACATCCATGCGGCGGTTGACTTGCGTCAGCCCGTCGATCATCTGCTGCAGCCTCTCCTCGTCAATGTCGGTCTCGAGGTAGGGCTGGAACCGGGGCGCCAGCGCGCGGGCGAGATCGCGATGGAGTGCTTGGTCGGCCACGACGGCCGCGCGCTCGGCGGCCCGGTCGGTGAGCAGCACGAGGGCCGCGCCGAGCCCGGCCAGGAGTGCCAGGAACAGCACGCTCAGCCGAACGCTGAATCGGCTCCAGAAGGGGATGGTATCAGTCATGCGGCTAGTGGCTTCCGAGGTGGCGTCGATGCCCACCCAGATGTCATCCTGAGCAGAATGAGCGCAGGCGAATGACGCCGAAGGATCTGTGCCGGGCACGTCGAGTGTGGGCTCTCGGCGTTGAACCTGAGAGAGCGTCGCACCACAGATCCCTGAATCAAGTTCAGGGCAGTCTCTTCGACTCCGGGCTGCGCCCTCCGCTCAGGATGACATGGATTGAAATGTTTAACACATCCCTCGAGCTGGCGAGACATGAGAGGGTAGTGGCTACGCATCAGCCCCCTCTGCGAAGCGATAGCCGATGCCCCAAACGGTCTGCACGTACGTCGGGCTGGCGGGGTCGGGCTCGATCTTCGCACGCAGGCGGTTGATGTGCGTGTTGACGGTGTGCGCGTAGCCCGAGAATTGAACGCCCCAGACCGTATCGAGCAGTTCCTGACGCGAGAACGCGCGGCCGGGGTGGCGCGCGAACAGCAGCAGCAGATCCAGCTCCTTGGCCGTCAGCTCGACGGGTTGCCCACCGCGGCTCACATGACGATCGTGGGGACGCACCGCCAGCTCGCCGAAGGACAGAGTCTCGTCGGCGTCCTCGGGCGGGCGTTCGTAGTCCACGCGCCGGAGCAGGGCGCGGACACGCGCCACCACCTCGCGGACGGAGAACGGCTTGGGCACGTAGTCGTCAGCGCCGCACTCGAGGCCCCGGACGCGGTCCTCTTCAGAGCCTCGGGCGGTTAGCATCAGCACCGGCACGGTGCGTCCGGCCTCGCGCAGCTGCTCACAGACCTCTACGCCGGTCAAGCCCGGCAGCATCCAGTCAAGCACAAGGGCGTCGTAGCTCGTCGCCAGGGCTTTCTGGAGCGCCAGCGCGCCGTCGCCCACCACCTCGACCTCGAACCCAGCATCGGACAGGTGGAGATCGAGGAGGTCGGCGAGATCCGTATCGTCTTCGACGACGAGGAGCGAGGACATGGTGGGCACGGTCAGTGGATGCGAGAAAGACGAGTGCGGCGAACTGGTGATTTCAGAATTCTCAGGTACAGGCGTGCGGCGCCCAGCCTCTACGAAAGCCGGG
>JBCBZH010000263.1:0-6139 GCA_039815415.1 Bacteroidota bacterium
GGCGGGCTCTCTCGAGCATAGGGTCGGTGACAGTCCAGGGCACGGCGGTCGCGGTGAGCGAATCGCGGTGCAAGGTGAGGTGTCACTCCTCAGCCCGGTCCGAAGTGTTACCTATCAGCCCGGGCTGTACCGTGCAGAGGCGTAGCCGCCCGCTGCTGCGTCAATGGAAGTCTGGAGCGGGGAGGTCTGTGCGTCGGCGCTAAGTGGGAGTGTCACAAGCGCGATCGCAGCCAGTAGGGCGGAGAATAGACGTGTCATGAATGGTGGTATGGCGGTGCAAACCAAGCTGGTGCGAGGCCGTGGATTGGACGGTAAGCACGAAACCTAATCATGCATGGTCACAACGGCTCGGGAGGCAAGCTGCCCAAGGGCACATCGCTGGACCGTAGGCTTCACCGCCCCTCCGCGACGCCCTCGGTAGCTTCGGCGGCTCACCCCGCCGCATCGCCAGCCCGATGACCGAGATCCCCCGCGACCGCAATCACCAGCCTGAGATCCCTGAGCCGCCCGCGCCTGCGCCGGTCGGGTCCGCCTACGAGCCGGAGGCCGTCGAGCTGGCGTGGTACCGCTACTGGGAGGAGGGCGGCTTCTTCCACGTCGACCCCGACGCCGTCCACGAGGGCGGCAAGGAGCCGTTCGTGATCCCCATGCCGCCGCCCAACGTCACCGGGCGGCTCCACATGGGCCACGGCCTCCAGGACACCGTGCAGGACCTCCTCATCCGGTTTAAGCGGATGCAGGGCTTCGCAGCGCTCTGGATTCCCGGCATTGACCACGCAGGCATCGCCACACAGAACGTGGTCGAGAAGACCCTGAAAAAGGACGGCATCGACCGCAAAGAGATCGGGCGCGAGGCGTTCCTCGAGCACGTCTGGGACTGGAAGCAGGAGTACGGCGACATCATCCTCCAGCAGAAGCGCCGCCTGGGCGATTCCTGCGACTGGCGTTACGAGCGCTTCACGATGGACGAGGGGCTCTCGGAAGCCGTCCAGAAGGTCTTCGTGACGCTTTACGAACAGGGTCTCGTCTACAAGGGCGAGTACCTCGTCAACTGGGACCCGGACAACCAGACGGTCATCTCCAACGAGGAAGTGGACAACGTGGAGCGCAACGGCTCGCTCTGGACCGTTCGCTACCCGGTCGTGGACGAAGACGGGACCGAGACCGGCGAGTACATCGACATTGCCACCACGCGGCCGGAGACCATCCCCGCCGACACCGCCGTGGCCGTTCACCCGGAGGACGACCGCTTCCGCCATCTCGTTTGCAAGACGGTCCGCGTGCCCGCCGTGGGGCGCATCGTGCCCATCATCGCCGACGACTATATCAAGATGGACTTCGGCGCGGGCGCGCTCAAGGTCACGCCCGGCCACGACGAGAACGACTTCCAGATCGGAAAGCGCCACGGGCTTGAGACGGTCTCCCTGATGAACCTCGACGGCACGCTCAACGAGGAGGGCGGTCCCTATGCAGGCATGGAGCGCTTCGCCGCCCGCAAGGCCATCGTCGCCGACATGGAGGCCTCTGGCGAGCTGGTGAAGATCGAGGACTACGTTCAGACGGTGCCCATCTCCAGCCGCTCGAAGGCGGTCATCGAGCCGCTGCTCTCGCCGCAGTGGTACGTGGCGATGGAGCCGCTCGCCACGCGCGCCCTCGAGGTGGTCAACGACGGCACCATCACGTTCCACCCGGCGCGCTGGGCCAACGAGTACCGCCGCTGGCTCGAGGACATCCGCGACTGGCCGATCTCGCGCCAGCTCTGGTGGGGCCACCGCATTCCCGTCTGGTACCGCACCGACGCCGACGGCGAGCGCATCGAGGAGGACTTCGTCGTCTCTGTGGACTCGCCGGGCGAGGGCTACGTGCAGGACGAGGACGTGCTCGACACCTGGTTCTCGAGCTGGCTGTGGCCCTTCGCCACCCTCGGATGGCCCGATGACACGGACGCTCTCAAGGCGTTCTATCCCGGCTCCGTGCTGGTTTCGGGCTATGACATCCTGTTCTTCTGGATCGCCCGGATGATCATGGCCGGGACGCACTTCACGGACGAGGTGCCGTATACCGACGTGTTCGTGACGGGCATGATCAAGGACAAGCAGGGCCGCTGGATGTCCAAGTCGCTCGGCAACGGCATCGACCCGCTCGACATGATCGAGACCTACGGCGCCGACGCGGTTCGCTACACGCTCGCCAAGCTGTGTGCGCAGGGGCAGGACATCAAGCTGGATCCTGCAGCCTTCGAGGGCGGGCGCAACTTCGCCAACAAGATCTGGAACGCGAGCCGCGTGTTCGGCCGCTTCGTGGAGCGCGATGACGCAGGCCGCCCCACCGAAGACCTCCGCCGCCAGCGCGACTTCTCGGAGCTGAACCTCGCCGAGCGCTGGCTGCTCACGCGCCTGCACGACACCGTGGAGGCCGTCACCGAGTCGCTCAACGCCTACCGCATCTCCGAGGCTGCCCAACTCGCCTACGACTTCGTCTGGCGCGACTTCTGTGACTGGTACCTCGAGGTCTCAAAGGCCCCCCGGGGCGAGTCGCCAGCTCGAGACTCGCTGGCGCTCTCCGTGGAGGTGTTCGAGAAGATCCTCGGCCTGCTGCATCCGTTCATGCCGTTCGTGACCGAGGAGCTGTGGTGGACGCTCCGGCCCCGCGCCGAGGGCGAGGCCTGCATCGCCAGCGCGTGGCCGTCGCCGTCGAAAGAAGAGACCGACCCTGAGGCGGCGGCGCTGTTCACCACCATCCAAGACCTCGTCACGGGCATCCGGCAGGTGCGCGCCCAGTACAACGTGCCGCCCTCGCAGCGCATCCGCGCCCTCGTTCGGGCTGGCGATGCTGCCACGGCGTCCGCTCTCGAGCGTGCATCGGACTACGTAGAGCGCCTCGCAGGTCTCAGCGAGCTGGCGATTGGCGCCGACCTCGAGAAGCCTGCTGCGTCGGCGGCCATTGTCGTGGGAGCGCACGAGGTGTTCGTGCCGCTCGCAGGCATGATTGACCTCGGTGTGGAGCGACAGCGTCTCCAGAAAGAGATCGGCGCCAAGCGGGGGTTCCTTGGGGGCGTCGAGAAGAAGCTTCGCAACGAGGCCTTCGTCTCGCGCGCGCCTGAGGCCGTCGTGGCGAAGGAGCGCCAGAAGGCGGAAGATGCGAAGGCCGAAATTGCGGCCCTAGAGGCCAATCTGGCCGATCTCGGCTAAATCCGCTCGCCAGCCCGTTGTCTGGGCTCCCCACCTCTGACGTCATGCGTGTTCTCCTGCTTTCGCTGGTCTTCGCCGCCTGCAGCGCGCCTGCAGCCGTTCCGACCGCAGATCTCAGTCCCGGCGACGCGCTGGCGCAGGCCCAGGCGCAGTGGGCAGAGGCCAACGTGGAGGCCTACGAGATGACCATTACGCGCACCTGCTTCTGCCCGCCCGAGTGGCGCGGACCGTACACCGTCACGGTGGAAGAGGGGACCGTCACGTCGTTTGTGATCGAGGACCAACCCATTGCCCAGGGCGAGCCGCCGGCAGTGGAGGGCCTCTTCGAACTGCTGGAGACGGCTTATGCGGAGGGTGCGGCCCGCGTGGACGTGACCTACCATGAGGAGTGGGGCTACCCCACGTCACTCTACATCGACAAGGAAGAGATGATGGCCGACGAGGAGATCGGCTACACGGTGTCGGAACTCATCCGACGCTGACCCTTCGTTCCCCGTGCTTATGCCTTCATCGACCCCACCGCTCGTCTCTGTGTCGCGTTCTATTCTCTGCCTCCTTGCAGGCCTGCTCGTGCTGGCGGGATGCGGCGGCTCCAGCTCGGCGGATGCAGAAGTCCACGACCTCCGTCTCCGCGTGGAGGGGCAGGGGCTTCCGGTTCTGACGGGGTACGTCGTCAATACTTCCGAGCGCCCCATCTCCTCGGCCGACGTATTCGTGACGCTCTACAACGACGAGCGCCCGATGGAGGACGTCCAGGTGCTCGTGCAGCGCATCCCGCCGGGTGATTCGGTTCGCTTTGAGAAGTACCTGGACATCCGGCCCACCCGGGCGCGCCTCAAGCTGCTCTCGACGAATTAGCCTGGGGGCTCTAAAGCAGATGACGCGCTGCCGGAAACGTCCAGCAGCGCGTCAGGCCAAAGGCCAGGGGACTCTAGGCGTCGGTAGGCGCTTCCGAGGCCGAAGCCTTGCGCACGACGCGCATCTGGGTGCCGCGCTCCGAGTCGCTCAGCTCCACGTCGCCCTCAACGAGCTGGTCGAGGGTGAAGGCCTGCGAGGCAGCCATCTCGGTCGCCAGCACGGGGTCGCCGTCGGTCTCGTAGACGTTGACGTACATCGCCATGGCGCTGAACGGGATCTCAACGTCCGAGGTGACGGAGAACTCGAGGTCGGTCGCTTCGGTGTTCTCACGAACCTCGCTGCGGTAGATGGCGCGGCCAGCGGCGTTGCGGATTTCAACGTAGACGTCCGGGGCGGTACCATCGGCGTCCCACGCTTCCTGGCCGTTGGAGGCCTGAAGGCCGGAGACCTCAATGCTGGCGACAGGAACCGTGGCGGAGTCGCTGCTGCCAGCGAAGTCACAGCCAGACAGTGCGAGAATGCCAGCGGCGACGAGGAGGGTGGACTTCTTCATGTCAGGGGGGAGGGAATGGGGGCAGGACGGGATATCGGTGATTCCGGCGCGAGCTAAACCGTCTGGGCACTTTTTTCGGACCACGTGCTGGCGAGGAACCCGCACCACCGTCTCGGGCTAGATGCGGACTGCCCTCTGTTGCCATGCGTCCTCGCGCCTATCTCTCCGCCCATCCCATCGAGTTCGGAACCCTCGTCGCTCAGCGCGACGGCGTGGACTGGATGAAGGCCGCGCTCCGGCGCATCGCAGCGGAACGCCCCGTGCCCGACCTCGACCGCGCCCTCCGGCTCTACGATCTGCTCGCCCGCCGGTCGTCCATCGACTCTCGCGTGACAGCACTCGAGGACTACACCCATCAGGAGTGGGACCGGATGCAGGTCCACGCCGCACCTGCGGGCGGGGACGGACAAGCCCTCACAGAGGCTCCACCGTGGTACCGAGCGCCGCTCGATGCGCGGATGGAGGTGTTCGCGCGCACCGCCCGTTCCATCGCGGAGCAGGCCTTCGGTGCTGACACCGAGGCGCCCGACGCGCTCATCCAGGTGAGCTGCACAGGCTACGATAGCCCGACGGCCGCCCAGCGAATGGCGGATCAGAAGGGCTGGGCCGACACCCGCTTGCTCCACATCGGCCACATGGGCTGTTACGCTGCGCTCCCCGCCAGCGCGATGGCCGCCGACCTCGTGACCGCCACGGCGGCCCGCCAGCTCGCTGCCCAGGCCGAGGCCGACCTCGAGCTGGCGACGGACGCCCACGCGGCGATCCTGCTCATGGAGATGTGCACGCTCCACCACGACCCGGCGACGACAGACGTGGAGCAGATCGTCCAGCAATGCCTCTTCGCTGATGGTGCCGTGCGCGTGGATGTCACTGCGCAGCTACATCCTGGCGCCTTTGCGCTGATCGACCACATCGAGACCATTCTACCCGGGACCATGGGCGAGATGACGTGGCGGGCCGCCTCGCCCGCGTTCCGCATGACGCTCAGCCGCGACGTGCCGGATCACATCCATCAACGCGTCGAGGGTCTTGTAGAGTCGCTGCTCGCCCGCAACGGGCTGGCGGTCTCCGACGTGGATGTGTTCGCCGTACACCCGGGTGGCCCACGCGTGATCGAGCGGACCGCCGAGGCCCTCGGGCTGGAAGACGCGACCGTGCGCCACAGTCAGGAGGTGCTGCGTACGCGAGGCAACATGTCGTCCACCACGCTGCCGCACATCTGGGCCGCGATTGCGAAGGATGAGGCGGTCGTCGACGGCGATCTTGTGTGTTCCATCGCCTTCGGTCCGGGGCTGACCGCAACGGCCAATTTGATGCGGAAAGAGGGATGAGGAGCGAGGAATCAGGAACGAGGAAGTAGGCTCGCTTCGGTTGGAAGGACTGCGGGTGGCCTTACCTCGAGCTGGCGACAAGCCGCATCTTCAAAGCCCAAAGCCCAAAGCCCAAAGCCCAAAGCCCAAAGCCCAAAGCCCAAAGCCCAAAGCCCAAAGCCCAAAGCCCAAAGCCAGTGCCCTCCGTCAACAACGCGTTCTACGAC